>WFXD01000001.1 GCA_015490795.1 Gammaproteobacteria bacterium
ATGTGTATAAGAGACAGCACTAAAGGAACTGGGGCGTTTACGCCCTGATGATATGAACCAGCTTATGGCTGAGGCCGAAAACCTCGACCAGGCGGCGCTGGGGGTGGCCCAGCGGGGGCGAGATGATGGAGCTGATGGATCAGCTGGATAGATTAACGCTACAGGTGGCCAGGGCGACAAATGACGCTCTGCAACATACCCGATCATTACCTTTATCACGCTTAATACGCACCATGAGACAGTTTGATGACTGAGTTTTCAACCTCAATCCGGTTGGATCTGCACGGCAACCTTGTCCGGCGGTCGCGTCAATTCCAAAACAGCATCCGCCAGTTCAGCAAACGTGGACAGCGTGATATGCGGATGATGCGTCGATCCACTGCGGCCTTTGGCCGTACCCTGGATAAATTTGGTAATCGCTATACGGCTATATTGTCGGGTGCGGCTGCAATAGGAACCGCCAAATGGGTAATGACCCTTGAGCGGCGGTTTACCCGGTTGGGTATTCAGGCCAATAAAACTGAAGAGGACATCAACAAACTCAAGGAGCAAATCTTTGAGACAGCCCGTATGCCTAATATTCGGATAGACCCCTCTGAGCTGACAGCTGCGGTTGAAGAGATTGTTGAAAAAACAGGTGATCTTGAATTCGCTCGAAACAATTTGGACAACCTGGCACTGGCCATTGGCGCCACGGGTGCGACCGGCAAAGATATAGGGAGCCTATCTGCAGAATTTCAGAAGATGGGTGTTGTCAGCAACAAGGATGTGCGTGAAGCGCTGGATATTCTTACAGCCCAGGGAAAAGGAGGAGCCTTCACATTGCAAAACCTAGCCACTCAAGGTGCCCGTGTTGTAACGGCCTATACCGCTATGGGTCGCAAGGGCATACCCGCTATTCGGGAGATGGGGGCAGCCTTGCAGATGGTTCAAAAGGGTACAGATACATCGGCTACAGCGGCCACCGCTTTTGAGGCGCTGCTGCGCACCCTCTCTGATCCCAAAAAAGTAGAGATGCTGCAAAAGGGTGGTATCAAGGTCTTTGATGAAAAAGCCCTCAAAGAGGGGCGTGAAATGCTTCGCCCCATCAATGAACTGATGGAAGAGATTGTTATTAAGACCAAAGGTAAGAATACCATCCTGGGTAGAATTTTCGATGCTGAGGCAGTGCGTGCTTTCAGAAGCTCAATCACTGAGTTCAATCTCACTGGCAAAGTGGAAGGTTTTGATCGGTTCATGGATGTGCACGCCAATGGAGAAACCATACTGAAAGACTCTACCCGCGCTGCTAATGATGCAACTGCGGCTATGCAGAGCCTTTATACCTCCTGGCAGAAGTTTGCAGATTCAAAGTTGACTGGCCCCATCCAGGCTATGGCTGATCTGCTGGATAAGCTAGGCAATAAAGGAACAGACACGGCACTAACCATAGGCACAACGGTTGCGGGCGGTGCCTTGGCTGCATTTGGCGGCAGAAAGCTGATGAACATGGGCAGAGGGTTGGGCCTAGGCAAAGGTGCGGTGAATGCCGCAGCTGAGGTTGCTCCCTCTTATTTGAATAACCTATATCCAAACAAAGCCAAGACATCACTGTTTGCCCGTGGCGTTAAATTGCTGCGCGGTTTAGGCCCTGCTGCTGGTGTATTGGCCTCTGGTGCAGCAGGCTATGGTGTAGGCACATTAATCAATGACAAGTTTATAAAAGGCACAGAATTCCAAAACAAACTGGGTGCGGCAATCGCAAAAGGACTAGCCTTTTTTGGTAATGAAAATGCAAAGGCGGCGGTAGCTACAAATACCAAGATTGATCTGGCGATCAAGGTCGACAGTGAAAGCCGGGTACGTGTCACTGATACCAGCAGCAGCAATAAAAATGTAAATGTAGATACCGATGTTGGTGTGGTGATGCAATGATGCTATTACTGCTTCTTAAACTGTTCCTGTACGAGGTCTTTGCGTACAGCGGTAAATGCCCAGACCAAAGCTATGACCCAACCGATTGCAGTCCATCCAAGCAGGAGGTTAAGGACAAAAATTGCGCCCTTATTATGATGCTCACGAAGGTCTGCAATGAGGTATGGCATAAGGTAGACGCCAGCAGCGGTAATAATATAAAACCAGCCGGTATCAATAGATGGAAAATGAATCCAGCTGAAATCAATCGATTGAATGTAGCTTACAAAAAACACGATACCCACGGTGGCAGCAACAGCGATAACTGGTACAGCAAGCCCCCAAACAAGAATTTTCTTTTGCGTGCTCATAAATCCTCCGTTGATTTAATCCATCAGCATGGAAGTCTAGCATGAGCTGGCGCGACCAACTACAACGCGCCTCATTCCGCGGCACACCTTTCCACACCCGAGTCGACGGCGTGGAGATTGGCCGCAGGCAGGTGGTGCATGAGTACCCACTGCGGGACACACCTTATATAGAGGATATGGGCCGCAAGCTGCGGCGGTTTACGATTGAGGCCTATGTGATCGGCCCGAAATATATGGCTGCCCGCGACAAGTTGATGGCGGCCATTGAGCAGACAGGCCCAGGGGCGCTGGTACACCCCTACTTCGGGCAGATGCGGGCCAGCGTGACTGCCTGCCGGTTGAAGCAGTCCTCCCGCGAGGGGGGCATGGCCCGGTTCAGCATCACCTTTGTCGAGTCGGGTGAAAACAAGTTCCCCGACACCAAACCCGACACGCCTGCCATTGTCGATGAGAAGGCCGATCTCTGCGCAGGGGTTTTTGAAGAAGATTTCGCGGCAGTGTTCTCGATAGAGGGCATGCCCGAATTCATTCTGGGTGAGGCCAATGCCCTGGTGCAGGGGGCGCTGGATGCCGTTGCGGCCATCAGCGATGCGGTGCCCACGATCCCTTCAGAAATCACCGGCTTTGTTGCCGATATCGAAAAGCTGGGCGCGGATCTTACCTATCTGATCTATCAGCCTGCCATTCTGGCCAACCGGGTGCGCAGCCTGATCGGCAGGGTGCTCTCTGTCGCCGATGGGCCTGCGAATGCGTTGAGCATGCTCCGCGCGCTGTTTGGTCATGGTGATGATGTCAGGGCGGTCTCTGTGACGACGCCCAGCCGACGTCAGCAGGCCGCCAATCAGGCGGCAATTATTAACCTGGTACAGCGCCCGGCGCTGGTAGAGGCCGCGCGGGTAGCCAGTCAGATCAGCTATGAATCACGCGGGCAGGCGATTGCCATTCGGGATGAGATTGCCGATGGCATCGACCTGCATCTTGATGCGGCCGGGGATGCCGCCTATAGCGCCATGCAGGCGGTGCGTATTGCGCTGGTCAAGGATATCGCGGTTCGCGCGGCTGATCTCTCCCGCATCCTCTCCTACACACCCAAAACAACGGAGCCTGCCCTGGTGATTGCCCACCGGCTTTATCAGGATGCGACCCGTGAGAGTGACATTGTTGCCCGTAACCGCATACGCCACCCTGGGTTTGTGACAGGTGGCCAGACATTGGAGGTTTTGACCACGGATGGTCTTACCCTCCGGAGCACAGGGCGTGCGGGAGGAGGGTTAGCAAATGCCTGACGTCAGACTGCATATCAACAGCCAGGGCTACGGGGGCTGGAAGTCCATCCGTATCCAGCGTGGCATTGAGCAGATCGCCGGTCAGTTTGAGTTGGGGCTCACTGAGAAATGGTCTGAGCAAGGGGTGCGCTGGCCGATTAATCCCGGCGCGCAGTGCCGCATTTCGATTGATGGCAAGACGGTCATCACCGGGGCGGTGGATGATACGCCAGGTGATTATGATGCCGACAGCCACAGCCGCCGCATCATCGGGCGCGACCGTACGGGTGATCTGGTGGACTGCTCCGCGCCATCGTTTCAGTGGGCGGGTCGAGACCTGCTGGCCGGGGCAAAGGCGCTCTGTGAGCCGTTTGGCATCCCGGTGCGCTCCGAGACCGACCACGGCGGCGCATTCGACCGCCTGAAATCAGACGAGGGCGAAACCGTTTTCGAGGTGCTGGAGACTGCTGCGCGCATCCGCGCCGTGCTGCTGGTCAGCGATGGTCAGGGTGGGCTGGTGATCGCCCGCGCTGGCGCCTGGCGAGTGCCAGACAAGCTGGTGCTGGGGAAAAACATCAAGCGCGGGCAGTTCAATAACGGCTACAAAGAGCGGTTTTCCAGTATCAAGGTCAAGGGGCAGCAGATCTCTGCGGACGGCTGGGGCGTGGGAGATACGGGTGTCTCTGCCACGGTGACGGATGCCGGCGTAAAGCGGCATCGCCCGCTGGTTATCATCGCCGAAGATGATATTGATCGCGCCGGGGCAAAAAAACGCGCCACCTGGCAGCGCAATGTATCGGCGGGCCGGTCCCGGCAGGCGACCTATACGGTGCAGGGCTGGAGGCATGCCGGTCATGAGCTGTGGCAGCCCAATCAGCTCATCGAGGTGGAGGATAGCTATGCCAACCTCGGCGGCGGCATGCTCATCACAAGCGTCACCTTTTTACTGGACGATAAAAACGGGTTTACAACGGAGTTAAACATGATGCCGCCAGAGGCCTTTGATCTGATCGAGCTGCCAGAACCTTCTGGCGCTGACGCGGGGGTTTGGTGATGACTCAAATCAAACGGCCGCTCCAAATCCTGCGCCGCCAGAACAGCCAGTTTGCCCGCCGGGCGCTGGTCAAGCTGACCAGGGATGATGCCGGCCTGCAGAAGATGCAGGTAGAGGTGCTGGCCGGAGAGGTGGCCAACCTGCTGCGGGTGCAGGAGTATGGCTTTACAGCCCGGCCGCACAAGGAGGCCCAGGCTGTGGTGCTGGCCCTGGGTGGCCGGTCAAATAACTACGTGGTGATCAAGTGCGATGACCGGCGCTACCGCCTGTCGGGGCTGGCCGAGGGTGAGGTGGCCCTTTATGACGACCAGGGCCAGAAGGTGGTGCTCTATCGTGACCGCATCGAGGTCGAAGCCCCCAAGGTGGTGGTCAAGAGTGATGATGTTCACCTGGGCGCCGAGGGTGGCCCTCGGGTAGCCCGGATCGGTGATCGCGTCAATGTCGGCGCAGGCTCCAGCGCCGGGCTGTGGCCCATCGAAGAAGGCTCCAGTAAGGTGAGCTGCGCATGAGCGATATCCGCACAGTCTGGGTCGGCTTTGACGAGGGTGCGGATATCCTGCAACAGGGTGCTGACCTGGCTACGGAGAATGGGCTGACGACCTCGGTCATCATCTCGCTGTTTACGGATCGCCTGGCTGAGGATGATGATCTGGTCCCGGACGGTACAGGTGATCGCCGTGGCTTTTGGGGTGATGCCTATACCGACATACCGGGTGATCTGATCGGCTCCCGGCTCTGGCTGCTAGGTCGCGAAAAACAGCTGCAACCGGTGGTGCTGAAGGCGCAGGAATATGCGCAGGAGGCGCTGGCCTGGCTTGTCGAAGACGGTATCGCCAGTGCGGTGCAGGTTACTGCCAGCATCGTCCGCAGCGGAGTGCTGGGGCTGGAGATAGAGATCGACCGCCCCATGCAGCCCGCAGCCCGCTATCAATTCGCCTGGGAGGCGCATTTAAATGCCGTTTAACCGACCCTCACTCTCTGATCTGATCGAGCGCGCGGCAGGTGATATCGAGACCCGCCTGCCCGGTACGGATGCCCGCCTGCGCCGCTCGAATATTAGTGTTTTGGCCAGGGTGCATGCAGGCGTGGTGCATGGTCTGTACGGCTTTTTGGAGTGGCTGGCGCTGCAGCTGATGCCGGATACCGCAGAAGCAGAATACCTGGAGCGGTGGTCGTCGATCTGGGGCGTAGCGCGCAAGGCCGCAGCAACGGCTTCCGGCAGCGTGAGCTTCACCGGCACGGATGGCAGCGTGATCCCTGCTGGCACGCTGCTGCAGCGCTCCGATGCGGCTGAGTTTACAACCGACGCCGAGGTCACTATTGCCGGTGGCAGCGCGGCCGCCGCGGTTACGGCCTCCCTGGGTGGCGCGGATGGAAATACCAGCGCCAACAGCACGCTGAATCTGGCCACACCCATTGCTGGGGTCGATGGCGTGGCGACGGTCGATGCCAATGGCCTGACCGGCGGGGTGGATACCGAGGCGGATGACAGCCTGCGCGCCAGGCTGCTGCTGCGCATCCAGCAGCCACCGCATGGCGGCGCGAAGCATGACTATGAGGCCTGGGCGCTGGAAGTTTCTGATGTGACCCGCGTCTGGGTCTCACCCAACGAGACGGGGCTAAACACTGTAGTGGTGCGCTTTGTGGTAGATGACCACCCGACATCCATCATCCCGGATGCAGCCAAGGTGCAGGTGGTGCAGGATCATATCGATACAGTGCGCCCAGTTACTGCCAGCATCACCGTGGTGGCGCCAATTGCCGTAAGCCTTAACCTCACGATCAGCAACCTCTCACCAAATACGCAGGCCGTGAAAGATGCCATCCAGGCCGAGCTTAAAGATCTGCTCTTGCGCGAGGCAGAGCCTGGCGGCGCTATTCTTGTCTCTCACATCCGCGAGGCGATTTCGCTGGCTGCGGGTGAGACCGATCATCTGCTGACAGCGCCGGTGGCAGATGTCACCCACAGCACGGGTGAGATTGCCGTATTGGGTACGATCACATGGGCATGACTAGCGCCGATTATCTGAGCCAGCTGCAGAAACTGCTGCCCAATGGGGCGGCCTGGCCAACGGCCGCCGATACCGCTCTGACCAGGCTGTTAAATGCCTTTGCAGATGAGCTTGCCCGTGTGGACGCCCGCGCCTTTGACCTTGTCGAAGAGGCTGACCCGCGCACTACAGCCGAGATGCTGAGCGACTGGGAAAGCGCATTCGGCTTGCCTGACCCCTGTACCAGCACGCCGGACACGACCGCTGAGCGGCTGATTGCACTGGCGGCCAAAGTGACCAGTGTGGGAGGGTCTTCTCCGCGGTTTTATATCGACCTTGCTGAATCGCTTGGCTATACCATCACGATCACCGAGTTTGACCCGTTTGTGGCAGGCAGCAAGGCCGGTGATGCGATAACGAATGGCGATTGGGCCTATGCCTGGCAGTCCAATGCTGCCGCAACCGCCATCACTGCATTTTCCGCAGGCGCTGGTGTTGCCGGTGACCCGCTTCGCGACTGGGGTAATGCGCTGCTTGAGTGCGCGCTTACCCGGCTCAAGCCTGCCCACACCCACGTCAACTTTCAATATGGAGCGTAGCTATGCATCGCATTGATGGCCCAGGCCACGATAACAACCAGTTTACCGAGGGCGACCCTCAAATACCGACACCGGCTACTACGGTGACCGCTGATATTCTGAATGCGCTGCAAGAAGAGATCGCCAGCGTCATCGAGGGCAGTGGCGATACGCTAGACAAGGCAGACAACGGTCAGCTGCTGCAGGCGATTGATGCGCTGCGGAATGCGGCTTATAGTGGGTTTGATCGTGTCACTCGTCGACACGACTCATATGGCGGTCATCTCGACACTATTTTGCACAACTCCGTTTATGACATAGGCGACGATGGTAGTAAAGGCACTCCACTTGGAAGCGGTTGGTACTTTGTCGAGACAAGAGTTCATAGCAATACTGATGAGTATAGTTTTCAGATGGCGTATGGGTTTTCTGGTGTGGCGGCCAGGCGAGTTTGGTTTCGCAGGCGAGGCTCCGGTGTTTGGGGCGGCTGGGTAGAGGTTTCTTCCGCGCCGGTAGAAGCTGGCTCGATCACGCAGTTTGCTGGCAGCACCCCGCCGTCAGGCTATTTTGAATGCAACGGCGCGGCCGTTAGTCGCACCACCTATGCTGGTTTATTTGCAGTTATCGGCACGATATGGGGCGTGGGCAATGGTAGCAGCACTTTTAACCTACCGGACCTTCGTGGCGAGTTTATCCGTGGTTGGGATAACGGGCGTGGGACTGATGTTGGCCGGGCATTTGCAAGCGCACAGGCTGAGTCTGCAAATGTATCTGTACCGACCCAAATGAGTTCTGCGACAAGCCAGTGGGGTAATAATGTTGTATTACCAGATGCTGGTTGGTCGAGTTATAACCAAACAGGTAGATCTGATGGTGGAGGACAGGGACTGCGATTCTTTATGGTAGATAAGGGCGATGAGACAAGGCCGAGAAACATTTCGATGATGTACTGCATTAAATATTAAAGGAACCGGCACATGAATACGTATTATCACTACAGTGGTGCAACAGGGGAGGTCCTGGGATCAACCCACGCCTTAATAGACCCATTGGAGACAGAAAAGGCGGGTGAGGATGTGTATATGCGTCCCCCTGCCTATGCGACTACTGAACCGCCTCCGGATCGAGCCGCAGATCAGGCCGCCGTTTTTATTGACGGAACTTGGTCTTTGGTGCCCGATTATAGGGGGGTAGTTTACTATCTAGCGGATGGCAGTAAGCACATAGTCACCAAACTGAATGAGAAGCCTCCTGCTGAGGCGCTCTTAGCCCTTCCGGACGGCATCGCGCTCGATCGCGCAAAAGAGGCGAAGGTAGCGGAGCTTAAAGCTGCGTGTAGCGCAGCTGTCCGCGGCGGGTTTGTATCGGCTGCGCTTGGGTCAGATCACCGCTATGATACGGATAAAACCGAAGACCAGGTCAATCTTATCGGCGCTGGAAATGCTGGCGCTGATATAAAATACACCTGCACTGAAGTGACCACAGGCATCAAGTCTCGACGCCTTCATACGGCAGCGCAGATGGCCCAGGTACTGGCTGATGGAATCGCTCAGAAAGACGCCTACATAGACCTGCTTCACGCCAGGCTGGCGGCTGTCTCCGCCATCTCCATGACTGCTGATCTGGGTGCAGCCCTGACAGAAATCGACGCTGTCACCTGGTAATAAAAAGGAAGCGACTGACCTGGTGCGCCAACACCAGGCCAGTCACCACCCCACAGGCATTACCCCTGTGAGCCAGCCAAGGCTTCCCCGCCCTGTACAGAGCACGGGCAGCCTATCACAACAAACAAACAGGCTCACCTATGAACCCAATAATCCCCTGGATTGGCGGAAAGAGAAGGCTTGCAGATGAGATATTCCCACTCTTTCCAGAGCACAGATGCTACGTGGAGGCCTTTGCTGGCGCCGCAGCGCTCTATTTCATGAAACCCCCATCAGAGGTCGAAGTCATCAACGACGTCAATGGCGAGCTGATCAACCTTTACCGGGTGGTTAAATGCCATTTAGAAGAGTTTGTAAGGCAGTTCAAATACGCCTTAACCAGCCGAGAGGTCTACAAATGGCATCAGTCAACCCCGCCAGAAACACTAACCGATATCCAGCGAGCCGCCCGTTTCTTCTACCTCCAGAAACTCGCCTTTGGCGGAAAAGTAGATGGCCAAGTGTTTGGCACAGCCACCACCAGCCCGCCTCGTCTTAACCTGTTACGAATCGAGGAAGATCTGAGTTCCGCACACCTGAGGCTCTCCCAAACCTATATTGAAAACCTGCCTTGTGACAAAGTAATAGAGAAGTATGACAGGCCCCACACACTCCACTACTGTGATCCCCCATATTGGGAGACAGAAGGCTATGGCGTAGGCTTTGAATTAGCGCAATATGAAAGAATGGCAGAGCTGGCCAAAACAGTAACTGGCGCCATGGTCATCAGCGTAGGAGACCACCCCGAAATGCGCCGTATTTACGCAGGCCTGCACATGAAAAGCCTGGCCATAAACTACACCGTAGGCGGCGGCAAAGGTAGTACCGCTCGAGAGCTGCTTATTTGGAATGAAAAGGCCCACGCGGGAAGGCGCGCCCAAGGCACTTTAAACCTCCTTTGACGTGACGCAGACCAAGTGTCCCTGTGTCGCAATCCATGTGTCGCGCTACAGTGGCCATTAAGTACACCCTCTTCCATAATATCAGTGTACTGAAATTGTACCGCAGGCACAAAAAAGGGGCTAGCAATTATGCTAACCCCTTGATTTATATGGTGGGTCGTGCAGGAATCGAACCTGCGACCAATGGATTAAAAATCCACTGCTCTACCGACTGAGCTAACGACCCGTATCCTGTATTGCCTGCTGCGGAGCACTAAGGTTCCATGAACAATCAAGCATTTAAAGGACGGCGATAATACAGCAACTTGCCACTTCTGAAAAGTTAAAACTGAGGAAAAGATGTTATTTTTTATAGCGGGTTGGATCCGCTACTCCAGCCTCTTGAAAACCCTGTATCCGAAAGCGGCATGAGTCGCATACACCACAAGCTTTGCCCTCTTCATCGGCTTGGTAGCAGGAGACTGTCAGCCCATAGTCCACCCCCAACCGCATACCCTGTTGGATGATCTCTGCTTTGCTCAATTTAACCAGTGGGGTATGGATCTGAAAGGTGCTGCCTTCTACCCCTGCTTTGGTGCCAAGGTTGGCTGCTTTTTCAAAGGCCCGGATAAAGACTTCCCGACAGTCAGGGTAGCCTGAATAATCAATAGCGGTAACGCCTATAAAGAGTGTTCTGGCACCAATGACCTCTGCCCACCCTAGTGCTAGTGAGAGAAATATTGTATTCCGGGCAGGTACATAGGTGGCTGGGATGCCCTCTCCCAGATTTTCTGGCAAGGCCATTGTTTTGTCCGTCAGTGCTGAGCCGCCCAGTCTGTCCAGGCCAATGCTTATGATTTTATGCTCAGCCACGCCAAAAGATTCTGCAATCCATTGGGCTGCTTTTAACTCTACCCGGTGGCGCTGCCCATAGTCTATGCTCAAGGCGTAGCATTCATAGCCTTGCTCTTGGGCTATGGCCAGGGTGGTGGCTGAGTCCAGCCCGCCTGAAATAAGAATCACAGCTTTGGGTTTATTACTCATTTTCCTCTCTCATCTCCCCACAGCTGTTTGTGCAGTTGCAGTTGGAATCTTACCGGCAGCCGGTCCCGCAAGATCCATTCCGCCAGCTCTGTGGCATTCTGACGGCCATGGCAGGGTGAAAACAGGGGTTCACAGCGTTCAGCCAGTTTCCATTTTTCCAGCTGCTCTCTGGCCCAGATATAGTCATCTTCATTGCAGATGACAAACTTAATCTGGTCATCCGGCTGGAGGTGCTCAATGTTGTCATAACAGTTGCTTTCACATTCCCCCGAGCCAGGTGTCTTGAGATCAACGACCTTTACGACACGCGGATCTACCCGTGAAATATCCAGCATGCCACCTGTCTCCAGAGAGGTGTTGTAGCCTGCGTCGCAAAGGGATCTCATTAGCGTCAGGCTCTCACTCTGGGCCAATGGCTCGCCACCTGTAACGGTTACATAACGGGGTTGAAACTGATCTACTCTCTCAAGGATGGATGCGATGGGAATCGCTTCACCTTGTTCGTAGGCAAAACGGGTGTCGCAATAGCTGCACCGCAGGGGACAGCCAGCAAGCCGAATAAATACGGTGGGTATGCCTGCGGTGCGTGATTCGCCCTGTAGCGAGAAGAAGATCTCAGTAACGCTAAGTATCACGGTTGCGCACCACTACCACCAGCGTTCTACATGCACCTCTCCAGGGGTTTTCCGGGTCTTTTCCTTAAACCCCTCTTTCGCCAGCATCTCCAGCGCAGTATCAATCATGCCCGGATTGCCACATAAGAAAATATTGGTGTTTTCAGGTGTTGGCTTTATGCCCCACCTTTCAGCCACCACGCCGCGCGCCCAGACATCCTGTAGATGCCCCGTCTCCCCGGCCCAGGGAATGGTCTCTTCAGAGGGGCGGCTAATGACGGGAATATAGTCGAAATGGTCTACAAGGCGGGCCAGCATGCTCAGTTCAAGCCGGTAGCCAAGATCCCAGGAGTGCCTGGCGCCATGAAGAATGGTGAATTTCCTGCTGGACTCTTTTTTAAGAAAGGTGCGAATGATGCTCATGTATGGGGCCAGGCCTGTGCCTGTCCCCATCAGTGCCAAGTTGACGTGCTCTGGTGTGTCATCCAGTGTAAAGGTGCCGCTGGTTTTTTTGCCCATGTGGATCCTGTCACCCTCTTTAAGGGCAAACAGGCGGGGGGTCAGGGTGCCTGAGCGAATCAGTGTGATGTAAAACTCCAGGTACTGCTTCTGCTTGGAGGATGAGGCGATGGAGTATGCTCGTTTTATGAGTTTGTCTGGTGGAGGGGATTTAATCTCGATCTCTGACAATGGGCTGGGTACACGGGCTGCTCTGCCAGGTAGCCCCAGCACAACAAATTGCCCAGGCTGGTAGTCAGGCAGCTCCCACCCCTCTGGTTTGACGCGCAGAATCATGGTCTCAGAATTAACGAAGACCGGAGCGCTTACAATGGCATTAAAATCTTTACTGGAAGTCATTTAAATCCTAAGTTTACAGGTGCTCTTCCTGCGGGGGGGTGCGGCATTCACACTGCGTAATATCGCAACCCTGATAGGAGGGATACATTACAAAAACAGCCTACAGTATACAAGAGATAAATATCATGGGGCCACCGCATTAAAATTTGTAAAAATGCAATAAATTAGACGATCATTACGAGAAACAACATCAGGAGTTTCTCATGACCGCCAGCATGGCAGATCATTTCTCCTCGTTAAAATGACCCAAAAATAGAGCTGCACAAGCAACATATTGCCCCTAAGAACGAGATTCCATAGACGATAAGTCAGCAGCAGGCATTGCATTAATTGGCCACGGCTGCACGACGCTTTAATCCGGTTTGAATCAAAATCCCTGACGCAAGCTCCTCTATTGATTTAGCCGTTGTATTCAGGTAGGGGATTTTCTCACGCTGAAACATGCGTTCAACCGTCTGGATCTCAGAGCGACATTGAGCAAGGGAGGCGTATCGGCTGTTCGGTTTGCGCTCCTGACGAATGCTGCTTAGGCGTTGCGGCGATATGGTCAAGCCAAAAAGTATCTTTTTATAGGGTGCTAAATGTTTGGGGATGCCATCATGTTTAAAATCCTCTTCGGTCAGCGGGTAATTGGCAGCGCGAATCCCAAACTGCATTGCCAGATAGAGTGAGGTCGGTGTTTTGCCCGAGCGCGATACACCAGTCAGAATAATATCGGCCGTATCCAGTTTTTGAACCCGCTGGCCATCATCATATTGCAGGGCAAAGTTCACGGCATCAATCCACCGGCCATACCCTTCACCGCTTCCCATCGTGTGGACACCACCAATGGTATAGGATGATTTAACGCCAAGCACCTTTTCAAGGGGGCCGATGAAGGTGCCAAAAAAATCAAACACCACCCCTTTGCTGGCCTCTAGTACATTGCGGCACGATACATCCACCATGGATGAAAAAACAATAGGCGGCTGCGCATCAATATCAGCTGCCTTATTGATGCGTTCAACCACCCTTCTTACCTTATCTACTGTATCAACATAAGGAATAATCTCACGATCAAAGTCGACTTTTTCAAACTGCGTCAACAGGCTTTTGGCAAGCGCCTCGATGGTTATGCCTGTGCCATCTGAAATATAAAAGACTTTGCGCTTCATTGCTCTCCACTCACTTATGTTAGTTGTAAATGCTCTAATAATGGTCTGTATATCTGCTCGCTCAATGCTATAAAGTTCTCATCAAATACCTCTTCGTCCGGGAATGCCAGGCGATAGTATGGATCACTGCCTTCATTGTTCCCAACATATTCGCCGCCCCATTTCTGTTTTGCCCTATCCAGACAATCTTCAACACGCCTCTCCTTCAGTCGCTGCTCCATATATTCACAGCTGCTTTTTGGAAAAAAATGAAGTGGGTGGTGCAGCCCTTCCCAATAGAGATCAAGCAATTTTCCAAGGTGTTTTTCCGGCAAGTCTACGGGTGCAAAAGAGTATAGTTTTTTGTCATCCAACCATCGGCTTGTCAGCTTCACATCAGGAGGTTTTACTCTATTCAGCACAAGGTGCTTGATCCATAACTCCAGTAGTTGATTCTTCCAAATGGTATGGGCACTGTAACCGAACTGACCCTCTCTGCTCATGCTGTTATTCAAGCAGCCGTAAAGCTGCATGCCATTCAGACACAGATCAATCTCAATGGCGCTCTTCCGGGTTGTTTCAAGATATGGCTTCAGTCGGTCTGCAAACTTTTTTGCAACGCCTCTCTGCTGCTCAAAAATACGATCACCAAAGCAGCCATGGGGCAGATCTCCACTGGCGCGGATCTGTGCATGGAGTAGATTTTTGCCCTTCCCTGCCAGTTCATGCTCGACCAGCGCCTGGCTTAGCTCGCACTGAGCGAAATAGTCCAATGCAAAAGGTTCGGTGGTTTTCAGTGGCTCCTCCTCCCTTTCATAATAGATGCCCAGCCTGTGCTGGACAAAATATCGGGCAGGATTAGAGAAGAACTTGATAAGCTGCTTCAACTCAACCTGTCGCCAGGTTGAATCTGTCTCTGGCAGTCTGTGCCTTAAAAAAGGCGCACTGGATGTTGTGGCGTTCAGGCTTGCCTGGTGCGCTTTGTACATCTCTTTCGAGTAACTCAACAGACGGCTGCCCGGTTGAAAATAGTATCTGCTAAAGGGCTGAAGTGGGTGGTGAATTATACAGTGATCCCGTACTGCTCCATCACTCTCCGTGTAGTAACAGCGATCCAGATAATCAAGCAGCTCATCAACCAGTCCAGAGGGGGGGAGACTACTGTTATCACGAATATGCTGGCCAACAAAGCTGATATAGAGTGTATGCCGTGCAGAGATCAGCGTCTCTAAAAAGAGATAGCGATCATCTGCCCGGCGTATGCGATCACCAAATCTGAACCGTCCTGCCATAAGGTCAAAGCCAGGGGTCGGCCGATGCTTTGGAAAGTCACCATCATTCATGCCAACAAGGGATATCACTTTATACGGCAGACCGCGCATTGAGGCCAGTGAGCAAAATGTTACGCCACGGCTGAGCGCCCTGTTGCCGCCCTGCCCTTTTGCCAGCTGGGCTTCAAGATATTTATAGATCAGCTCCAGCGATACTTTTCCTCTGAATTCGGCGCATTGACTTTGATTGCACAGGGTCTCAATTCCATTCCGCAGCAGCTGAATCTGCGGCTCTTCCTGCTCTGATGGATCAAAAAAAGAGTCCACCATTTCCAGCAGCAGTTGACCCCATGCATCAACAGTATGTTTTCCCTGTAGCCTGGCTCGAAGATCAGAGAGCGCATCAATAAATGCATTGAGGGCGCCCAGCAGGGTGGCGTCAACCCCTTCAATCTCATCATAAGGGAGGATGCCCTGGAATAGTTGCGTTCCTCCACCAGGCAGCGCATACCCCAAAAGCATACGATCCAGCCCGGCACGCCAACTATTTTGATCGATGTTGGGCAGCCCAAGATGGGCTCTCTCAGCGCCACTGTGCCCCCAACGAATACCGCTCTCTCTGATCCAGCGAACAATCAGCTCAAGATCACTTTCCGCTAAACCAAAGCATCGCTGTATGGCTGTAATTTCCAGCAGTGCCATGATGCTGTTACTGTCAAAACGGCTTTTATCAATTTGCAGCAGGTTAAAAAAGCCAGCTATCAGCGGACTTTCGAGCATCACGCTTTTATCTACTATTTGGTATGGAACAGCCGTTGCATCAGTCGATGAGAAGACCGCTTCAATATAGGCTGCATAGCGCTCCATGGCAGGCGACATAACCAGCACGTCAGATGGCTCGATATGTCTGTTTTTTTGGAATATCTCCAGCAGCTGATCCTTGAGCACCTCAACCTCACGCATAATGCTGTGGCAGCTGTGAAATTGCAGTGATCTGTCATTAACCGGCAGGGGCTGTTTCGGCTCTGCCGTTCTATCCCGCAGATCGCAAATATCCTGCTGGAGCTGGCCTAGCAGACCTCTGTTTTCAGGTGGTTTGAACCGGTCTATTGTTCCCGGGTCATACTCAAGGATTGAGGCAAAAAAGTCTCTTCCCTGGCGACCCAATGAAGCCAGCAATGGGTGGCCAACCTCCAGGTAAAGCTGACTGCCACCTGCCTCCTCTTCACTCCTGGCCTTCATCTCCTCATCAACAATCTCTACCCAGTGTGCAGCGCAGGGATTGAGTAGAAAAAGGTGGGTATCCACCCGTTCAGAGAGGCAGCGGAGCGTCTCCAGGTAGCCGGGGGACAGCGTGCTGATGCCAAACAGGGATATGCGCTCAGGGAGCCTGTCTTGCGCATCATCTGATAACAGCAGCCGATGAAGGTGCTGCTGCAGGTGAATCCAGTGCGCTTCGGTGCTGGATGCTGATAGCCTGCGCCACAGTTCTGCCTGCCAGCCATCACCTGCAACGGCTGGATGGCCAGCTTCCCACTGCTTTATCCAGTCGGGGCGGTAGAGTAGATATTGGTCAAACGTCTCAGCAATCCGGCAGGCAAGATCATAGCGTTTCGGATCACTGTCATCTGCCAGGTAGGTTGAGACTGGTTTAAAGAGGTCTCGATCTTTTAGCTCATCCAGCAGCCCCAGAATACGCCAGGCAAGCAGAGCAGGTTCAAATGGGTTGTGCTCCGGCACTTCATCCAATATGGCGCGAAAGATCCCCCAGATAAATCCCGCAGGCAGTGGAAAGGCCACATTGGCACAGATGCCAAGCCGTTCTGCCAATCGTAGCGAGAGCCAGCGCCCCATACCGGGATGCTGCACAACTACGGTCTCTGCAGCGAAGGGAGATTGCAGGGGCTTGGAAACGGTTGCTGCCAGCAGGTCAACCAGTTGTTCCAGGCAATTACTTTGATAAAGTTTGAGCATCTACCCACCCACTATTCTGGCCGTTAGTCTAACTCACATACAGCAGCTTGGTGGGATAAAATTCTGGCCAGTTGGCTGGGCCTGGAGGGACTCTCTGGCGGGCAATAAACAGCTCTCTGAAACAGGTTTTCACATCCGCCACAGAGAGATGAGGTGCAGGGAGGCGCCAAGCAAAAACGGATACTGACCCATTGGCCAGTATCCGTTTTTTTGGGGAGGTGGCGCTATTCGTTCTCTTCGCCTATGGTCATACTCTCTTTGTTTCCTTCAACAATCACTTCACCAATCCCTTTCACATTGTAGAGCGCGTTGATTGACATGAAGAGTCCATGCTTCTCTCTATAATCAACAATCGCCTGGGCCTTGACTGGGCCAACGCCTTTTAGTGCACTCGCCAGGGTTTCGGCATCTGCCGTGTTGATGTTTACCTGATCACTGAATGCCACACTGGAAAACAGCAAAAACAGTAGCGTAATAAAAATCCGTAAAGAACGTACCATGTTTCAAGCTCCTCTTAGCTATATTTTCTTAGGTGCTGACAGCCCCCTGATTTTATAAGACTAGATGCTAAAGCTCATGGCATCAATCTGCCCTGATCTCAGTAAGAATATCCTGAAGAGCTTGTAGCGGGTCGGGCGCAGCTGTGATGGGCCGACCGATAACCAGGTAGTCTGCGCCGCTGTTTAGCGCATCGGAGGGGGTCATAATGCGCCGCTGATCATCTAATGCAGCCTGCCCCGGCCTGACCCCCGGGGTTACCAGCAGAAACTCAGGGCCAACCACAGATCTAACCTCAGCAGCCTCCAGCGGTGAGCAGACAATGCCATCCATCCCGCTGCTCTCTGCCAGCCTGGCAAGCCGCACTACATTCTCGGCAGCTGTTCCGGTAAAGCCTGCCTCTGCAATATCCTCCTGCCCGAGGCTGGTGAGGATGGTTACTGCAACCAGCAGGGGGCGGTGTGACAAGCCCTCCAGGCGCTCTCTTGCCCCCTCCATCATGCGCCGCCCACCTGAGGCATGCAGATTGATCATCCAGACCCCCAGATCAGCTGCCGCAGCACAGGCGGCAGCAACCGTATTTGGGATGTCATGGAATTTCAGATCCAGAAAAACATCAAACCCCTTTTTTACCAATGCTTCAACAAAAGGGGGGCCAAAACGGGTAAACATCTCTTTGCCCACTTTCAGGCGGCACAGGGTTGGGTCAAGTGCTGCAACCAGCTCCAGCGCTGGTTCTACAGCGGGAAAATCCAGTGCCACAATAATTCGGGGGGCTTTTTCCATTGTTGTCATAAGTCAAAACCAGTGATTCATTTTATGCCTGCGTCATCCAGCCCCAGGAGAGGCTTAATGCTGTTCCATGAGTTGCAGCCTGGACATTGCCAATGCAGTGTTTTAACCTCAAGGCCACACTGTTTGCATTGATAACCAGGGCGTTTATCGATAAGCATGCTGATCTGCTTATACAAGATTGAGAATGTAACAGCTAAAGAGCCTTCGGTGCATTTGCGGCTCAGGTCAATGAGCTTCTGCACGCCATCCAGGCTGGAATGTTCATACAGGTAGCCAGATACAAACTCTATAGCGGCCTGATCGCCTTTCTCTTCCTGCATCAGCGCTGCCAATGCCAGCATCACGGAAACCCGCTTCTGCTGCTGGTATAGCTGTTGCAAATAGGCGATAAGTTCATTACGCTGGTTCAACTCAGAGTGGCATTGAACCAAAAGGGGCAAAACCTCTGAGATGAATGCAGGATCCTGCGCGACAACCCGGGTCAATGAGTTGATTGCTGCGGCATACTCTTTTTGGGCAATCTCCAGCTTGCCCTGCACCAATGCGGCACGTACGCAGTTGCTGTCACTCTCCTGGGCTTTTTTCAGCAGCTCTGCCGCCTGTAGATAGTTGTGCTCTCTGCGCGCTATGACAGCCAGTTCGCAATAGTAGTGTGCCCGCTCTGTAGAGAGTGCCTCCCCCGTTATCCTCTCCAGCCTGGAGATAACATCCAGGCATTTTTTCCAATCCTTCTCCTGCTGATAGATGGTGCGGAGATTTTGCAGTGCGGGGGTTTCATGCTGCTTTATTTCAAGCAACTCGGTGAGCAGGTTTTCAGCCCGGTCAAACAGGCCGGCACGCATATAGTCCAACCCTAATTCCAATAGTGCCTGGGCCCGCTGCGTGCGATCCAGTGTTGGCCGGGCAATCAGATTTTGATGTATGCGGATTGCGCGTTCAACCTCGCCACGACGACGAAAGAGGCTGCCCAATGCCAAGTGGGTCTCTACCGTTTCAGCATCAATTTCGAGCATCTGGACAAACAGGTCAATAGCCTTGTCCGGCTGCTCGTTTAATAGATAGTTCAATCCCTTGAAATAAGCGGGATTCTGCTCCCTCTCTAATGCAGCTGCTCCCTCTCGCTTATTACTACGCTTTGCTGCCAACCACCCGGACGCTGCTGCTACAGGAAGTAGCAACAGCAGGAGTTCCACCATAAAGATTACTGTTCCTTCAGTGGCAGCGTACTGAGGTTACCAACTCTTACCGCATCAGAATGAGCCTTGCGCTGCAATTTGGAATTTTCGCGCTTGAGTCGCATCAATATGCCAATGGCTACCAGCGAACCAAGGATGGCTCCTGTGCTGATCGCACCGACAAGGACAAGGGACAATGGTAATTCTATACTGCCAAGGCCATAGTTCAGCACCACGTTTCCTGGGTTGGTTACCGCGATGGCAACACCCAGCACCATAACAAACAAGACAATTATCAACTTTATAAAACGCACGCCCAGGTACCCCCCTATTTTTATCAGGATTGCTCTATGATACTCGGAGTATATCGAAAGAAGCTACCAAGCGCCTGCCGGATTTGACCATTTGAGAGAAAATCCAGAAGAGCACTCAGCTGATATGCGGCACTATAGCATCATGCAAAATCATCTACTAGGCTATCACTCTGAATAGTGCGTACCCGGCTCATTGCCAGCTCATCCCCTTCAATCTCATACCCTTCAGCATCTTGCTCAGGTCGATGAAAAGGGTGAGGTGATGCCCGTCCTTCACCGGCGTTGCGCTGGTTTACATCCACATTGGCCAGTTGCAGGTTATTTTCACTCAACATCTCTCGCAAGCGGGGGATCGAGGCTTCCAATGCATCCCTGACCACGCCATGCTGTGCAGTAAACGTTACATTGGCCTGGTCGTTCCGGATAGAGATCTGGATTTCAACAGGCCCAAGCTGGGGCGGTGTGATCCGCACCTCTGCACCCTGAACCTGGCGCCCAACCATCCAGAGGATACGTTCACCCATAGCCTGATCCCACCCTTTTTCACCCATTGGCGTATGGATCGGCAGTGCTGTGTTCAGCTGATGCAGCACAGCAGGCTGAGGCATATTTTGCAAAGTTACCCCGTGCGGTGTCACAGGGGCGCTGTTGATGGCTGTCAAGCCAGCCTCTGTCGTGCGAAAGAGATTGTTAATGGGGGTTTGTTGAGTTTGCGCCGGCATGACTTCACCCATGCGAAGCTGCCCCGTGGGTGGCTGCTGACCTGAATCAGCTGAGGCGCTATTCAGATTAAATGAGAGTCCGGCCGTATCACCATCCATAACAGAGGGAGTCGCAGCCTGTACAGCAGGCACGGCCTGCCCCGCAACCACAGGCTGTGGCGCTTTTCTGTTTGCAGCCTGCATTGCCGCCACTTGATTGGCTGCTATCGGGACTGGGGCAACTACTGGGTCTGAGGGTGGGGTTGCCATTGGAGCCATAATAATTGGCACTATAGCCTCTGCCTGCTCTGCAATGCGGTCTGCCGCTTCAATGACGGCCCCCTCTGCACCCGCTTCAGAGAGCAGTTGCTTTAATGCGGCAACAATTTCCTCTACCGGCAATGTTTGCCCCTCTGCAAGCATATTTTCCAGCTGCATAAAATCTTCTGCGGAGAGCAGCACCTTAAGCTCTTCCAGCATCTCGACCATGGAGGATTCCGTACTCAGCAGCTCGGCAAAATCACCACTGGCAATAGCCACCTCGCTGCTGCCTGCTTCCGCAGTGAGTTGCCCAGGTGCTGCGGTTCCAGTAGCTGCCTGCGGGCCAAGGGGGGTGCTGGAAAATAGATTTACCATATTCAAACCAATTAAGCGGCCATTCGTAGTGCTTAACTAGCAGATAATATGCCAAGCCTGTTCAGGCAGCGCTCAAGCTGAGGTGCCGGGCGGTCAGAAAGGGGGGGATTAACGCAGGCCCAGGACATCCTGCATATCATACAGGCCGCTCTTCTGCCTGCTGATCCAGAGTGCAGCACGGGCAGCACCGCTGGCAAATGTCATGCGGCTTGAGGCCTTGTGAACAATCTCGACACGCTCTCCGGGCGTGGCAAACCAGACGCTGTGCTCGCCTACCACATCTCCGGCACGGATGGTCTCAAAACCGATTGTCTGGCGGTCACGCTCGCCGGTATGGCCTTCCCGGCCATAGACTGCACACTCGTTCAGATCGCGCCCCAGTGCGTTTGCCACTACTTCGCCCATGCGCAGAGCCGTGCCTGATGGCGCATCGACCTTATGCCGGTGGTGCGCCTCAATGATCTCAATATCAGCGCTATCACCCATGACCCGCGCAGCAAGATCCAGCAGTTTAAAGCAGAGATTGACGCCGATACTCATATTAGGCGCAAACATGATGCCAATCTCTTGAGCTGCCTCGTCCAGGCGCTGTTTCTCTTCATCCGCAAGGCCGGTGGTACCGATCACCATCGGCTTGGCTGCTACGCGACAGAGTTCCAAATGTGCCATGGTGGCCGCTGGTGCAGTAAAATCAATCAGCACATCAAAGTCATCCATCACTTCAGAGAGCGCGGATGTCACAGTGACTCCCAGCGTTCCCACCCCCGCCAGGTCACCCGCATCCGCCCCGATCAAGGTGCTGTGCGGTTGCTCTGTTGCTGCCCCCAGCACCAGCCCTTCGGCCTCTTGAACCGCCTGGATCAGGGTCTTTCCCATACGCCCGGCAGCGCCAACAATTGCGATTCGAATCATAGGTTTTCTCAATCAGATCTCAGTGGTAAGGAGGGGGTGTGGAGTTATTTGGTCAGCCCAATGCTTTCAAAAAAGTGCTTTACACCATCCATCCAGTTGCTGGAGTGAGGGCTGTGGGTGGGTCCACCCGCGCGCATGGATTCGTCCAGCTCTTCAAGAAGCTCTTTTTGCCGCTCTGTCAGATTGACCGGCGTCTCTATCTTGACCCGGCACATCAGGTCACCCGCCGGGCCGCCCCGTACCGGCTTTACGCCTTTGCCCCGCATCCTGAAGAGTTTTCCCGCCTGGGTTCCAGCCGGGATCTTCAGCATCACTTTGCCATCCAGGGTTGGAACCTCCAGTTCGCCACCCAGCGCCGCTTTGGCAAAGCTGATGGGTACTTCACAGAAGAGATGGCTATCTTCACGGGTGAATATCTTGTGCTCCTTGACCGACACCTGAACATAGAGATCGCCGGGTGGCCCGCCATGCTCACCCGCTTCGCCTTCATTGGCCAGGCGAATACGATCGCCTGTGTCGACACCGGGTGGTACTTTTACAGAGAGGGTTTTGGTCTCCTGCACCCGCCCGGTTCCACGGCAACTGGGACAGGGGTTTTTAATAATAGTGCCACTGCCCTGGCAGCGTGGGCAGGTCTGCTGAATAGAGAAGAAGCCCTGCTGCATGCGCACCTGCCCATGCCCGCCACAGGTGGCGCATACTTCAGGTTTGCTGCCTTTTTTTGCGCCTGTCCCCCGGCAGGGCGAACAGGGTTTGTGGGTTGGGACGCGAATCTTGACGCTGGTGCCCGCCACGGCCTTTTCCAGAGTAAGTTCCAGGTTGTAGCGCAGATCCGCACCCCGGGCCACCCGCTGGCCGCCACCACCCCGGCCGCCACCGAAAATATCGCCAAACACATCACCAAACACATCACTGAAGTTGCCTGGGCCGCCGTGTCCGCCATGTCCACTCATTGAGGGGTCTATCCCTGCGTGCCCAAACTGGTCATAGGCCGCGCGCTTTTGCGCATCCGACAGCACCTCGTAGGCCTCCTTTACCTCTTTGAATTTCTCCTCTGCCCCGGCCGCCTTCCCTCCTGCATTGCGGTCGGGGTGGTGCTTCATGGCTAAACGGCGATAGGCCTTCTTCAGTTCAGCTTCACTGGCATTTTTGTTGACGCCCAGGACTTCGTAAAAATCGCGTTTTGACATCTGCTCAACTTCTTGTAGTTAATCTTTAGAAGATGTATGGCGGTAAAACCTCCACCAGCTCCCGTTATGACTCAGCCAAGAGATAACAGCCAAAAAGCCAGTGTCCGGGAAGATGGTAAAAACCGGCTTCCCGAACCCTGGCTGTGAGTGCCGCTATGCCTGATTTATTCGGGCATGCAGTGATGACCCATTACGGCTTTTTGTCATCTTTTACCTCTTCAAACTCGGCATCGACAACGTCATCTTCTGGTGCTTTTCCAGCCTCTGCACCCGTATCAGCCCCGGTGGTGGCATCAGCCGCTCCGCTCTCTGCGGCGCCCTCTTTGGCATAGAGCCGTTCGGCCATCTTGCTGGAGGCCTCGGTCAATGTCTTGGTCTTGGCCTCGATCGCCTCCTTGTCGTTGCCCTTTATCGCCTCTTCAAGATCAGTGATGGCGGCTTCAATGGTGGATTTCTCTTCCGCCTCGAGCTTGTCGCCCAGCTCTTCCATCGACTTTTTCGTGGCGTGGATCATGCCATCAGCCTGGTTGCGCGCAGTGACCAACTCCTGAAAGGCCTTGTCCTCCTCAGCATGCGCCTCGGCATCCTTTACCATACGTTCCACTTCCGCATCGCTCAGCCCGGATGAGGCCTTGATGACGATGGATTGCTCTTTTCCTGTCGCCTTGTCTTTTGCGGAGACATTCAGGATGCCGTTGGCATCAATATCAAAGGCTACCTCAATCTGGGGGACGCCACGCTGCGCGGGTGGAATATCACTCAGATCAAATCGCCCCAGGGATTTATTGCCCGAGGCCTGTTCACGCTCACCCTGCAACACATGCACGGTAACCGCTGTCTGATTATCATCTGCTGTTGAGAAGATCTGGCTGGCATTGGTCGGGATTGTGGTGTTCTTTTCGATGAGCTTGGTCATCACGCCACCCATTGTCTCGATACCCAGCGAGAGCGGTGTCACATCCAGCAGCAGCACATCTTTTACATCACCGCCCAACACGCCGCCCTGGATCGCTGCGCCAATAGCTACAGCTTCGTCAGGGTTGACATCCTTGCGCGGCTCTTTGCCAAAAATGCCTTTCACAACCTCTTGTACCTTGGGCATGCGGGTCTGGCCCCCTACCAGGATCACCTCATCAATATCAGAGGCATCCAGCCCGGCATCCTGTAATGCTATGCGGCAAGGCTCAATGGTGCGGTCGATCAGCTCATCCACCAGCGATTCCAGCTTGGCGCGACTCAGCTTGATATTGAGGTGCTTTGGCCCTGTTGCATCAGCGGTAATGTAGGGCAGGTTGATGTCGGTCTGCTGGCCTGAGGAGAGCTCAATCTTGGCCTTCTCCGCACCCTCTTTCAGGCGCTGTAGTGCCAGCGGATCATTGTGGAGGTCAAAGCCCTGCTCCTTTTTGAACTCTTCAACCAGATACTCAATGATGCGCAGGTCAAAATCCTCGCCGCCCAGGAAGGTGTCACCATTGGTGGAGAGCACTTCAAACTGGTGTTCGCCATCAATCTCGGCAATTTCGATGATCGAGATGTCGAAGGTGCCTCCGCCCAGATCAAAAACGGCCAGTTTCTGGTCTCCGCGCCGCTTGTCCATGCCGTAGGCCAGTGCCGCTGCGGTTGGCTCGTTGATGATGCGCTTTACATCCAGTCCGGCGATGCGGCCAGCATCTTTTGTGGCCTGGCGCTGTGAATCGTTAAAGTAGGCCGGAACCGTAACAACGGCCTCGGTGACCTCTTCACCCAGGTAGTCTTCCGCTGTCTTTTTCATCTTCTGCAGGACCTTGGCTGAGATCTCTGGCGCAGCCATCTTCTTGCCATTGGCCTCTACCCAGGCATCGCCATTGTCTGCCTTCACGATCTTGTATGGCACCATTTTGATATCGCGCTGCACAACATCGTCTTCAAATTTACGCCCAATCAGGCGCTTGATTGCAAACAGGGTGTTTGCAGGGTTGGTAACCGCCTGCCGCTTTGCCGCCTGCCCGACAAGCACTTCCCCATCATTTGTGTAAGCAATAATGGAGGGTGTTGTGCGGTCGCCTTCGCTATTCTCTATAACCTTGGCGCTATCACCGTCCATCACTGCTACACAGGAGTTGGTGGTGCCCAAGTCAATCCCAATGATTTTGCCCATTATTACCGTCTCCAATTGTGTATATATGTTTGAGTTAAATAGTACAGATTCTACTTGGCTTCAGAGATGGGGGGGTTAATCTGTTTTTCAACCCTGTCCATCAATATTTTTGCTTACCGCCTGAGAGACTATGACCATCGCAGGGCGCACCAGCCGTCCGTTCAGACTGTAGCCCTTCTGCACAACGGTAATAACGGTGTTTGGCTCTATCTCTTCTGTCGGCTGCATAGACATCGCCTGATGCAGTTCAGGGTTGAAGGGCTCCCCTTCGGGGTCGATCACTGCCACATTGAATTTCTCCAATACCGTGTTGAAGAGATTCAGTGTCAGCTCAGTGCCTTCACGCAACTTGGCTACATCCGCACTCTCTTCCTGTGCGGCCTTTAACCCCAGCTCGAGGCTGTCGCGCACGGGCAGAAGCTCGTTTACAAAGCGCTCCAATGCATATTTATGGGCATTGGTGAGATCCCGCTCATGCCGTTTGCGCAGATTTTCCAGCTCGGCTTTGGCGCGTACTGCCAGGTTCCAGTTTTCATCGGCCTTGCTGCGAGCCTCTTCCAGCTGTGCTGCCAGATCCGCTTCATCGGCTGCCGCTTCAGTCTCTGTCTCACCCTCTGTCTCCACCTCAGCCTGGTTCTCCGGGGCGGGCGCTTCGATCTTGGATGGGTGCTCTTCTTCAATCTCAGTAGCGGTTTGGGTTTGTTCCGCCTCCTGTTTGCTTGTCATGCTCTGTTTCCTTGGAGACAAAATGTCTCTGTTTTACATGGAGTTAAGTCAACCAACCCCCAAGTCTCTTGGGTGAGAAGCCGGTTTACCTTTGAAAATTGATACTTAACCTTGGGGCGGTTGTTGCTGTTTCAAGGCTGCGCCGAGTAATTTTGCTGTGACATCCACAATGGGGATAACCCGGTCATAGGCCATTCGGGTGGGGCCGATGACACCCAGCACGCCAGCCACTTCGTTATCCACCTCGTAGGGGGCTGTCACCACGCTGCAATTGTCAAAGTGCTGATAACCCGACTCTTCCCCGATAAAGATCTGCACACCCTCTGCCTGCATGCACTGATCCAGCAGGTGAAGGATCTCATGCTTCTCCGCAAAGGCATCAAACAGATGGCGCAGGCTTGTCATATCCAGGAGATCCTCAAACCCCATCAGGTTGGTCTGCCCGGAGATCAGGCAGTCACCGCTACTTGGTTCGTCCGACTGAAAAACCTGCCCCGCCATTTCGACCGCCCTGGCCATGGTGCGATCAAGGTCAACCCTGGCTTTCTGAATATCTTCAAACAGCTTTTTACGCATCAGATCGAGCGTTTGACCCGAAAAGGTCTGATTGAGCAGGTTGGCAGCCTGCTCCAGCTCCGCGCGGGTATAGGCTCTTTTGGTTGTGATGATGCGGTTATGCACTTCATCTTTCTGAGTGACCAGAATGGTCAGGACACGATTGCCGGAGAGGGGTAAAAACTCTATCTGACGCAAGGTGATGCGCTCATGCCGGGGCAGCATGACAATCCCGGCCATGCGGGTGAACCCCGACAGCATTGTGGATGCAGACTCCAACAGGTGTGCCGGTTCCTGCTGAGTACCAAGCTGCTCTCTGAGCTGGCCAATCTCCAGTTTTGCCAGCGGCTTAACGGTTAGCAGGGAGTCTACAAACAGCCGGTAGCCCGAGACTGTGGGTACCCGGCCTGCCGAGGTGTGAGGTGAGGCAACCAGCCCCATCTCCTCCAGATCCGCCAGCACATTTCGAATGGTGGCCGGGCTAAGATCAAGCCCGGCATCGCGCGCCAGCGTGCGGGAACCAACCGGCTGGCCTTCGGCAATATAGCGCTCAATCAAAACCTTCAGGAAGTATTGGGCGCGCTCTCCCACCGCGCTCTTTTCAAGTCTCTTTTTTCGCCCCACTCCAAACCTCGATGCTTCGACGCTATAAAAATCAACGATCCCTTAGCGCTCTCGTTTCAGAGTGCCAAACAGAGGGATTATCGTTTTCAACATGACCAAGGTCAAGCAGCCAAAGATCTCCGCAGGCTCCCCACTTAAAACTGTCAATTCAACTGAAAACCATGTATACATTCAGTCAATGCGAGCCTGATGCCATACTGCTATGAACAGACAATTCCACTCTATTGGTCTCATTGCAAGACACCATGCCGTTGGAGTCAGAAGGACGCTGTGCCAACTGGGTGAGTTTCTGCATAAACGAAACCACAATATTCTGCTGGAGAGCAGCATTGCAAATGAGCTTGAGAACTGGGAGTTTGGCTCTGCCACGCCCGAAGAGATTGCAAAAAACAGTGATCTGATCATTGTCGTTGGGGGTGATGGCACACTGCTTCATGCCGCGCGCAGCATGGCGGATCGGGAGATCCCGCTGCTTGGCATCAATCTTGGCAGGCTCGGCTTTCTGACCGATATATCCACAGACAATATGCGCCAGGCGCTTGAGCAGATCCTTGATGGCGATTATGAAGAGGAGGAGCGTTTTCTGCTCCAGGCCGAAGTGGGACAGCCGGGGGAACCTGGAGTCAGCTGCACCGCCTTCAATGATGTGGTGATCCACAAATGGAATGTGGCTCGAATGATTGAGTTCGAGACCCATGTGGACGGGCGTTTCGTCGAGACCCAGCGCGCGGACGGGTTGATTATCGCCACGCCCACCGGCTCTACGGCCTATGCCCTCTCCGGCGGCGGCCCGCTGCTGGACCCTGCCCTGAATGCACTGGTGCTGGTTCCAATCTGTCCCCACACCCTCAGCAACAGGCCGATTGTTGTGAGCGGAGATTGCAAGATCGATATTGTTATCTGCGGAAGAACAGACCCGAAAAACGTGCGGGTCACCTGTGATGGCGACAGCAGCCTGGCCTCATCAGCTGAGGATCGAATCCATATCAGCAGATACGAGCATACCATCCGGTTGATCCACCCCTCGGGGCATGACCATTTCAACCTGCTGCGCCATAAACTGGGTTGGAGCGAGCATCCGGTCAGAAATTAGCTGTTTTTTATTCAAGCCAGGGGGTTATATTCTCAAGATCAGCCCGCGACAGGCTGCCGGCTGCCTGCTTGAGGCGCAGGCCATTCAGAATATAATCATACCGCACAAAGGAGTAGTCACGACGGGCCCGGTAGAGGTTGCGCTGCTCCGTCAGCACATCCACCATCGTCCTTGTCCCCACTTCCTGCCCCGCCTCTGTTGCCTCTAGCGCACTCTTTGCGGAGATGGTGGTTGCCTTCAGCGCCTCTACCCGGCTGATGCTTGAAACTACGCCACGGTAGGCGTCCCTGACCTGCCGCTTGACGGCTCGGCGCTCCCTGTCCAGATTCTGTTGCGCCTTTTCAAAGTCAAAACGGGCCTGTCGGGTACGTGAGGTTGTGCCACCACCCAAATAGAGCGGCACATTCAATTGCAGACCAATACTGCTGGTGTCACTATCAGAGGCGCGCGCAGCACTGCTTCGGCTGATTGTATGTGAACCCACAATGGCCAGTGTGGGGTAGTGACCTGCCCGTTGCAGCTCGATATTTTGCCGTGCCACGGCTGTGGCACTGCGCAGTGCCACAAGTTTCGGGTTCTGTTGCAGCGCAATCTCACTCCATTGGTCTATGGAATCGGGCACTGGTCTGCTCAATGGCAAATCTGCTGTCAGCCGTGCCAGTCTCTTTTCGCTGTCACCAATAATTTCATGCAGTGCTTCCCAGGCATCATCCAGTTCATTTTCTGCCTGGATCTCATCCGCCCTGGCCTTGTCGTAGGCTGCCTGCGCCTCATGCACAGAAGTGATAGCAATCAGCCCGACATCGAATTGCTGTTGAGCCTGTTCAAGCTGTCGAAGTATCGCCTTCTTCTCTGCATGCGAAAAACCGAGGGTGTCCTGCGCGGAGAGCACATCAAAGTAGGCCTGTGCAATGCGCATAATCAGGCTTTGCCGCTCTGTTTCGTAGTTGGCCTCGGCCTGGGCGATCTGATTATCAGACTGCTGTAGTTGAATCCAGTAGTCTTTGCGGTAGAGGGGTTGATTCAGGTTCAATGAAAATACCGTCTTGTCAGAGATACTCTTTCCTGTGCTATAGGTCGTATATGCCATGCCGCTTGTGGAGGGTTTGACCTTGCTGTAGGTGCGATTGGCATCACCACTCACTGAAAGCGTGGGGCGCAATTGCGCCAGTGCCTGTGGGCGGCTCTCACGCACTGAATCACGCTCTGCGCGCATCACTTGCAACTGAGGATCATTTTGCAGCCCCAGTTCATACGTTTGAACCAGATCCAGCGCATAAACCGGCAAAAATCCAGACAAGAGAAGGAGAGACAACAGGGTTGACAGCTTTTTCATGATATTCCGGTTCTCATGCTATTCCATAGCTTAGCGTTAGTGCGATATGAGCGATGGCATGATAATAGCAGATACATTGCCGGACAGGTTCACTCTGTTCCGGGGGCAATAGACCCTCCTGTTGATTGATGGAGGCCAGAGCACCAGACACTAAAACCAGAGCACCAGACACTAAAAATAGAGTCGAAACTCCACATTGATGGATTTTGGGTAGGCGCCAAACTCACTCTTTAGCGCGCCACTCTCTGGCTCGCTTCCAAACGGGATGTTGGCATTAACCACCATCTCAGACTCATCGGATAGTGAATAGGTGGTGTTAAGCGAAAGAAGGTGTGATCGGTCATCCAGGTTGCTGATCATGACGGCCTCGCCAATAAGCAGTGGGGTAATGTCGTAGCTGCCACCCAATGCGCTGTATCGGCGGGCAAGGTATTGGCTGCCACCCTCTGTCAATCTCCTCTGATAGCGAGAGGCGGCGCTGGCGCCAAGGCCGTTGTAAAACAGCTCCAGTCGAAGCTCCAGGCTGCTTTCCCAACGGTGTTCCAGGCCGAGGGTGAACTGTCGATAGTCGCCAGCAGCAGAGTCGGCATGGTGCCCCTCCAGCCGGATGCCCAGCCACTCGAACAGTTCACCTTGCAGGGCACCGCCGATAATGTTTCTATTCACCACCCGCCCAAGCAGGAGTGTCCCCTCAAAATCACCATAGACATTTGACCAGCGCAGCAGGTTGGAGGCACGGCGGCTGTCGGGTTTGTTGCTCCAGCCAGTGTCACTGTTGGCATCGGCTTTATAGCCCAGCACACTGATCAATGAGAGTTGAGAAAAGTCACCCAGGCTGACCTCTGCACGCAAGGCATCGACGCCCTGTTTATAGAGGCGGTAAAAGGTTTGGGCGGCAAAGGGTGCAAAAAAATCATTGGGGGTGAAATAGAAGGTGGTCGCCAGGTTGATCGCTTGTCTGCCAATGGTCAGATCCAGCCTCCGGCCAGACCAGCGCAGTGCTAAACGGTCAATGGCAAAGCGCAGATAGCCACTGTTGCTGAAGCTGTGCTCAAGCAGGGCGCTGCGCTCAGTTGACAAAGAGAGGTAGCCTCTGCCCCGCGATGCCTGCAAGGAGTTGGGGATATAGGTTTGATAGGCATTGAGCTCCAGGCTCCACGCCTCGCCGACACGGCCATCGGCCATCAGCCGCGCAAGGCCTGCCATGCCGGATCTGCTGCTCTCCGGGTATCGGTTGGCACTGGCGAAACTGCGTATCAGGCCTCGCAGATCCATGGCGGCCTGTTCACTTTGCCACTCATAAAAGGCCAGTATCTTTCCCGGCCATGCAGCGGCAGCTATCAGCAACATAGCGACGGCAGCTTTCATGCTCATCCCTTGCGCAGCTCATCCTCTTCCAGCTGGCCATCCCGCAGCCGAATCAGACGCCGCGCCCTCTCCATGACATGCTGGTCATGGGTTGAAAAGAGGAAGGTGATCCCTTGCTCCTGATTCAGTTTTTGCATCAGATCCAGCAGTGACTCTGCGGTATGGGAGTCGACATTGGCTGTGGGTTCATCCGCCAGAATGATCGCCGGCCGGGTGACAATGGCGCGGGCAATGGCCACCCGCTGCTGCTGGCCGCCCGACATCTCATCCGGTCGCCGCCTCTCCAGCCCCTCCAGCCCGACATCTTTTAAGATCGACATCACACGCTCATGGCACTCTGCCTCATCCACACCTTGCAGATCCAGCACAAACCCGGCATTTTCATAGGCGGTCATGACCGGGATCAGGTTGTAGGCCTGGAAGACAAACCCGATGCGGTTTTTTCGCACATTAGAGAGTGCGCTGGCGCTAAGGGTGGCAAGGTTTATCTGATCGACCCACACCTCCCCCTCACTGGGCTGATCCAGGCCGCCAATAAGGTTCAGCACACTGGTCTTGCCTGAGCCAGAGGGGCCGCACAGGGCGGCAAAGTCACCGCTTTGAATAGCCAGTGACAGCTGATCAACGGCCTTGACATCGATCTTGCCCTGTTGATAGATCTTGCTGACACACTTCAATTGCACGATGGGATCATTCATGATGGCATTCCATTACTTAACCCTTGGATTCGTTGGTTCAGTTGATCTTCAGGCTATCAACCGGCGGCACCCGCCCGGCCCGCCACGCAGGGTAGGCGCCTGAGGTGAGCGCCAGGGCAAACAGCCCGCACAGGATGGCAATGATGCTCTCTTTAAAGAGCCTGACCTTCATTACGGGGTCGATCAGTACACCGCCAAAATCCATATCGTCACCGTAGGCGGCAGAGAGGTCGATGCCCACTTCACTCATGTAGATATACCAGGGGGTGGAGATGATGATGCCGACCATCAGCCCCACCACTGCCAGCCAGAAGGATTCGATCATCACCAGGCGAAACAGGCCGCCAGGCGTCATGCCCACGGCCATCATCACGCCAAACTCATGCTTGCGCTCCAGCACGCTCATCAACATGGTGTTGAGAATGCCTGCCGCCACCAGCAGTGCAATCAGCAGCTGGCTGATGTAGTTGCTGCTTTTGTCCAATGCGATCATGCCCGCCAGATCGGGTTGCGACTCCTGCCAGCTCAGCACCTCTGCCCTGGCATAGACCGGCAACGCCGCCAGGGTATCGCGTGTGGCGCGGGTATGGCGCTGGTCATCCAGCATCAACGCCACCAGCGTGGCCTCATCCGGCCTGTATTGCAGAATCTTTTGTACCCGGGCGATGGGCAGCAGTGCCATGCTGCTGTCCACTTCACTGATGCCGGTTTTAAAAATGCCGCTGACCCGCTCTATGGCGCTGACAATCTCGCCATGGGCATCGGTGGTGGTGTAGACCACTTTTTTGCCAATACGCAGACGCAGCTTCTCTGCCAGTTTTACGCCCACCACAATGCCTGGGGCATTGGCGTTGGCAAACAGGCTGCCTTCGATGATGGAGCGTATAAAGAGGTTGTTGCTCTCCCGCTCCTGTGCAGGGTCAATGGCCATGAACATGCCACCAATGCTTTTATGGGCGCTGGCAAACATCGCCTGGCCGCTGATGCGCACCATGGCATCGACCACTTCGGGGCGCAGCAGCGCCTCGGCTCGCAACTGCTGCACATTGCCCAGCCGCTTTTTCAGGCTGGGCGCCCGGTTGTGATCGATGGGTGCAATGGTGATGTGCCCCATGCCCATGCTGGCTCCGGCATCAATCATGCGGGTGTAGTAGTGGTCACCCGCGCCGGTGAAGGTCATGGCCAGCATCACGCCAAAGGCGATGGAGAAGGCGGTGATCAGGGTGCGGCGCTTGCGTCGCCACAGGTTGCGCCATGCCAGTCTGTTCAGCTTCATCTCATGACCTCTTATTGGTAATGGATGGCATCAATGGCTCTGATCCTGGCCACTTTTATTGCAGGATAAACGGCTGCCAGCGCGGCGACCACAAACAGAAAAATGATCGGGTTGATCAGGACATCCGGTGTGATATAGGCGTACCAGACGGGGTCAAGCGCAATGCCTGCAAAGCTCAGATCCCCTGCAATGTGGGACATATCTATGCCATGAGCCTGGAAGTGGCTCGATGCCCACCAGCCAAAGCCAAGCCCCAACAGGCTGGCCAGCAGGGTCTGTATCATCGCCTCAGCGTAGATGAGCGCAACACTCTGTGCCGGTGTCACGCCGATGGCCTTCATGATGCCAAACTGATGAATGCGCTCGAATACACTCATCAGTATCGCGTTGAGCACCACTGAGGCCACGGCAATGTAGGTGAAGATCAACATGATCAGGGTCTGCACATCGGCCGTCTCAAGAAAGCGTGCAATCACCGGCATCAGCTCACGCCAGTTGAGGGTTTCGTAGTCAGGCGCCAGTGCCGCTATCTGCCGGGTGGCGGCATCCAGGCTGATGGCGCTGCGGTCTGCACGCATGACGACAATCTCGTGGGCGCCTTCAGGCAGCGCCAGCATCTCTATCAGGGTCTGTTTGGGGAGCAGTACACTGCTGCTGTCGATAGTAGTGGCGACCGCCTTCAGGATGCCGCGCACTGTGAAGATCTCATTGGCCATGTAGCCATCGGCACTCTGACCGATATAGACCAGTTCACTGCCGACTTTGGCATCCAGCAGACGCGCCAGTTTTTTCCCAATGACCACCCCGAACGGGGCATTTTGATCCAGCCACTGCCCGCTCATGATATGGCTGTGAATCTCTGTAACCTGTGGCTCATACAGCAGGTCTGTGCCTCTAAGCTGCACGCCCGAAGAGTTGCCTTCACTGGCCACCAGGCCAAAGCCAAAGCGCCGCCCGGTGGCATGAAAACCCTGGGCGCGGATTTCAGCCAGCAGGGCCTCTGAGTCGGCCATCGTGGAGTAGATATCGGGGTCATCACGATAACCCCTGGCATGGATCTGGATATCACCCTGATTCATGACCACCACCTGCTGCTCGCTGCCCACTACCATCCCTTTCATCAGGGCGCCGTAGGTGATCATGATGGTGCAGGCAAAGGCCATCGCCAGTGTAGTCACCAGGGTGCGGTGCCAGTTTCTCACCACGCTGCGCAATGCAAGTGTCGTGATCTTCATCCGATGAGGCATGGTGCGGGGCTTTGGCCCTGCAAGCTGTATCTAACGCCTTTTAAGGTTGGATACTGAAAAAAAGTGGTCACTGATCTCAATGTCAAGCTCCAGCTTTTCATAGATAAACTCAGTGAACTCCTCTGGCTTATCCACAGGCACGACCCGCATCACAGCGGGGCGCATGCGTCCTGCCAACAGCTTCATGTCAGTGAAGGAGAAGGTGCGGACAAGCTGCATATCCTCATCATAAAACTGCTCGCTCAGGGGGGTTGACGAGTCCGCCAGCACTACCAGTATCACCTTGCCCCAAACCACTGCGGCCTCGGGTTTTGGTATCAATGTAAATTCAATGATGTTTTGCCCGTCCCGTACCCCTTCAAAACTGATACGCGCTATATAATCATCCTCCAGCCGCGCCTCTTTGACCAGATCGTCATTGGTCAGATGGCTGCCCATCCACGACCCCATCATCATGCCACTGGTGAGTCGAATCTTCCGGTCAGTCTTGGGCAGATAGGTGTAGATGTGATTGCCGGATTTCAGCGTTACTGTGCCGCGCTCTCGCTTCGGTTCCAACACCCGAAACAGCGTCTGCTCTTTGCCTTTCGACCACCCCTCCAGCCGCATGGTGCGGGTGTAGTGCCGGGTCTTGACCCGCATGGTGGTGATCGCATGGGAGGAGTTGCCGCGCCAGAGATCATCGACTGACCTGAGGATCTCGCTGGCGCGTTTTGGGGTCTCTCCATCGGCTGTTGCCGCAGGGGGCAGCACGAGAAAGGGCACCAGCGCCAGGATGGAGAGCCACTTTGCTGAGCTGGTCTGTTGCATCGGGGCTTTGCGCCGCCCTAATCCACTCTATGGACGGTTGATCGCCCTTCATCTGCCAGAATGTTCAGCACTCGCTCACGCCAGGCATTGCGAAAGCGTGCGGCTATATTCTCATCGGCAAAGCCGCCCAGGATGCGGCCAAGATCTTCACCCATCGTGGGGGCAGCCGGGATATTGCCGGGGTCGTAGATCAGGGTGACCGCATCACCCGTTGAGATGCGTTCAAAGCGAAACCCCGGTTCCCCTGTTGGTTGAAATTGCAACAGGCCATCACGGGCAAACTGCCCACCCAGGCCATGGAAGCCATTGCCTGCCGCCGCCCCGGTCAACTGTGTAAATACCTGGCTGATGGGGCCGTTGGTGCCTTCATCCTGCGCGCCATAGACGGTTACTCTGATATCGCCGCGCTGTGGCATCTCATCACCCCAAAGCTCTTCCAGGGCACGTTTGACCAGCAGGAATCCTCCGGCAACGGTTGGGCAGGCGTGGCCTGACAATTTAGCAACATCATCATAGGTATAGGTAAATATACCGTCACCTGCGCCCAACAGCTCTCCCAGCGGGTCATACAGGCGAATGAGTGGTTTTTCAGGGAACATCAAAGATTCAGACATCATCTATTCCTACAGGTTATCGGATTGTTGAGTTGGCCAATGCCTTCAATGTTCACTGAAACATGATCGCCATCGGCAAGAAACAGCGGTGGGGTGCGCGCAACACCAACGCCAGAGGGGGTTCCTGTCAGGATAACCGTGCCGGGCAGCAGCGTTGTATCCTGACTCAGGTAGCTGATCAGCTGCGCGACAGAGAAGATCATCTCTGCGGTATTGCCCTGCTGCATTACCTGCCCATTGAGTACGGTACTGATATCCAGCGTCTGAGGATCGGCTATCTCGTCTGCGGTCACAAGCAGCGGCCCCAGCGGGCAAAAACTGTCGAAACCCTTGCCCCGCACCCACTGTCCACCACCTGCATGTTTTTGCCATTTTCGGGCAGAGATGTCATTGGCCGCAGTGTAGCCCAGCACATGGTTTAAGGCGTCATCCTCCGATACGTCCCTGGCTGTGCGGCCAATCACCACTGCCAGCTCGGCTTCAAAATCCACCTCTGGCCCACGCGTGCAGCAGCTGGGCAGCACAATGGCGGCGCCAGGGTGTGTAACTGCTGTTGTGGGTTTCATGAAAATAATCGGGTAGCTTGGCCGCTCTTTCCCTGTCTCTCGCGCATGTTCACGGTAATTCAGGCCGATGCAGAAGATATTGGAGGGCACAACAGGTGCCAGCAGTGACTGAACCGCCACCCGTTTGCCGGTTGCTGTTACCCCCTCATACAGATCACCATCCAGCAGCTCCGCGCTGCCCGCCCGGTACTGGCTGCCAAGGCGCACCTTCTGGTGCTCATCAAGAAAGCGGATGATCTTCATGCCGCTTATTCAGGCTGGGCATTCAGCATCTTATCGGGCTTTGGCTGCTTGAAGACCCAAAAGACATAACTGCTGCCCAGCAGCGCCACCGCCAGTGAGAAATCCAATACGGCCATGCCGATCAGAAAAGAGAAGTTGCCCTGCGCAGCATAGGAGAGCGATGAACCCAATATGATCATGCAGGTGAGAAAGATGTAGAAACCCGTCCGGTAGAATTGCCAGATCTTTGGCTCTGGCAGGGCATAGATCCGCATCAGATTTTTTCGGCACACCTTTCTGAAGATGAATACAATCTTCAGCAGCCCGATGAATATACCGATCAGGATAGCCAGCCAGAGCCAGTGGCTGTCGGGGTTCAGGCTATCCGCCTCCATCAGCAGGCTTAGCCCTTTAAAAAAGAGGATAATACCGCCAGAGTACCAGAGCGCGGCAGCAAGCAGTTTGAGTTGGGTTGTGGTTACAGTCATCATTTGCACTCATCATTCCAGAAAAATCATAGGGTGCGGCCATTAAACCGCACAACATAGTCATAGCCAAAATAGCCTGCTTTGGCAGTCAGGTTTATAATTGCGCTTTTGTGCATCGTATCCCATACCCTGGTTGGAATAGCAAGCCGCTCGATGCCTTCATCATACGGAATATAGATGTAGTTGGCAGGTTTCTGCTGTGCAAGGAAGCTGGTCAGGCCGCCACTGTTCTCCCTTTTCTCGATAACGCCCCGCACCAATCTCTTCTGCTCGGCATCATCAACGCCCCGGTTGATCTGGGATGTGATTGTCGCCACAACCAGCGCATACGAGATCAGAAAACTCTTCAGCATGAAGATATTTTTATAGCCGATTCGCTTTGACAGCAGCACCCAGCTCATAACGCCGATCGGTGCGCCGAGGATCAGTGAGATACGCAGCATGCTGATGCCGTTGAGCGTGTTGTCGATATGCACAGCCTCAGCAGAGATAAGCAGCAGCGAGGCGCTCAGCAGGGTAACGGCAAGCGAGGCCAGTATGGCATAGAGAAACCCCAGCCTGGAGAGCAGCTCGAAGACGATCTCATTGGCTTTTTGGTAGGTGATCAATAAAGCCAGCAGGAGGATGAATGATGCAACCGGGATCAGCGCAAAGGATGAGTCGACCACCCGGCAGGGCCAGAGGCTCAGCGCACCCAGCAGGATCAGCCAGGGGGTGATTTTATAGAAATTGATCTTTAACGGAGGTGTTTCCAGCATGTTGCCTCTGCTCTATTGCTCTAACAGCAGGCAGCTGACAGCCCTTGTCTCACTGAGTGAAATGGCTTTGGGGTAACTTTTTTGGCACCGCTCCATCGCCTGCGGACAGCGGGGATGAAAGTGGCAGCCTGCCGGCGGGTTGCTGGGCGACGGCATATCACCCTCCAGATGAATCCTCTTGCGTTTTCCACCAGGCTCGGCTACCGGAACGGCTGACAGCAGCGCCTGCGTATAGGGGTGCTGCGGATCATCCAGCACCTCGGCAACCGTGCCCCGCTCTACAACCCTGCCCAGATACATCACGGCAACCTCATGCGCCAGATAAGCCACGACAGCGATGTCGTGGGTGATAAAAAGATAGGACAGCCCCAGCTGCTGCTGCAACGCCTGTAGCAGATTCAGGATCTGCGCCTGAACAGAGACATCCAGCGCGCTGGTTGGTTCATCACAGATGATCAGGCGCGGCTCCACCGCCAGCGCCCGCGCCACACAGATGCGCTGGCGCTGGCCACCAGAGAACTCATGCGGATAGCGATCCGCCGCTGATGCCGGGAGGCCCACCTGCCCCAGCAGCTGCGCTACCCGTATCTGACGCTCTGCGGCATGACCGCCAACCCCCTGTGCCAGCATCCCCTCTTCGATAATATTGCGTACCAGCATGCGGGGGTTCATGGAGGCCATGGGGTCTTGAAAGATGATCTGCAGATCAGCACGCCTTCTGCGCAGCGCCTCTCCGCGCAGCCGGGTCAGCTCATCACCATCAAACCGAACCTGGCCCGCTGTGGGTTTTATCAGCTGCAAAATGGCCTTGCCCACAGTGGTTTTGCCGCAGCCCGACTCGCCCACGACCGCAAGTGTTTGACCCACCGGGATCTCCAGAGAGACGCCATCCACGGCACGCACATGGCCAACAACGCGCCTGAAGATGCCTTTATGGATGGGGAAGTGAACCTTTAAATCATTAACGCCCAGCAGAGGCGTTGGGGGGCTGTTTTCTGCCACTGCAACGCTGCCCTCACCCAGGCTCACTGGCTGCTCAACTGCTGCCTCTGCACCCTCTTGCAGATGGCATCGGACGCCCTGCCCCTCTGCATATTGATCCCATTGCGGAGGTTGGTGGCGGCATATCAGCATGACCGCATCACAGCGATCAGCAAACCGGCAGCCGCTGAACTCCTGATCCAGCGGCGGCACCGTGCCCTCGATGACGGCCAGCCGTTCACTGCGTTTATCCCGACCGGGTATGGAGTGAAACAGCTTTTGGCTATAGGGGTGCCTGGGGGTCTGAAAAAAGGCCTTGCAGGGTGCCGTCTCAACAATCTGCCCGGCATACATCACCGCCACCCGATCCGCCACCTCAGCGACCACCCCCAGATCATGGGTGATCAGCAGGATGGCCATGCCGCTCTCCTGCTGTAGCTGCTTCATCAGCGCCAGCACCTGCGCCTGGATGGTGACATCCAGCGCCGTGGTCGGTTCATCCGCAATCAACAGCTGCGGACGCCCTGCCAAAGCCATGGCAATCACCACCCGCTGTTTCATGCCACCCGAGAGCTGGTGCGGATACTCACCAAAGCGCTGTTCGGGGTCAGGTATCCCAACCGCCTTTAGCAGCTCGACCACCCGTGTTTCAACATCCTGCTGCTGGCTGGCATCGTGGATGCGGACCGCCTCGGCAATCTGGGCACCCACCGTCAGCACCGGGTTCAGGGAGGTCATGGGCTCCTGGAAGATCATCCCCATGCGCCCGCCGCGCTCATTGCGCATCCTGTTTTCGGGCAGATCCAGCAGGCTGGTCTCTCCCAGGTGGATCGAGCCATCCACTATCCGGCCAATTGGCGGCAGCAGCCGCATGATCGACAGTGCAGTCATTGACTTGCCGCAGCCCGACTCGCCCAGCAGGGCAAAGGTCTCCCCCTTTTTTATCTCCAGGTCGATGCCATCAATGGCGCGCACAGGGGCGGCACCCCTCCCCAGCCAGGTCTTTAGATTCTTTATGCGCAGCAGTGTATCGGACACTATCTGCCACCCCTCAGGCGTGGATCGAAGGCATCACGCACCGCATCAGAGAAGAGGTTGGCAGCCAATACCAGGGTAAACATAAAGATCAGCGCCGCCGCCAGTGACCACCAGACAATCGGCTCCCGCGCCATCTCCAGCCGCGCGCTGTTGATCATGTTACCCCAGGAGTTCATGGTGGGGTCGACACCGATACTGACGTAGGAGAGCACCGCCTCGGCCAGCACCAGCCCACTAAAATCGAGCACCACAGAGATCATGACGATATGCAGCACATTGGGCAGGATATGGCGCATGATGATGGTGAAATGGCCGACGCCAAAGGCCTGGGCAGCCTGCACATAATCCAGCTCCCGCAGCTTGAGCGTCTCGCCCCGCAGCAGGCGGCAGAGGCCCGTCCAGCTGGTGATTCCCAGGATGATGCAGAGAAACAGCAGCCGCAGATCGGCACGCTCAACCAGGCTGTTGAACTCATCGGCGTGGTTGTTCATGTAGACATGCAGCATCAGGATAGCCGCAGCGATCAGCAAAACGCCGGGGATGGAGCTGAGCGTGGTGTAGATGTACTGGATGACATCATCCACCCAGCCACGGAAATAGCCGGCCATGATACCCATCAGGATGGCAGCCGGCAGCATGATGAGGGTGGTCAGGGTGCCAATCACCAGGCCGGTGCGGACGCTCTTCAGCGTCTGATAGAGGACATCCTCGCCCACCTTGTCTGTCCCCAGCAGGTGATATTTGATCCCCAGGTTGCCTGCCACAAAGGCCACCAGCAGGAGAGCACCCAGCACAATGAAGATGACGCGCCAGGGTATATCCGTCCTGCTGCAGAGAATCTGCCGGCACTGCTGAAAAAAGGTGCAGCCAGCACGTCGCGCAAGCCAGGCAGTGATAATACCAACCACCAAGAGCCAGGCCAGCAGCGCCTCCTGCACGCCGATGATGGCTGTCCAGACCACATCTGACGCCCACTCCTGTTGCGGATCTTGCAGGTGCGCCCCACCATATTTCAGCCGGGGATAATCCCGCACTGTCTGCCCATCGGCCTGCTCAATACTCTCTTTGCTGTAGAGGTGGGTTGCCAGTGGTGCGGAGTAGGTCTTCTCCTGCCGCTCTCTCAGAGGGGTAAGCAGATAATCGAGCAGGCTCAGCACCTCATTGGAGTGCGTCACCTCAGCCGTCCGCTCTGCTTCCGGCAGCAGCGGCTTGTAGTGCACCGAATCCATCACCCCAATCAGCACATAGGCGCTGAGAATCACCAAAGCGCCCATCCCCATCCGGCTCCGGGCCACAGAGCGCCAGGGTGCGCGCAGATGCTCCCTGCTGGCAGCCAGATGGCCAAACAGCAACACCAGGGCGATCAGCAGAAAGATGAGTGCATCTGTCCAGAGCACGACCAACTCAGGCATCAAGCAATGTCTCTTGGTTTTATCGGGGTTTTTCTGCGTTGCATAGGTTATCTGCCGTACTCAGGGTAGGCAGATACTACCACTACGATAGTGACTTGCGGAAACCAATATCCTCTCACTTCAGATGAGACGGGCAGGAGCTTGGCAATAGCCCCTTCCAGGCAATTTCATCATACCCCCCACTCTACGGGTGATTATGATTTTTCCGAAGAGCCAACATTGAAAGCGAGGTATTGATCCGTAAATTTTGCCCCAAGAGGGGGGAATAAAACCCCAAGAGATTTACAGCAAGGCGCTAAATTCACACAGAACATGACTAAATTAGTCAGTTTTTAATCTGAACCTGCTATCATAGCCCCCTTTTTTGCCCTCCTCCCCCGGGTCACAGCAGGATCGGTTTTACTTATGAGCGAATTTCTTACTGAGTCAAAAATTGAGTATCTTACTGATATTATTCGTCAAATGTGCGCTGGCAACAACCCAGAAAAGGAAGTTCAGCAGTTCATAGATAATTGCGAAAGCCTGACAGGTGATGAGGTCACAGCAGTATTCAAGCAGCTGAGTCAGGAAAATATCCAGTATGAAAACAATGATCAGGTCATTAACTTTTATCACACGGTCATTGATGAGAAGATTGCCGCACACTCACTGAACAGATTCGCTCCCGGCCACCCTGTCAGGGTCTACCTTGAAGAAAACCGCATGCAGCGCCGTCTGTTTAAAGAGGCCAGCCAGCTTGACCCACGCCAGGATAGAGAGCAATTCCTCGCCATTTTCAACAAGATCTGCACCGTAGAGCTGCACTTTGTCCGCAAGGAAAACCAGCTCTTCCCGATGCTTGAAAAGCACGGCTGGGACTCCCCCAGTAAAAATATGTGGGCCTTTCACGATGAGATCCGGGCTGACCTCAAAAAGATCCGTCAAGCATTGGAGGCAGATGATTTAGACCTTGTGGTAAAGATGTTTCCCTACGTTATCTCTGAGATGCAGCGCCTGATCGGCGTTGAAGAGGAGCGACTGCTGCCCAACGCCATGGAGATGCTGGAGGAATCCGAATGGGAAGAGATGCGCCTGGGTGATGAGGAGATTGGCTGGATGCTGGATCAGCCTCCACCTCCCTACCCGGCGGTTACTGATGAGCCTGAGCCGGAAGAGATTGTTGAAGAGGCACCCTCCAAGCCTCGCCGCATGAAATCCACCCCCAAGCGTGAAAAGCAGCTGCCTTTCTCTATTGAGAATGCCGATCACTTTGATGAAGGCTACCTCACCCCTGAGCAGGTCAACCTTATCTTTAAGTTTTTGCCGGTCGATATCACCTATGTGAATGAAGATGACCGGGTTGTCTTCTACAACCGGGGGGATGACCGGGTCTTTCCACGCAGCGCCAACATCATTGGCCGGGAGGTGAAGCTCTGCCATCCACCCAAATCTGTAGATCAGGTTCTGCGCATCCTCGAAGAGTTTAAGGCAGGGACAAAAGATCATGCCGACTTTTGGATCAACATGCGCGGCAGATTCATCCATATTCGCTACTTTGCCGTTCGTGATGAGCAGAAGAACTACCGCGGCGTGATCGAAATGTCACAGGATGTTACAGAGATCCGCGCCCTTGAGGGTGAGCAGCGCCTGCTGGATTGGGACTAAGCAGGCATGAAGATCACAGAGCAGCAAAAACGCCATCTAAGGGGGCTGGCCCACTCATTGAAGCCCGTTATTATGGTGGGCCAACACGGCTTGAAGGCGACCATCTTTGAGGAGCTGGAAACCGCACTCAATGCCCATGAGCTGATCAAACTCCGCATTGCAGCCGAGCGCGATGAGCGAAAGGAGATCACGGCACAAATCATTGCCCGGACAGGTGCGGAACCTATCCAAACCATCGGCCAGATGAGCATCATCTACCGCCGAAACGATAAAGACCCCAAAATCGCCCTTCCAAAGTAAACAGCCCCTCCTTCCGTGCCCCATCACCCCCTGGAGATCATGTATTGACCAGATACAGCAGTGTTGCTGTGGGCATTTTAATCCCATATCGGGAAGCGATGCACCTGGGTATGGCAAATGAACTCAAGCCAACCATCATTCCCTACAACACCTCTTAACCCATAGGCTGTGGCCGAGTTGCTTGAGGTGAGGTTTTTCAGGAAAACCAAGCTGATAAATAGAGATGGGCTATGACCTATACGGCATTCTGCCCCCTGTAGAATCTTGATTTCCTTATTAAAGGCAGAAATATCTCTATCCAGCGGACTGAGGAGTTTTAGCGGGAGCGGTTGAATATTGACGCTAGTGCTTGCAATATAGCATGCAGAGCCGTTATTATGCGCCGCCTACGCAGGCGCGTAGCTCAGTTGGTTAGAGCACCACCTTGACATGGTGGGGGTCGGTGGTTCGAATCCACTCGCGCCTACCAAAATTGGCATTAATATCAGTCAAAGGGACTGATGGCCGGCCGGCAGCATTTGTACAAACTTCCGTCCATCACGCCTCACTGCTGTTCTGAGCCGAAACTCATGCATCGTCGGCATATCTTGCAAGTCGCAGCCGTGGCTCATGGATGGCCATCCGCTTGTCGAATACGTAGTGCAGGAACAAGTTCATCAACAACGGGCTGATGATGACGCCGCCCTGCGGCATGCCTCCTGTCCGTTGCTCAATCACGCCATCCGGATGCTGCATCGGTGCGATCCGCCATCTCTCGATGTACAGCAACACCCACTCGCTCTCCGTATGTTTCCTCAGCGCCTGCATTCACAACGCATGGTCGATATTGTCAAAGGCTCCCTTTATGTCGAACTCATACAGCCAGCCATATCGCCAGCATCTCTGCCGGGTCTTCGACACCGCCTGCATGGCCGACTTGCCGGGACGATAGCCGTAGGAGTCTGTCGGGTTTAGGTGGATTGTAGCGAGGGAGTGCGCAAATATTCCCGGTTTTGAGGCGCATAGTGGGCCTACGCAACGAAAAACCGGGGATATTTGAGCCGCTCTCCCACTTCCGCAGCCAGTTCATCCTAGGTCCGACAGGCTCCAGTGCAACGACCACCTTATATTGACGGATAACAAATACAGTCAAGAGCAATGAAATTGCTCAACTCAAAGCTTCCCTATCCGCCAATATAACCTTGACGGTGTACTAGTCAGCTTTTTCAAGTGCTGCGGCGATCTTCATGAGTATCGCCTTTTTTACCTTGAGTTGCTGGCGGAAGTCATAGCTGTCGGTATCGGCGATTTCATAGCGCAGGTTCGACAGATAGCTTTCCAGCGTTGCGGCAAGAACCTCCCTCTCTTCATCATTCAGCTCCAGGTGAATCATACGCTTCCCCTCTAAGTTGGTTGTTAAGAGTCAATAGTTTACCGCCCAGACTGTCATCCAGCAGGCTACAGATAGGGCGCCATCACCAGACTGACAATTGCCATCAGTTTGATCAGGATGTTGAGTGACGGACCGGATGTGTCTTTGAAAGGGTCACCTACCGTGTCGCCCACGATACAAGCATTATGCACGGGAGATCCCTTGCCACCCAGATGGCCTTTTTCCACATATTTTTTGGCGTTGTCCCAGGCGCCGCCCGCATTGGCCATCAGCAGGGCGAGCAGCACGCCGCTCAGCAGTGCGCCACCGAGCATTCCGCCCAGTGCATGAGCGCCGATGCCGAACCCGACCAGTGGTGGCGCGATGACCGCCATCAGGCCCGGACCAATCATGCGCCTCAGGGCCGCATTGGTGGCGATGGTCATACAACGCGCATTGTCGGGCTTTGCCCGCCCTTCACGCAGACCGGGGATATCACGGAACTGGCGCCGAATCTCCTCCACCATCTCCGAGGCGGCCTCACCAACGGCAGTCATGGTCATGGCGCTGAACAGGTATGGCAGCAACCCGCCGATGAAAAGACCGATGAGCACCTGCGGCTCTGTGATGCGCAGCTCAAAGCCCGGGACATGCAGGCCGACCGTCTGCACAAAGGCACTGACCATCGCCAGCGCGGTAAGCGCGGCCGCGCCGATGGCAAAACCCTTACCAATGGCGGCCGTGGTGTTGCCCAGTTCATCCAGGGTATCGGTGATGGCGCGCGTCTCTTCGCCCAGCTCCGCCATCTCTGCGATGCCGCCGGCATTGTCGGCCACCGGGCCGTAGGCATCGACGGCCATGACCATACCGACAGTAGACAGCATACTCACCGCCGCCAGTGCGACACCGTAAAGCCCCGCCAGTTGAGTCGCTACGTAGATGATGGCGCCCAGGGTGAGCAGCGGCACGGTCATCGACTGCATCCCGGCAGCCAGGCCGGTGATGATAACAGTGGCAGGGCCTGTCTTGCCGGCACGCGCAATGCGGCGCACGGGAGCGCCTTTGGTGAAAAACTCGGTAGCAAGCCCGATGATGATCCCGCCTGCGGTTCCCGTCAGCACCGCCCACCAGATAGCGATGTCGATAGAGAGCCATTCAACCACCAGCCAAGCCACTGCGATAGAGAGCACACTGGCGCTGATGAGTCCTAACCGTAGCGCTGCCTCGGGAGAGCTGTGGCTGAGCACACGCACCACAACCATGCCCAGGATAGAGGCCAACAGCCCGCCGGACGAGACTGCCAACGGGAGAAACAGCAGCGCCGACCGTCCGCCCAGCGCATCGGCTGCGATTATGCTCATGGTGGAGGCAATAGCAATAGCGGCGACGATGGCGCCGCAATAGGACTCGAAGATATCGGCCCCCATGCCCGCCACATCGCCCACGTTATCACCCACATTGTCGGCGATGACGCCGGGGTTGCGCGGATCATCCTCGGGGATGCCCTCTTCGATCTTCCCCACCAGATCAGCACCAACATCAGCTGTCTTGGTATAAATACCTCCTCCGACGCGGGCGAACAGCGCCACCGAGGAGGCTCCCATACCAAAGCCGTTGAGCACCCGCAAAGACTCTGGATCAGCGCCCAGCATAAGGTAGAGCAGGCCAAGCCCCAGCAGCCCCAATGAGGCAACGGCTATGCCCATCACCGATCCGCTGGCGAATGCCACCGACAGCGCCGCCCGTGCACCTTGATCATGCGCTGCAATGGTAGTGCGCACGTTGGCTCTTGTCGCTGTATAGATGCCAATGAAACCGGCCGCAGCGGAGCTGAGGGCGCCGAGCAGAAACGCCAGGGCCACCTGCCAGCCAAGTAAGGCGATGAGCACGGTGAACACTGCCGCCACAAACAACGCCAGGTAGGAGTATTCCTGACGCATGAAGAGCATCGCCCCTAAGTGGATGGCCTCGGCTATCTCACTGGCTTTGCCGTCCCCTGTCGGCCACCGCTGGATCGATAGATAGAGCACCCAGGCGATCGCCAATCCCGCAATACCGGAAAGTGGAGGGATCCATGTGGTGTCCATGCAGCTATACCCCAATCAAAAAGTGTCCGTCCAGAAACAGCTGTTTCTGGCGCTCAATAACCCTAGAAAAACCAGTTGGGCCGTAGCAAGAGCGGCTAAGGTGCTGCTGTCACTACACCGCATGAAAATCATCATCCGGTTCCGGCGGCATTTGATCCTTGATATATTCCTTCCAGGCTTCATCTGCCACATTGCCATTTGAGGCAACCCAATAACCTCTTGCCATCAATGTCGACCCCAACATCACCACTCAATACATCGTAACGATATTTCATTGTCCATACCAAGTGGCACTTGCAATCCCGTACCGTGTGAGTTCCGCACTTGTAATCCTTCATTTACACAGCTTAGCACTGCCGCTTATCCTTCGCCTAAAGGCGAGGGATTTACAGATCCCCTATCGGGACTTTAAAAATAATTGACTTAGTACATTGCCAAGCCCTATTCAGGCACTGTAAATTCCCTCTTCGCTCTCCAGCTGTCGCTGTTATTTCACTGCAATCTATCTAGAAATACCAAATTAGGTAAGAGTCAAAAAATATGACCAAAGGTTACACCCCTTTTGCTTTGGGCTTTCGCCCCTTTTTTCTGTGCGCCGGTCTGGCTGGCGTACTTCTGCTTGTGGCTTGGCTCTGTTTTTTGATCGGGCAGATGCCCGCCAATGCCTATTACGGCCCGATTGGCTGGCATAGCCATGAGATGCTGTTTGGCTTTACGTCAGCCATTATCGCAGGTTTTTTACTGACGGCTGTGCGCAACTGGACAGGCATTAATACCATCACCGGCAAGCCACTGGCTGCGCTGGCAGGACTCTGGCTGGCTGGGCGTATTCTGCCATTTTTGCCAGTACCTGCGGGGTTGATCGCCCTGGTTGATCTTGCCTTTTTGCCGATGCTGGCGCTGGCATTGCGTTACCCGCTGATGGAGGCAGAATCAAAGAGTAACCGGATTTTTTTGTTTATACTGGCGCTGGCTACCTGTGCCAATCTGCTGGTGCATCTGCAGGCATTGGGGGTGACCAGCGGGTCAGCGCTGGTCGGCACTGGCATGATGCGTTACCTGGTTCTATGGCTGCTGGTAATTATCACTGGCCGGATTATGCCGTTTTTTACCCGTACCGGGGTGCCAGGTGTTATGCCCGTGAATCGCGATGACATTGAACGCCTGGCCGTGGCTCTGCTGTTTGCCCTGATGGTGGCTGATCTGCTGGCTCCAACCTCTTGGGTCACAGGCCTGGTTGCAGCCGCATTGGCCGTGGTGCACATTATTCGTATGAAAGGCTGGTATGACCACAAGATCTGGACATCCCCTATCTTGTGGGTGCTCTACACCGCCTATTTCTGGCTGATTGCCAGTTTTGTACTACAGGCATTGGGGGCTTTGGGGTGGGTTGCTCCCAATCTGACTACACATGCCTTTACCTATGGCACCATTGGCATCTTCACCATAGGCATGATGTCGCGGGTTGCACTGGGCCACACCGGCCGCATGCTGGAGACGGCAAAGCCTGTAAACATCGCCTTTATTATCCTTAACGTGGGCACCGCCGTGCGTGTGCTGATGCCCATTGTGGCACCTGGACAGTACAGTGCATGGCTCTATATTTCTGGCGGACTCTGGCTGGCCGCTTTTGCCATCTTCTGTGTCATCTATCTGCCCATTCTGGTCAGCCCCCGGGTGGACAACCAGCCCGGATAGAGGGCCTGCGCCTTTAAGGGGGCACCCACCGGTAGCTCCATTGGATCAATACCTTGCCAGCGTTTTTACCTCGCAAAGAGTTACAACTCTTGGGTTATAATAGAGCGCTTCGCAACACTTCAGGATGCCGGCCCTACCAATGAACAAGACCTACGATCCCCACAGCCTGGAACAGAAATGGTATGAAACCTGGGAGCAGCAGGGCCATTTCGCCCCCAGCAAACAGGCCAGCAGCGACAACCCCTACTGCATCATGATCCCGCCACCCAATGTGACGGGGCGGCTGCACATGGGACACGCCTTTCAGGATACCATCATGGATGCCCTCATCCGCTACCACCGGATGAAGGGGGAGAAGACCCTGTGGCAGCCAGGGACGGATCACGCCGGCATCGCCACTCAGATGGTGGTAGAACGGCTGATCAATGCCGAGGGCAAGACCCGGCACGACTACGGGCGCGAAAAGTTTATCGAGAAGGTCTGGGAGTGGAAGGAGCACTCTGGCGGCACCATTACCCGGCAGCTGCGCCGCATGGGATCATCACTCGACTGGGAGCGGGAACGCTTCACCATGGATGAGGGGCTGTCGGATGCGGTGAAGGAGGTCTTTGTCCGGCTGTTTGAAGAGGGGCTGATCTACCGTGGCAAACGGCTGGTCAACTGGGACCCGGTGCTGCACACTGCCGTCTCCGATCTGGAGGTGCTCTCCGAAGAGGAGAACGGCCAGCTCTGGCATATACGCTATCCACTGACCAACGGCCAGGGGCATCTGGTGGTTGCCACCACCCGCCCCGAGACCATGCTGGGCGATTGCGCGGTGGCCGTCCATCCTGGCGATGACCGCTACAAGCATCTGTTGGGTGAATATATCGAGCTGCCCCTCACCGGCCGGCGCATCCCCATCATTGCCGATGAGTACGTTGACCCTGAATTTGGAACCGGCTGCGTCAAGATCACCCCGGCACACGATTTCAACGACTATGCCGTCTGGCAAAACCATCGGAACCACAGCCATATTCAGGCGCTGCCCCACGGTGGCCTGATCAATATTTTTACCACCGATGCAACCATCCGCGAAAACGAAGCCGGGGAGGGTATGCTGATTCCGGCGCAGTACATCGGCATGGATCGCTATGCTGCGCGAAAGCAGATCATCACTAATCTGGAGTCTCAAGGGCTGCTGGAGAAGAGTGAAGCGCACAAATTAATGGTGCCTCGAGGGGATCGCTCCCGCTCTGTGATCGAACCGCTCCTCACCGACCAGTGGTACGTCAAGGTTGGACCACTGGCCGAGCCTGCTATCAAAGCGGTGGAGGATGGCGACATCCGTTTTGTGCCCGATAACTGGAAAAACACCTATTACGACTGGATGCGCAATATCGAGGATTGGTGCATCTCGCGTCAGATCTGGTGGGGGCACCGCATCCCGGCCTGGTATGACGAAGAAGGCAACATCTACGTCGCCCGCTCGGAAGAGGATGTGCGCAAAAAACATCAGCTGCCCGACGATTTCAAACTCACACAGGATGAGGATGTGCTCGACACTTGGTTCAGCTCTGCGCTCTGGCCCTTCTCCACCCTCGGGTGGCCAGAAAAAACAGCGGCACTGAAGACCTTCTACCCCACCAGCGTATTGGTCACAGGCTTCGACATCATCTTCTTCTGGGTGGCGCGCATGATCATGATGGGGCTCAAGTTTATGGGCGATGTCCCATTCAAAGAGGTCTACATCCACGGTCTGGTGCGTGACGCCCACGGTGACAAAATGTCGAAATCCAAGGGGAACGTGCTCGACCCTATCGACCTGATTGACGGCATTGAGCTGGAGCCACTGGTGGCAAAGCGCACCACAGGGCTGATGCAGCCTGAAAACGCCCCGAAAATCGAGAAGAGAACCCGCCAGGATTTCCCGGATGGCATACCCGCCTTTGGCACCGACGCCCTGCGCTTCACCTTCGCCGCCATGGCCAGCACCGGGCGTGACATCAAGTTCGATCTGCAACGCACCGAAGGTTATCGCAACTTCTGCAACAAGCTATGGAATGCCGCCCGCTATGTGCTGATGAACACCGAAGGGGAAGATTGTGGTGAAGGCGGCGGCGCCCTGCAACTGAGCGTGGCTGATCGCTGGATCATCTCCCGCCTGCAGATAACCAAGCAGAAGGTCACAGATGCCATCGACAGTTATCGTTTTGACCATGCCGCCAAAGCCCTCTACGAATTTACCTGGAATGAGTATTGCGACTGGTATCTGGAACTATCCAAACCCATCCTCCAAAGCGACGAAAGCTCCGCCGCCGCCAAGCGCGGTGCACGCCATACACTCGTGACTGTGCTGGAATCCCTGCTGCGGCTGGCGCACCCCATCATGCCCTTTATCACAGAAGAGATCTGGCAGCAGGTGGCACCACTGGCCGGCTGCTCTGGCGAGACCATCATGCTACAGCCCTACCCTGCCTGCCTCACCAGCGCCATTGATGAGCAGGCAGTGGCCGAGATGGAGTGGGTGATGCAGTTTATTCTGGGTATTCGCCGCATCCGTGGCGAGATGAATATCAAGCCTGGCAAACCCCTGCCGGTTCTTCTGCAAAATGGGGGGGCGCAGGATGCCGCGAACCTGGAAAACAACCGGCACTACCTCGATGCCCTGGCGCGGCTGGACTCCATTACCTGGTTGGACGCTGATCAGGATGCCCCGGAGTCTGCCACCGCACTGGTTGGTGAGATGAAGGTACTCATCCCAATGGCGGGGTTGATCGACAAGACCGCCGAGCTGGCACGCCTGGATAAAGAGCTAACCAGGCGGCAGAAGGATCTGGAGCGCATTACGGGCAAGCTCTCCAACACCAGCTTTATCGACAAGGCCCCCGCTGCCATCGTGGCAAAAGAGCAGAAAAAGGCAGACGATCTGAAGATAATCATTACACAGCTGCAATCCCAGCTTGAAAAGATCCAGTCACTCTAAACTCGTGCCGCCATCCTCTTAAAGAATTCGCTCTTCTCGCCGACAACACCAATCCAGGCTTGTATTGCCCGTACTTTCATATAGTTATATGATACCGTCAGCAAAAGGATTTAGAAGGTTAAGAGCACACACTGACTAGAGGCGCTCAATGGCAACTATCCTCATTGTAGACGACCAGTCCATCAGCAGAATGATACTTGAAGAGCTGATGGGGTCGATTGACAGCAACATCCACGTCAAATCGTTTGGTGACCCGGTTCAGGCACTGAAGTGGGCAAAGTCCAACCCGCATGATCTCATCCTCTCCGACTACAAAATGCCCAACATGGATGGCATCGAATTTACCCAATGGCTGCGCCAAATCCCAAGCTGTTCAGACACCCCCATTGTTATGATCACCTGCGTGGAAGAGAAGAGCGTGCGCTACAGGGCGCTTGAGGCTGGCGCGACTGATTTTCTAACCAAGCCCATTGATCATCACGAATGCCGGGCGCGCTGCCGGAACCTGCTCAAATTGCGCCAGCAGCAAAGCATTATAAAAGACCGGGCGCGCTGGCTTGAACAGGAGATCAGTGCAAAAACAGCCGAATTAAAATCGCGTGAACAGGAGACTATCCTGCGCCTGGCCAAAGCCGGTGAATACCGTGATGAAGATACCGGAAAACATATTGAACGCATGGCACAATACTCCCGGCTGATTGCTGAAGAGCTCGGACTCCCCGAAGAGAAGTGCAATATTATTCAGCATGCCGCACCAATGCATGATATTGGAAAGATAGGCATTCCTGATCATGTCTTATTAAAACAGGGCAAACTTTCGCCTTCTGAATGGCAGGCCATGAAAACCCATACACAGATTGGCTACAATATCCTGCGCGACAGCCCCTCGGAGTACCTGCAGGCCGGGGCCATCATTGCACTGAACCACCATGAACGGTTTAACGGCAAGGGATACCCGGCCAGCCTGGCTGGTGCAGATATACCCATAGAGGCCCGGCTGGTAGCCGTATCAGACGTATTTGATGCGCTGATGTCAGAGCGCCCCTACAAATCAGCATGGACATTGGATCAATCCCTGGATTATCTGAAAAAGGAGAGAGGAAAACATTTTGACCCGGATTGTATAGATGCTTTTTTTAACCAGTTACCCAACATTATCACCATTCAAACCAGCATACAGGATACAGACAACATCAACATAGGGAGATAGAATTATGGGCAGACAATACAAAAAAAACAGGCAGTGGCATACCTATGTTATTGCCGTGGCATTCAGTATGAGTGCAGCCATCATTGCATGGCTGCTCCATGATTTATGGAAGGGCCACCCTGCTATTGAAATCGGGGGGCTGACCGTGCTTTTTCTAAGCACCTTTTTCGCTGCCCGCCAGTCATATAATATTCAACAAGAAAAAGCCACCGATCCTCTGCAGGGACAAACCGTTGTCCACCCCCCCATTGAAACAGATAGAAGCAGCGCGCCACTTCATCTCGTCGAAAAAAAAACATCTACCCCAAAAGAGGCACAAACCAGGGAGTGGAAACTGGAAGATGCTCGCCTCGTACTCATAACATCCGACCCTTCAGACCGCCATCAGATTCTCACACACCTGGCAAGCTGGAAAGCTCAGGCAAAGCTCTGCGGCAACACAGTGCGCGCCCTTACAGAGATACTGTCCGCTTCTGACAACAACAACCCCTATCACGCCGTTATTGTCGACCAGCGCCAGCTGGATATGGATCCAGTACAGCTTGCAAACTCAATCCGCTCAGAACCCTCCCTGCAAAATCTGTCACTGATCTACCTCGGCCCGGAAAACAGCCTGGACAGAGAGCAGCAACTGGCTGCCGCAGGCTATTCGCATATATTGCAAACGCCCATAAACAAATCACTGCTATACAATGCACTGCATTCAACAACCAATATACAGCCGTACTCTTCACAAAACATTGCAAGTTTTATCAACCACTACAGACGCGAGCAATCATCACTGCCGCCACTGGATATTTTAATTGCCGCAAGCCCGACTCACTTAAAGCGCATTCAAAGCATACTTAAAACAACCCGGCATCAGGCATTCACTGTTGAAAATGGTGAGCAGGCACTGAACGCACTCGATAGCCATCACTTTGATCTGGTCATCTTTGAGCTTGAGATGCCGATCATAAATGGTGTTGAAGCGATCAGGCTATACCGCTTCACCCACCAAAACAGCCCATGCATGCCGTTCATGCTGTTCATCCCGGAGCCTGAGTCGCAGATCATCAACAACTGTAATGGCATGGATGTTGATGCCTGCCTTATCGGGGATATTCAACACCACACTTTAATAGCGGCCATCAAACAGGCTGTTGCTAATAGCAACAAGCGGCTGTCTTCAACAACACCGGATCAGAAAATAAAAGCGGATGATTACAACCCACACGGCAGCGCCATATTGGGGCGAGCCACACTTCGCGACCTTGAAGAGCTAGGCTCAGGGCAGGGGTTTGTTAACAACCTCATCAACAGCTTTCTTCTCAACAGTGAAGAGTTGCTGAACGACATGGAAAGAGCTATCGCCGAAAACAGATACCAATCATTTATTGATCACGCCCTTGCATTTAAGGATAGCGCGGGAAACCTTGGTGCATTAGCGGTTTACAAAGCCAGCATTAAAGCCTCACACCTTGACGCTACCAGCTTTAAGGACAATGCAGATGTGCTCACGAATGAGATACGAATATCATTCAATAAAACCCGCAAGGCACTATTGGATTATATGGCCGAACAACACAATACCATGCACAACCATTGACTTACCGAGGTACTTGCAAAACTCCGCAGGTACCTCTTGCTTATCAAACGCCATCCATTGCGCGAACAGCCAGTACAGCATTCAGTCCACCAAAAGCAAACGAGTTTGAGACAGCGCTCTTAATGCTCTTTTCGCGCGCCTGATTTGGCACATAGTCCAGATCACACCCTTCACCCGCCTCTGTAAAATTAGCCGTGGGTGGAACAATACCACTCTTGATTGCCAACACCGTTGCGACAAGCTCCAGCGCACCTGCTGCACCCAAAGGGTGTCCATGCATGGACTTTGTACCAGAGACCATTAACCGCGCTGCATGCTCACCAAATACCTGATGCAGCGCCTGGGTCTCCGACACATCATTCGCCTTGGTTCCTGTGCCATGAGCATTTACATAATCCACATCACCAGGGTTCATGGATGCATCATCCAGCGCGGCCTTGATCGCTTTTGCTGCACCATCAGATGACGGATCGGTTATATGACCCGCATCAGCTGACATGCCACAGCCTGCCAGTTCAGCATAGATGCACGCCCCACGTTTTTTTGCATGCTCCAGTGACTCAAGCACCACAGCGCCCGCACCTTCACCCAGCACCATTCCACTTCGATCCCTGGAGAAAGGCCGACAGGTATCTGATGACATAACCCTCAGCGCCTCCCAGGGTTTTAACGTGCCATAGGTAAAAGGCGCATCAGTCCCTCCTGCTATAGCCACATCAACCAAACCACTGCGGATCATCGCCATTGCCTGACCAACAGCATGGGCAGAAGAGGCGCAGGCACTGGCAATCACAAAGACAGGGCCAGTAATACCCAGATGCATACTTACCTGGCTGGCCGCTGCATTTGCCATAACCAAAGGTACGGTTAAGGGGTGCCCTCTGCTTTTGCCCTGTAGGTAGAGCCGCTGAAAACTCTCATCATCCGCCACCCTGCCTCCGCAGCCGGTGCCAATAATGCAGGCTGCATCCCTCAGCTCTTCCGCTGTTATGCCTGCATCAGCTACCGCTTCGCGCGCCGAAATTACAGCAAATTGTGAAAACCGATCCATGAGACGCATCTCATCACTGGAGAAAAAATCGCAGGACTCATAGGCTGGAACCTCGGCACCTATTTTTATCCGGAGAGATTCAAGAGGCAGACTGGCCAGCTCCCTTATGCCACTCTCTCCGTTGCAGAGCGCCTCCCAGAACTGGTCAACACTGTGGCCTAAAGCTGAAATGGTGCCGAGTCCGGTAATAACGACAGGTGTTTTCATATCACTCCTTTTCAGATATCAAGGAGGCGACGCCATCAACAATATCATGGACTGTATCCAGCTTATCCAGGATCTCATCTGGCACTTCAACATCAAATTTTTCTTCTATGTCATACACAATTGTTATCGCCTCCAGGGATGTCACCCCCAGCGCTTCGAGTGTTGATTCAGACGTAATATCTGACGGGTTCAGGCTCTTCTGCTTGGCAATTAATTTTATCACTGAGTTTTCAATATCTTGTCGCATAGTCTACACTCTTATTCTGAATTGAAATGTAAATAAAGCCC
>WFXD01000002.1 GCA_015490795.1 Gammaproteobacteria bacterium
GGCACTAAGTTAAGCCCCATAGATACGAGCGCGATGGTCTAATTTATTGAAATCAAAGAAGAAGGTTGGCCTCGGAGTTGGTGGGTGGATGTCTAGACCAAACATCTTAACCAATCCTGAGCCAACCTTCTTCTTTGATTTCAATAAATTAGACCATCGCGCTCGTATCTATGGGGCTTAACTTAGTGCCATTCATATATGATTTGAAGGCGTTTCGTGAATATAACACCGTTTTCTATTTGGGCGGGAGTTGCTGGCGGTGTACTACTCAGCTGCCTGCAATGGTCATATTTTCGATCAGCCAGGAGCCGGTTCGAATATTTCCCCGGCACTCTTCATCGTAGCCTACGGCCAGCAGTTGCTGGAACATCTGCTTCAGGTTGCCTGCAATGGTGATCTCTTCGACCGGATATTGGATCTCTCCCCGCTCTATCCAGAAGCCAGTCGCCCCACGCGAATAGTCACCCGTCACCATGTTCACGCCATGCCCCATCATCTCGGTAACCAGCAGGCCTTTGTCCATCTTTTTCAGCAGGGCATCCAGGCTGAGATCGCCAGGGTCTATTGCCAGGTTACGCACACCGCCCGCGTTGCCGGTGGTTTGCATGCCCAGTTTTCGCGCTGAGTAGCTGCTCAGGATATAGCTTTTGAGTATCCCGTCACGCACCAGATCCCTGGCCTTTGTTGCAACGCCCTCTCCATCAAAGGCGGCGCTCCCCAGCCCTTTCAGCTGGCGGGGGTTCTCATGGATATGGATAAAATCCGGGAATATCTTTTTATCCAGATGATCCAGCAGGAAGGATGATTTCCGATAGAGCGCCGCGCCACGGATTGCGCCGGTAAAACTGCGCAGCAGGCTGGTGGCAACATCCGACTGGAAAATAACAGGCGCTTCACGGGTGCTGATCTTGCGCGCACCCAGCCGCCCCAAGGCACGCCGGGCCGCCTTCTGCCCAACATGCTCTGCCGGCTCAAGATCTGTTGCGGCACGTCCAACCGTATACCAGTAGTCACGTTGCATCGCTTCGGCCTGCTGGCTGATCACCGCGCAACTCAGGCTGTGGCGACTGCTCGGGTAGCCACCAACAAAGCCGTGGCTGTTTCCGTAGACGTGCAGCCCCGCGTGGGTGTTGAGTGATGCCCCTTCAGAGTTGACGATGCGGCTATCCAGGCTGCGAGCGGCATCTTCACACCTTTTTCCCAGCTCAATGGCCGCGTCCACGTCAATATCCCAGGGGTGGTAGAGATCCAGATCAGGCAGCTCTTTGGCCATCAGCCGGGCATCAGCCAACCCGGAGCAGCTATCTTCCGTGGTGTATTTGGCAATGTTGCAGGCGGCCTTGACGGTATCACGCACCGCCTGCGGGGTGAGATCGGAGGTACTGGCCGACCCTTTGCTCTGGCCAAAGTAGACGGTGACACCCAGACCATTGTCACGGGTATGTTCAATCGTTTCAACATCGCCCATGCGTACCGTGAGCGACAGCCCGGTATCGCTGCTGACACCAGCTTCTGCCGCGCTGGCACCCTGCTTTTTGGCCTCTGCCAGCAGCTCTGATACCAGCTGTTCCAGCCGGGACTCACGCTCAATCATCTCTTTGCGATTGCTCATCTTCTATTGATTCTTAGATTCCGGTTAGGTGAGGTGCTTGCAAAATACGGGGGCTGCCCCCAGACGTTTACAGGCGCCTCAAGTGTTGGTTCCGCCAACGGTCAGCTCATCGATGCGCAGTGTGGGCTGGCCGACACCGACCGGGAGGCTCTGCCCCTCTTTGCCGCAGACCCCCACACCCAGATCAAGCTGAAGATCATTTCCCACCATGCTGACCCGCGTCAGTATCTCTGGCCCGTCGCCAATCAGCGTGGCACCTTTTACCGGTCGGGTCACTTTGCCATGCTCAATCAGATAGGCCTCGCTGGCGGAGAAGACAAACTTGCCCGAGGTAATATCCACCTGTCCGCCACCAAAGTTTACCGCATAAAGCCCCCTCTCTACCGAGCTGATGATCTCCTGCGGATCATACTGGCCCGGCAGCATGTAGGTGTTGGTCATGCGCGGCATAGGCAGATGGGCATAGGATTCACGGCGGCCATTCCCGGTGGAGCGCCCCCCCATCAGGCGGGCATTCATCCTGTCCTGCATGTAGCCCTTGAGGATGCCATTCTCAATCAGCACGGTATTTTGTGTCGGCGTCCCTTCATCATCCATGTTGAGTGAGCCACGGCGTCCGGCGAGGGTGCCATTGTCCACCACGGTACAGCCTGATGCCGCCACCTTCTCGCCTGTGCGGCCCGCAAATGCCGAGGTGCCTTTACGGTTAAAATCACCCTCCAGGCCATGCCCGACCGCCTCATGCAGCAGCACACCCGGCCAGCCTGGGCCAAGCACCACGGTCATGGCACCTGCCGGGGCATCCTCTGCCTCCAGATTGATCAGCGCCTGGTTGACCGCATCTCTGGCATAGCCCAGCGCACGATCCTGATCCGTCAGGTAGCAGAAGGCATCACGCGCACCGCCACCGCCAGAGCCCTGCTCGCGGCGGTCACCCTGCTCGGCGATCACGCTGACGCTGAGCCGCACCAGCGGACGGACATCGCCATTCAGGGTGCCATCGGTATTGGCGACCAGCACCACATCGTGCGCCGCAACCAGGCTGACGATCACCTGTTTGACTCGCGGGTTCTGGCGACGCGCCTCGGCATCTACCCTGCGCAGCAGATCGACCTTCTCCTGCCCGGTAAGGCTGGTCAGCGGGTTGATGGGCCGGTAGAGCCGCTCAGTGGGGGATGCCCTTGAGATGCGAACGGAGCGCTGCTCGCCGGCGCGGGTAATGGCGCGGGCGGTTTTTGCCGCCTCCAGCAGTGCCGGAAGCTGTAGCTCATCGGTATAGGCAAAGCCGGTCTTCTCGCCACTGATGGCGCGCACACCGGCACCCTGCTCGATGTTGTAGGCACCCTCTTTGATAATGCCATCTTCCAGCACCCAGGATTCGATGCGCCCTGCTTGAAAATAGATGTCTGCCATATCGATGCGGTAACTCAGCAGCTGATCCAGCACAGACTCCAGATCACGCTCTTGCAGGCCAGCCGGTTCCAGCAATACGCCACGGGCTATATCAATAAAATCAGGCATAATCTCTTTTTGATGGTATGGGAGAGGCTGTTTTTGAACAGCCCATCACGGTGGAATGGGTAGTGCCGCTATAGGCGACAGTAGAGCTGGCGATGATCCAGGGCTGGAAAGCTGCGCCGGATGGAGAGAAGACCCTCGATATCCAACGGTGCAGTGACCGCGCCTGCACCTGTCGGCAGCTCGGCAAGCAGCGTTCCCCAAGGGCTGACGATCATGCTGTGGCCGTAGGTCTCCCGGCCATTGATATGAAATCCGCCCTGGGCCGCTGCGATCATGTAGCAGAGGTTCTCTACCGCACGCGCTCGAACCAGAATCTCCCAGTGCGCCTTGCCGGTAATGGCGGTGAATGAGGCCGGGAGCGCCAGTATATCCATCCCCTCATCCAGCATGTGCCGAAACATCTCCGGAAACCGCAGGTCGTAGCAGACGGCTATGCCCAGGCGGCCAAAGGGGGTATCCAGCACCACGGCCTTTTCTCCAGGCTCAATGGTTTCAGACTCGCTGTAGCGCTCATTCGCCTCAACCAGATTGACATCAAAGAGGTGTATCTTGTCGTAGCGGGCCACCCGGTTGCCCTGGTCATCGTAGACCATGCAGGCGGCTCGAATCTTGTTCGGATCATTGGCCTCCAGCGGCACGGTGCCGCCCACCAGCCAGATGCCGAGGCGTTTGGCCATCTGGGCCAGAAAGTCCTGCATCGGCCCCTCGCCATCTTTCTCGCGCAGTGCCAGTTTGTCCTGCTCTGTCTCGCCCATGAAGGCGAAGTTTTCAGGCAATACCACCAGGCCTGCGCCCGCATCTGCGGCATCCATAATCAGCCGCTCTGCTTCCAGCAGGTTGGCGCCCACATTTGGCCCACTGGCCATCTGGATTGCTGCAATCTTTTTGTTTGTTTCAGTCATTAATCGTTAACGTGGCAATAGCTGCACGGCAGCTGTTTCTGTTGGCAGCGCAAAGGATAACATAAAGCGCTCACGGAGATGTGTTCTGCTCAGGGCTGTGCGGGTTTTTTGAGGAAGCAGCATCCTCTGACGGGGCAAAAAAGAGGCTCTTTTTCTCTGAGAATTCCGGCTCATCCCAGCTGCCAGTGACCGTATATCGATAGCTGGTGATCCTGTCCAGATTCTCTCCCATAAGGCTCTGCGCCAGAAACAGGGCGGCTCCGGCAGCCGGGTTGGCAATGGCGGTGGCCAGGGTAACCGAGGAGGAGACCTGCGGCGCCACCACAATGGTCTGTTCGAGATCACGCTTGACCAGCCCCACCCGGCCAGAGAGCAGGATCTTGGCTGCCGGCCCATCGATCTGAAAATTATCTGTGATGGCATCGCCATTCAGCAGCCGGACACTGCCCAGCATGCGGTCAAAGCCAAAGCCTTTGGCATAGATATCACTAAAATCGAGTGACAGGCGCCGCTGAAATGAGGTGAGGTTCAGCAGCCCAAAGATGCGCCCAATACCGGGGTTGACCTCCAGGATGCTGCCTTTGCCAATATCTACCCTCAGCTCCCCCTCCAGACCCTGCACGCTGATACGATGCGGCCCTCCCTTCCACTTGAGATCGCCATCTATCTTGGCGCTGGCGCCCTGAATATTGTGGGTGATATTCATATCCGTCAGCAGATCTCCCGCCTTTGGGAGATCAAGATAGAACTCCAGCGCTGTCTCCGGCTCCTTCCCTGGTATCTGAAACCAGCTGCCACTGGCGGTCACTTTCAGCCGCTCTGAGCCTATCCCGGCCTGTTCCAGTGAGAGTCCCTCTGGCTTCTTGCCAATATTTAGCACTACGCTCCCAAGATCCTGCCCATTGATGATCAGCTGATCGCTCTTCAGCGCTATTGCAGGAAAATCACGGGGGTCTAAAAATGGCTGCTGCCCTGGAACAGGGTCTGCCTGCTGCTGTGTTGTGCCCCCGTTCTCACCCTCTTCCGGCCTGTAATTCAGTTCGATACGGCTCATCTGCAGCGAGAGTGTGCCCTGCTTTAAATCCGCGGGGATGGTTAGCTCTCCCTCAAACATGCTGCTGGCGATATGCCCGCTCCAGCCCCCATCTTCATGCCTCAGCCTTGCTGCTGCATCACTCAGTATCAGCTCATCCCTGTGCAGCTGTTTAATGGCGATATCGACAACCGAGAAGGGGACAGGACCTGCCGCACCAAAGGCAGCGTGCTCCTTTGCGCTATCCAGCCAGGGTGCCAGGTCAAACTTGTCCAGCCGGGCATAAAGGCGTACCTCATCGCTCTCCGGCAGCACTGCCTTCCCTCCACCCAGCCGCAGTTCACCGCGTTGCAGTATCCCGGGGGCATCCAGATCCAGCAGCAGGGAGAGATCAAGAATGTCACCATAGCGCCCCTGCAAGGGTTGCAGGGGGGCGCTGCCGAGGGAGGTGGTGAGTTGCAGGTGGCGCACATCAGCTGCCGTCTTGCCCAGTGGTGCGGGGAGATCAATCGCTATGCCAACAAGATCAGAGGCTGCGGAGATCAGCACCGTCGCATCGGATTGAGCCACCCTGTTTGGGATATCCAGCTGCAACATCCAATCGGTTGCCCCATCGAGCATCTCCAGCCCCATGCCGGGGAAACGCTCGGCCAGCGTGGCCATTGCCACATGGGCCCTGACCGTGGCCTGCGTGGCGTCCGGCAGAGTCGGTGAGGCTTGCAGATCGACATGCACCACTGTATCTAGCGCTTGTGCCTGGATATCTTTGGCTCGAATGCCCTCCTCATCAAACAGCAGGTCACCCTGCATCTTTGTCAGTGAGAGCTGCCACTCATTCAGGTGCAGTGTCGAATCTTTAAAGCTCACCTTGCCATCAATACGAAATGGCTGGGGGTCTGCATCATCCAGCGGAATGGTAAAATCCACCGCCACCTGTGTATCTCCCTCTGCCTGCATGCCGGCCACTGTGGCGGCAAAATCCTCTGCCAGCGGGGTTTCACGCAGCAGCCTCAGGTTGTCACCGAGCGGGCCGGTCACTTTGCCCGCAAGTTTGAACGGGGTGCCTTTGGAGAGCCGGTCAATCCAGCCATGCGCCTCTTTGATGTCACTGTTGAGGATCTTGCCATCCACAATCCAGGCGTCAAAACGATCGTTCAGGAAACGCACCTCTGTTGCGACCTCCTCCAGCCGTGGCCAATCCGGAAAGTAGTCGAGCACCAGATCCTCAACCCCAAACAGCACCTCAAAGCGCCCCTTGTGGTTGCTGTACGGGAAGTCGCGAAGGTGCCCACGCACCACGCAGCTGCCAGAGGTCAGATGGCCACTGACCAGCGCCCGGTCAAGCCAGTCGATCACCTCATCATCCATGATGCCAACCGGCAGGTAGTGGCGGGTGCTGGATACCGTGCCATTGGCAAAGTCGGTTTGCAGATCCAGAAAGATGGATTGCTCCGCCGCGCCCGGGATATCCATCAACAGCCGCGTGCGGGTCTCAAGGTCACTGTTGGTGGCTGTCAGTTCACCGGAACGGATGCGCCAGCCTGCATCCGGCAGCCGTTCCCACTGCAACAGGCCGCTCAGTTGCTGCAACTGGAACGGCGCGCGAAACAGCCCCTTGAAATTGAGTTCCGTCTGCTGGCTATCCAGCAGCACAGCCCCACTGGTCGGGTTGGCCTCAACCCGGCCGGAGAGGTTTTTCACCCCTGGGATATCACGCCAGGGCAGGGTTTGGAGATGGTTGAAGTGGCCGCTGATCCGCCAGTCCGGGGTATCTGTGGTGCGGTCATAATCCACCGCCAGCTGTGTTATCAGCGCCTGGGGCTGCAACCCGGCCAGGGCATCTGATGCGCCATCCGGTAGTGGCAGGATGGCAGCCACAGCATGCAGATCGGCAAGCTCCAGCGCATCCAGCTCAATATGCAGGACACGGCTCTGGCTAACGATGCTCAGGTTGCTCTTTTGCTCGGGCCTGCCCGCTTGCTGAAATCGAATATCGGCCGCATCGAAGCGCCAGCCCTGATCCTCTCTGCGCCACTGAAAACGGCCTGCCAGCTGCTCAATATTTAGCGACTGAGGTTGGGGGCTCTGCTGATGCGACAGCTGGAGATCTTGCAGGTCAAGCCGCCCCAGCAGTTGTTTCACCGACCCTGCCTGCCAGCGACCCCATAGCTCAAAATCGGCCCGGCCCTGTTGCAGGTGATAATTTTCAGGTTGATGGGGCTTCAGCAGTGCAGGCAGAAGCAGGTTGTCACTGGCAATATAGAAGCGGGCCTCCCAGGTGTCGGGGCTGCCCGGCGCCCCTGTGGCATCGGCGGAGAGCCGCACCCTGCCCGCACCCTTGGGCAGATCCAGTTCAATGTCGATCTGGTGGCGCTCACCATCGTGCGCAAACTGCGCCTTGGTCAGGTGGAGGTGCAGCCGCTTTGTGCCGAGCAGCTGGTCATCCCAGATCAGTTCGCTATCTTGCAGGGAGAGACGCCACGGCAGCAGCAGTGCCGCTGCCTTGCCGTGCTCTGGAGCGGTTGCGGGGGTGCCGAGGCCGGCGATCACCACTGAGCCATCGGCACGCCGCTCGATACGCAGTGTTGCCCCCACAATGGTGATTCTACGAGGAGCCGCAACCCCTGTCAGCAGTGCGTCGAGCAGCCCGAAGTCGATGCGGATCTCTGTAAACCGGAGAGGTTTGCTGTTGTCGGTGCCCAGCAGCGCGGCATCCTGCAATATCAGTTGCGGGCCAAATCCCCGCCAGTGCAGGCTCATGCCGGAGATGCTGACCGGCTGGCCCAGTGCCTCTTCAGCCCATGCCACAGCCTGGTTGCGATAGGCCGAAAGCTCCGGCAGCACTACTCTGGCCACGCCGACCAGCACTGCGGTGAGTACCACCAATATGAGAAAAACCTGCCAGAGTTTGACAGTGACTGCCCTGGCGGTGGGCGCAAGGGCTTTGGCCAGTCGAATCATAGCTTGTATCTGGCCGGCTCTTTAGCCCGGAAATTTCACAGGTTTGCGCAAAGACAGCTCTCGGCCCCTGTCTTTGCCTGCAGTAGTGCATCCATGCGCGTCATTGCGCAGGATGTTGGTTTTGCTACCCCAAAAACGGGCGCAAGAGGGAGGTTTTCGAGTGAGTCCCGTATCAGTGATTACGGGCGATTGAGGAGATATTTCCTGTGGAATCAACGGACAAGCGAGGTTGAGCATGATTTATGAATTTTCCGGGTTAGATAAGCACCACATCAAAATGCTCTTGGGTGTAGAGCGACTCGACCTGCAGGCGGATATTTTTGCCAATGAAGTCACTCAGTTCGGCAAGGCTTGCTGAATCCTCGTCCAGCAGGCGATCTATCACCTCCTGCGAGGCCAGAACCAGCAGGGAGTCCACATCAAACTGGCGCGCCTCCCGCAGGATCTCGCGGAAGATCTCATAGCAGGTGGTCTCCGCCGTCTTGAGAAAGCCGTTGCCCTTGCAGCAGGGGCAAGGCTCACACAACACATGCTCCAGCGACTCGCGCGTGCGCTTGCGTGTCATCTCCACCAGCCCCAGCGCTGAAACCTCTGTGATGGCTGTTTTGGCATGATCCCTGGCCAGATATTTCTCCAGTGCACGCATCACCTGGCGCTTGTGCTCCTCATCCGCCATATCAATGAAGTCGATAATGATAATGCCGCCCAGGTTGCGCAGACGCAGTTGCCGACACAGGGTCTGCACCGCTTCGAGGTTGGTTTTGAAAATGGTCTCATCCAGATTCCGGTGTCCGACAAAGCCCCCGGTATTTACATCGATGGTGGTCATTGCCTCCGTCTGATCAATCACCAGATGCCCGCCTGATTTAAGATCCACCTTCCGCTGCAGCGCTTTTTGCAACTCATCTTCAACACCATAGAGGTCGAAGATCGGGCGCTCGCCCGGATAGTATTCAATACAGGAGCTGATCTCTGGAATGAATTTGCCCGCAAATTCCACTGCACGCTTGCAGCTCCCGCGTGAATCAATCTTTATCTTCTCGATATCATCGCTCACCATATCGCGCAGTGCCCGTATGGCCAGCGGGAGATCCTCGTGTATCAACTCCTGAACATTGGCCTTGGCGCGGCGCTCTTCAATCGAGGCCCAGACGCGGTTGAGATAGAGCATATCCACTCGCAGCGCCTCCCTGCTGGCGCCCTCCGCAGCGGTTCGCGCAATGAAGCCGCCCTGCACCTCCAGCTCCTCTTTCAGCTCGCTCAGGGTGGTGCGCAGCCGCTGGCGCTCCTCCTCACTGTCAATCCGTTGCGAGACACCCTCATTTTCAAGCGAGGGGATAAAAACCAGGAAGCGGGAGGGGATGGAGAGGTCTGTTGTCAATCTTGCCCCTTTGGTGCCCAGAGGGTCCTTCACCACCTGGACGACCACTTCGCCCCCCTCCCGCACCAGTTCGGTGATATTGGGCGCCGGCGCATCGTTGCTGTTGCGGCTGCTTACGATATCCGAGGCGTGCAGAAAGGCGGCCCGCTCCAATCCGATCTCCACAAAGGCGGCCTGCATGCCCGGCAGCACGCGGCATACCTTGCCTTTGTAGATGTTGCCGACCAGCCCGCGCCGCCTGGCGCGTTCGATGATCACCTCTTGAAGCACGCCATTCTCAAGCAGCGCAACGCGGGTTTCAGGCGGGGTTACATTTATCAGGATCTCTTCACTCATGCATTATGGCCATTAACTGATGGTTATATCTGGAACCGCGATACCAGCTGACCGCAACAGCTCTGCCGTTTCAAACAGCGGCAGCCCCATTACGCCGGAGTAGCTCCCCTCCAGATGTGAAACAAAGACGGCGCCCAACCCCTGTATGGCATAACCGCCCGCCTTATCCTGCGGTTCTCCGCTATTCCAGTAGGCCAGCGCCTCTGCCTCTGCAACCTGCCGAAAAGTAACGTGGCTGACACTCAGGCGGCTGCATATCTTGTGCGCATCCACCAACGCAACCCCGGTCAACACTTTATGGCTGCGGCCCGAGAGTTGCCGCATCATCGCCAGCGCCTCATCGCGGTCGGCCGGTTTACCCAGGATTTTATGTACTGTCACAACCGCTGTATCGGCCGCCAGTACCGGCAGTATCTCATGATCACCCAGCATCGCCTGCACTGCTTTGGCCTTCTCCAGCGCCAGCCGAATCACGTACTCTGCCGGCGCCTCTTCCGGGTTTGGCGACTCATCGATATCGGCTGCCATTACCTTTGGGTTGATCCCAATCTGCGCCAACAGTTCACAACGGCGAGGCGACCGGGATGCGAGGTAGATCTGGGGATGCATGGATCTTGTCTGTTTTCAGGGTTTCTGGCGTCGTTGCTGAATATTTGCAATCGCCAAACACTACACCAGCTACCAGATGATTGATTTCCCAGGATGCGCAGTAACTGTGGGCGAAGGTTGTTTTTGGCGGGGTTTGCCAGGCCTGCAGCAGCCCCCCATAAAACCAATCCTGGGCGCAAGCGCTATTTGCATTGAATAATGTACAGCTTTTCAATGAGATAAAGCATGTCTTGATGTTACCACAAAATCAAAAATGTAAAACTGGAGTTATCATCCTAGAAAAATCAGTTGAGCCGTAGCGAGAGCGGCTAAGGTGCTTAAGATACAGGATTTTTTCCCATATTTTGAACGATTGCGTATCACCCATACGGTGAGTTCAAAATGTGGGAAAAAATCCTGTAGATTGAGTGCATTAGACGTTCGCAGTAGGTTCAACTGATTTTTCTAGGATCATACTTTTACCGATGCAAAAATCGATACGGGCTGTAATTGTTCCCCCACAATCACTCATCATTTATTACCGCCGCGATTATCGAAGAGAGTTATAATCCCTCCCCGCAGGCCTATAACTGTGTGATTTGGGTGGATAATCCCAATCACCCACAATATAACGTATTGAATTTTCTGATTAGTAGAAGGGTAACCCATTGACTCATAAGGCAAGGAAGAGGTTTGGCCAAAATTTTCTGCATGACTCTGGCGTTATCCGCCGTATTGTCAGTGCCATCTTTCCCTCACCGGGGGAGCGACTGGTGGAGAT
>WFXD01000003.1 GCA_015490795.1 Gammaproteobacteria bacterium
CTCGGTGCTGGCTGCGGTCTATGCCGTGGACTATGTTGAGGTACGGCTGCCGATCACGGATCGGGAGGCCTCCTTTTTAGCGCTGCCAGAGGGAAGAGAGGGTGAGCCACAGCTGGAGGTGATCCTTTCCGTCTCAATTGCAGACAGGGATTATCAGTGGCATGGGCAGATTATGCGCACTGAAGGTATGATTGATGCCCGTACCCGCCAGCTCTTCCTGATAGCGCAGGTGGATAACCCCCACACCCCCGCGCATGATGACCAGCCCCCCCTCCTGGTGGGGCAGTTTGTGGAGGCAGAGATCCCCGGCCGGTTGCTGCAGGATGTGATTGTACTGCCCCGCAAGGTGGCCCGTGCCGATGATGAGGTGCTGGTAATAACGCCGGATAACCGTATTGAGCGCCGCAAGCTGGAGGTGGTGTGGCGGGACCGCTCCAGTATCGTTGTGCGTGCTGGATTGAGCGCAGGCGAGCGGGTCTCTCTGACGCAGCTGCCCTACGCCCCGCAAGGCTCCCAAGTCAAGATTAGCGCCGCTGTTGACCAACGCCTGGAGGCAGCGGGCAGGGGCGGCAGACCCGCTGGAGTGCAATAAAGTGCATGGAATGATTGCCTGGTTTGCCCGCAACAGCGTGGCGGCCAATATCCTGATGGCGGCGATCCTGCTGTTGGGAACCTGGTCGGCGCTGGAGCGCATCCCGCTGGAGGTCTTTCCCGCATTCGAACGTGATGTGATCAATATTGCTGTCTCATACCGCGGCGCCACGCCGGCAGAGGTGGAACAGGCGGCGGTCATTCGCATTGAGGAGGCGATAACCGACCTTGCAGGCATTGAGAAGATCAGCTCATCTGCCATGGAGAGCGCCGGCATGGTGCAGATCGAGGTGGAGAAGGGGAGCGACCCCAGAGTGCTGCTGGAGGATATCAAGAACAAGGTTGATGCCATCAACTCCTTTCCCAATGAGGTGGAGCGCCCCATCTTCAGCCTGCAGGAGTTTCACCGGGAGGTGATCAGCGTGGCCGTCTCCGCTGATCTGCCAGACCGGGAGCTGCGACGCCTGGGCGAGCAGGTGCGGGATGATCTGATGGCACTGCCTGAGGTGAGTATCGTTGACCTGATGGGGGTCAGAGCCTATGAAATCTCGGTTGAAATCAAAGAGCAGACCCTGCGGCGCTATGGCCTGACATTCTCCCAGGTGGCAGAGGCGATCCGCCGCTCATCGGTCGATCTGCCTGCCGGTGCCATCAAGAGTGAAGGTGGCGAGATCATGCTGCGCACCAAAGGACAGGCCTACAGCACGGAGGAGTTTGCCGACATCACCATAGTATCCGCCCGTGATGGCAGCCGCCTGACCCTGGGCGATATTGCCCATATCCATGATGGCTTTGAAGAAGACCCCCTCTACGCCATCTTCAATGGCCGCCCGGCCGTCTTTATCGAGGTCTACCGCACCGGACAACAGAGCGCGATTGAGGTGGCCCGTGCCGTGCGGGAGTATGTGGCGGCCAGCAAGGGACGCATGCAGGAGGGGATTGCGCTGGGCTATTGGCGTGATCGTTCACGCATCGTCAAACTGCGTCTGGAGACACTCTTCAACAATGCCTGGCAGGGCGGGCTGCTGGTCTTTCTCTGTCTGGCGCTGTTTCTGCGGCTACAGGTGGCCATCTGGGTCTGTGTTGGCATCCCCGTCAGCTTTATGGGGGCGCTGCTTTTGATGCCGGAGATCGGGGTCACGCTCAACATCATGAGCCTGTTCGCCTTTATTCTGGTGCTGGGCATCGTGGTGGATGATGCCATTATCACGGGAGAAAATATCTATTCCCACCTGAAACGGGGCGAAAGCGGTGTTTCGGCTGCGATAAAGGGGGCGCAGGAGGTGGCCGTCCCGGTCACCTTTGGCCTGCTCACCACGCTGGTGGCCTTCCTGCCCATCATGTTTTTGAGTGGTTATCGCGGGCCGATCTTTGCCCAGATCACCCTGATTGTGATCCCCGTGCTGCTCTTCTCCTGGGTGGAGTCCAAGCTGATCCTGCCCTCCCATATTGCGCGTGTCCGGATTGTCAATGAAGCGCACCCAGGGCGGTTTCAGCGCTTTCAACAGGCCACGGCTGATGGTCTTGAGCGGTTCATACTGGCCTGCTACAAACCGCTGCTGGAGTGGATGCTCAACCGTCGTTATCTGACACTGGCGCTGTTTATTGGCCTGTCACTTATCGTGATGAGCTATGTGGTGAGCGGCCGCTATGGTTTCACCTTTTTCCCGCGAGTGCAGAGCGAGACGGCGCGTGCCACGCTGCTGATGCAGACAGGAACTCCAGAAGCTGAAACGGCCAGACAGATCAGCCGAATGACCGCGATTGCAGAGGATCTAAAACAGAAATATACCGACCCTGCAACGGGGGAGTCGGTGATCCGCAATGTACTCACCAGCATGGGTTGGCGGGCAGGTCGCAAACCCCGCAACGGAAACCCGGAGCTGGGGCAGGTCAGCCTGGAGCTGATGCCGCCTGAAGAGCGAACACTGCCGATTACCACGACCGAACTGGTGAGTGAGTGGCGTCAGGCCATTGGCCCGATTGCCGGCGCCAAAGAGCTTAACTACCGTGCAGAGATTGGCCGGGGTGGTGATCCGATCAATGTCCAGTTGATGGGGCAGGATTTTGAGGTATTGGGTGAGATCACCACGGCGATAAAAGAACAGCTCAAACAGTATGATGGAGTGTTTGATATTCAGGATACCTTCGAGCGGGGGCAGCCTGAGATCACCCTGGTGATTCGCCCGGAGGCGGAGCTGCTGGGGCTGTCGGCGGCTGATCTGGGGCGGCAGGTGCGGCAGGCCTTTTTTGGTGCCGAGGCACAGCGTATCCAGCGGGGGCGGGATGACGTGCGGGTGATGGTGCGCTACCCCCATGAAGAGCGGCGCTCCCTGGCAACGCTGGATTCCATGCGTATCCGCACCCCGGATGGTCAAGAAGTGCCGATTGGCAATGTGACAGATATTCAACTGGGCAGTGGTTTTGCCAAGATCCGCCGGATAGACCGCCAGCGGGCGGTCAATGTCACCGCAGATGCCGACAAGCAGCGCACCAACCTCCCGCGTGTAATGCAGGAGTTGCGGCTCTTTTTGGATGATTTGCTGCAGCAATATCCCGGCGTGCGTTACAGCTTTGAGGGGGAGCTGCGAGAGCAGCGTGAATCCTTTAGCAGCCTTGCCTATGGTGTCCTGTTTATCTTCTTCAGCATCTATGTGCTGTTGGCTGTCCCGCTGCGCTCCTACCTGCAACCGCTGGTGATATTGATGGTGATCCCGTTCAGTCTGGTGGGCGCCATCTTTGGCCATGTCCTGCTGGGCATGAACATCAGCCTGCTCAGCATTATGGGCATGCTGGCGCTGGCGGGAGTGGTGGTCAACGACAGTCTGGTGCTGGTTGACTGGATCAACCGCCGCCGCAGAGAGGGGATGGCCGCAGCCAAAGCCGTGCGCGCGGCGGGTGTGGCGCGTTTTCGTCCTATTCTGCTCACCTCGCTGACCACCTTCTTTGGGCTGGCGCCGTTGCTGCTGGAGAAGAGCACCCAGGCCCAATTTCTGGTGCCGATGGCGGTCTCACTGGGCTTTGGTATTTTGTATGCCACCCTGCTGAGCCTTATTTTGGTGCCGGCAGGCTATCTGGTGCTGGAGGATATGAAAGGCTGGCTTGGCTCCTCGGATACTGCCAAGCAGCGGCCTGTTATCCCTGACTAAGGGACGCCTCTTCTCCTGTAGACCCAATAGAGCAAGATCAAGAGCAGAAGCCAAATGGCGGCCAGATAGCCAGTGATCCCATCGTAGTTGCCGGTCAGGAATGCCCACTCACTGCCGTGGTTATTGCTGGTAAATTTTTTGGTGCATTTGATGATGAGCACCCAGCCCGCATGCAGCCCAATGCAGTAAGCGATGTTCCCGGTCTGCTCCCGCACCATGCCAAGAAATACACCCACCACAAACAGCGCAACAAAAGAGTCAAGGGTTGCCCAATCGCCCAGTTGCCAGAAGGCTCCGCCAAGAATCTGCAACCCGCTAAACCAGTCTACAGGCCCGCTCAGCCGCACCGGATCTATAAAATGCACCGCAGCATAGAGAAGGGCGCTGAATATGATGGCAGAAACTGCCGGGCCATTGCGGCGGATGGCCTGATACATGGCGCCACGAAAAAAGGTCTCTTCGATCAGCCCGATCAACAAACCGCCGACCAGCCCGCTGATGAGTGTTTTGAGCAGATCAAACAGGAACTCATCACCTATTGGATCAAGGGTGCGCACCCCAAGGCCGATCAGCACAGCAGAGAGTGTGGCCAGGATTGCAATCCCATAGAGCCACCCGATGAATATTTGATGCAGAAAAACCGGGCGTGGCAGCCCGAATCCAAGGGCCTTTCGGTGGTAGAGGCCCAGCCAGATGATGAGCAGAAAAAAGCCGGGCAAGGCAATCAGCTTGGCCACCCTGGGAACCTGTTTGTGGGCAGGCAGCTCCAACAGGCCATCCAGCAGCAGATAGAGAGGGTAGTGGAGCAGGGAGCTAATCAGAAGGCAGCAGGCCAGAAAACCTGTAAAAACGGCAAACGCCCGCATGTAGTGAGTTTCCTATAGGTATCAAGGTATATTTCGTGTTGCCAACCTGAGGCAAGCCCGTACAATATACCGATCTTGATCCTGGTGCTATCGGCAGAATAGATAAATCGCCTGATTAACGGTTAATCATTAGAATAGCTGGTCGGCAATGGGTATAATGCGCGGCTGGCCAGTTAACGCACCGTAGCCAAGGGTGTGATTTGCGAAAGTGGCGGAATTGGTAGACGCGCTGGATTTAGGTTCCAGTGGGGCAACCCGTGAGAGTTCGAGTCTCTCCTTTCGCACCATATTTCCTGCCCATCCTGCACCCTGCGGACTCTGTTGAAGCCAGCTGTGATCCGGCAGATGTATCGAATGCGGGCAGCAGCAGTCGGTGCAAACAGAAATTATCTAAGTAGAGGCGACAGTCGCCTGAGAGGTTTTTATGCAAGTTTCGGTTGAAGCGAAAGAGGGGTTTGAGCGGTGCATGACAGTGGAGGTGCCTGCAGAGCAGGTCAATAAAGAGGTTGAAAAACGCCTGAAGAAGATTGCCAGCCAGGCACGGCTTGATGGATTCCGGCCAGGAAAAGCCCCTGTCTCTGTCATTCGAAGCCGTTATGATGGACAGGTTCGTGAAGAGGTCTTCAGGGAGATGCTTCAATCGACCTACCTTGAAGCCCTCTCTCAGGAGAAACTTCAGCCAGCCGGAAAACCGCGCATCGAGCCTTTGGAGAGGTCGCCTCAAGAGGGTTTTGGCTACACCGCAACATTTGAGGTGATGCCGGAAGTGGTGCTGAAAGAGATGGCAGATGTCACCATAAAGCGCCCTGTGGCCAGGGTTGAAGAGACAGATATTGATGAGATGGTTGAGAAGCTGCGCATGCAGCGCGCTGCGTGGGTCCAAGTTGACCGCGCAGCAGAGGATGGCGACCAGATCATGATCAATTTCAAAGGCTATATCGATGACAAGCCTTTTGAGGGCGGCTCGGCAGACAATGTCCCGTTGAGACTGGGCGCTGACCAGATGATTGACGGGTTTGAAGCTGGTTTGGTGGGCATTAAAGCGGGTGAGAGCCGCACCCTGGAACTGACCTTTCCTGAAGATTATCAGGCCGCAAACCTGGCGGGCAAAGCGGTGCGATTTGAGGTCGAAGCAACAAAGGTTTCAATATCTGAACTGCCTGAAATCGATGAAGAGTTCGCCAAGATATTCAGTCAAACCGGAAACATAGCCGGTCTGCGCGGTGAGATCCGTGCAAATATGGAGCGTGAGCTCAAGCTGCGGATCAATGCCAAGGTTAAAGAGCAGGCCATGCAGGCGCTGCTGGATACCAATAACCTCGAAGTCCCTGCGGCCCTGGTTGAAGAGGAGGCAGCTGAGCTGAGAAAGCAGGCAGAGAGAGAGATTGCTAAAAATGCTGCAGCAGATAGCCCGGAACAGGAGGTTCCGCTTGAAGCCTTTATGGATAGTGCCAAGCGTCGGGTCTCTCTTGGATTGATCATGGGTGAAGTGATCAAAGCCAATAATCTTGAAGTAGATGCGGATCGCTTAAAGGAAAAAGTCGAACAGGTTGCGGCCGATTATGAAGACCCCAAAAAAGTGGTCGATTGGTATTACAGCAACAAAGAGCAGTTGAGCCAGCTTGAAAATGTAGTATTGGAAGAGCAGGTTGTGGATTGGGTGCTTGGTCAGGTCAAGGTTGAGAATGAGCAGACCAGCTTTGCCGGACTGACCAGCGGCGCTGCTTAGGCTTGCTGGCAAAATGTTTAAGGAATCCTGCAGGTGACCGATAGAGGCAATATGAGTGCACTAGATACAACAAACTTGGGACTGGTTCCTATCGTCGTGGAGCAGACTGCTCGGGGTGAGCGCTCCTACGATATCTATTCCCGGCTGCTCAAGGAGCGCGTCATCTTTCTGGTTGGACAGGTGGAAGACCACATGGCGAACCTGGTAGTTGCGCAGCTGCTTTTTCTGGAGTCGGAAAACCCGGATAAAGATATTCATCTCTACATAAACTCCCCCGGTGGCTCAGTGACTGCAGGCCTGGCTATTTATGATACCATGCAATTTATTCGCCCCCATGTCAGCACCCTCTGCATTGGTCAGGCTGCCAGCATGGGCGCGCTGTTGCTGGCGGGAGGAGAGGCAGGCAAGCGCTTTTGCCTGCCGCATTCACGGACGATGATCCATCAGCCATTGGGCGGCTATCAGGGGCAGGCGACAGATATTGACATCCACGCCAAAGAGATTCTCCTGATCCGGGATCGCCTGAACCAGATTATGGTCAAGCACACCGGGCAGGCGCTGGAAGCGGTCGAACGGGATACCGAGCGGGATAACTTCATGAGTGCTGAGGATTCAGTAGAGTATGGGCTGGTCGATAAAGTGCTGATGGAGCGCTCGCCTGAGGCCGAAGGTTTTTAGGCGGGCTGAAAGCGGGTCACGGATACTTTGAGAGAGACAACGTTATGAGTGATAACAAACACGGTAAAGGCGATGATGGCAAGCTGCTCTACTGCTCATTTTGCGGCAAGAGCCAGCATGAGGTGCGCAAACTGATTGCCGGCCCATCCGTGTTTATCTGTGATGAGTGTGTAGAGCTCTGCAATGACATTATCCGGGAAGAGATGCAGGAAGGCAGCGGCACTGAAAATGTCAGCTCTTTGCCGAAGCCGCAAGAGATAAATGGGACGCTGGATCAGTATGTAATTGGTCAGGCGGGCGCCAAAAAAGTCCTTTCAGTAGCCGTCTACAACCACTACAAGCGTTTGGAAGCCTCATCAAAAGATGACGAGATTGAGATATCCAAAAGCAATGTACTTTTGATTGGCCCCACAGGTTCCGGCAAGACGCTGCTTGCCGAGACGCTGGCAAGGTTGCTGGATGTACCCTTTACCATTGCTGATGCCACCACACTGACCGAGGCGGGCTATGTGGGTGAGGATGTTGAAAACATCATCCAAAAGCTACTGCAAAAGTGCGATTATGATGTGGAGAAGGCTCAGCGGGGCATCGTCTATATTGATGAGATCGACAAGATTTCGCGTAAATCAGATAACCCCTCCATTACCCGCGATGTCTCTGGCGAAGGGGTACAGCAGGCGTTGTTGAAGCTCATCGAGGGTACGGTGGCTTCTGTTCCGCCCCAGGGTGGGCGCAAGCATCCCCAGCAAGAGTTTCTCCAGGTAAACACGGGGAATATCCTGTTTATTGTGGGAGGTGCCTTTGCCGGGCTGGATAAGGTGATTCTTGACCGCTCTGAAAAGGGAGGCATCGGGTTCTCTGCCGAAGTGCGCAGCAAGGATGAGTCCAAAAAGGTCGGTGAAGTGCTTACCGGCGTTGAGCCGGAAGATCTGATCAAGTATGGGCTGATCCCCGAGTTTGTTGGCCGGCTCCCTGTCGTGGCCACCCTGGAAGAGCTGGATGAAGAGTCTCTGGTGCGTATCCTGGTCGAACCCAAAAATGCACTGGTTAAGCAATACGGGCGGCTGTTTGAGATGGAAGACTGTGAGCTGGAGCTGCGGGAGGATGCCCTGCATGCCATTGCCCGCAAGGCGATGGATCGCAAGACAGGCGCGCGTGGTCTGCGAACCATCCTGGAGCAGATACTGCTGGACACCATGTACGACCTCCCGTCAATGGAAAATGTGAGCAAGGTGGTTGTAGATGGGGCGGTTGTTGCAGGCGATTCTGCGCCGTACATGATTTTTGAAGGCGGTGAAAAACAGCTGGCCTCCTCTCTTGACAAATAGCGCACTGCCCGCATAGCAAAGCAGTTATAAACCCCAGTGGATGGAAAAGAGCGATTCAGGGTTGAAGAGAGCGCAAGTCGCCCCCACCATTATCCCATGTTGCATGAGTTGAGCAGTCTTAAATAGCCTGCTGCTGATTCAGGCGCGCCTTGATGACTGCAAATATTAAGGCCACTTCTCAAGTTAAAAGTTAAAACATAGTCTGGGGACTCCCAGTTGTCAGGAGGAAAGCCCGTGTCGGATCAAGAAGATAAAGTCTCCGAAGTTATTACCGAATCCACCAATGATCTTCCAGTGCTGCCGTTGCGGGATGTAGTGGTCTATCCGCACATGGTTATCCCCCTTTTTGTCGGGCGTGACAAATCAATCAAAGCACTCGATGTAGCAATGCAGGAGAACAAGCAGATTTTGCTTGTTGCGCAAAAGCGCGCCGATGTTGATGATCCCAGTGAAAAGGATATGCATGAAGTGGGCACGCTGGCGAATATTCTACAACTGCTCAAACTTCCGGATGGCACAGTCAAGGTGCTGGTCGAGGGTGGTGAGCGCGCCAAGGTGGAGCGGTTTGTCCAGGCTGAAGGGTGTTTTTCAGCGCAGGTCAGCTTGATTCAGGATGAAACCCAGCTTGATGAGCGGGAAGAGGAGGTGCTGATGCGCTCTACCGTCACCCTCTTCGATCAATATGTCAAACTGAATAAAAAAGTGCCTCCTGAGGTCTTGACCTCACTCTCCAACATTGATGACCCCAGCCGACTGGCCGATACGCTGGCAGCGCACATGGCACTTAAGGTAGAGGAGAAGCAGGAGGTGCTGGAGATATTTGGTGTGCGGGAGCGGCTTGAGCACCTCATGGCATTGATGGAGTCTGAGAACGACATCCTGCAGATGGAGAAGCGAATTCGTGGCAGGGTAAAGCAGCAGATGGAGAAAAACCAGCGCGAGTACTACCTGAATGAGCAGATGAAAGCCATTCAGAAAGAGCTGGGCGATCTGGATGAGGTGCCCAATGAGCTGGAAGATATGGCCAACCGGATTGACAAGGCGGGCATGACCAAGGAGGCCAGAGAGAAGGCGCAGACAGAGCTGAGCAAGCTCAAGCTGATGTCTCCAATGTCTGCTGAAGCGACCGTGGTGCGAAACTATATCGATACACTGATCAATGTTCCGTGGAAGAAACGCACAAAAATCCGCATGGATCTTGGTCGCGCTGAAGATGTTCTCGAGGCCGATCACTATGGGCTTGAGAAGGTGAAAGAGCGCATCCTTGAATACCTTGCCGTGCAGCAGCGTGTGCGCAAATTAAAAGGCCCGATCCTCTGTCTGGTGGGGCCTCCAGGCGTGGGCAAGACATCGCTGGGCAAGTCCATTGCGCGTGCAACGAACAGAAAATTTGTGCGCATGTCACTGGGCGGTGTGCGTGATGAAGCTGAAATCCGTGGCCACCGCCGCACCTATATTGGCGCCTTGCCGGGCAAGATTTTGCAAAACCTTACCAAGGTAGGCACACGCAACCCGCTGTTCTTATTGGATGAAATCGACAAGATGGCGATGGACTTCCGGGGTGATCCCGCATCAGCACTGCTGGAGGTGCTGGACCCCGAGCAGAACAACTCCTTTGTCGATCACTATCTTGAAGTGGACTTTGATCTCTCCGAGGTCATGTTTGTAGCGACCGCCAATACACTCAACATCCCCGCCCCGCTGCTTGATCGAATGGAGGTTATTCGCCTTTCCGGGTACACGGAAGATGAAAAAGTGAATATTGCCCAACGCTACCTGATTGCCAAGCAGATGGGGAACAATGGGCTGAAAGAGCAGGAGCTGCATATTAGAGAGGCCTCCATCCGGGAGATTGTCCGCTATTACACGCGGGAGGCCGGTGTACGTAATCTGGAGCGGGAGATTGCTAAGATCTGCCGCAAGGTGGTTAAAGAGATCCTGCTGAAAAAGGGAGATAAACGGATCAATGTCACCCCGGCCAATATTGGGAAATTTCTGGGCGTAAAACGCTACCGTTATGGCCTGGCAGATGAGCATGATCAGGTTGGGCAGGTAACGGGCCTGGCCTGGACAGAGGTTGGGGGAGAGCTGCTGCGTATTGAAACGGCAATCATTCCGGGCAAAGGGAAATTCACCTACACAGGGCAGCTGGGTGATGTTATGCAGGAGTCTATCCAGGCAGCCACAACGGTGGTGCGCAGCCGGGCAGCGGCCTTGGGGGTAGATGAAAATTTCTACCAGAATTTTGATGTTCATGTCCATGTGCCTGAAGGGGCGACGCCAAAGGATGGGCCGAGCGCGGGTATCGGCATGTGCACATCACTGGTCTCGGCACTGACCAATGTCCCGGTGCGGGCCGATGTTGCGATGACGGGTGAGATCACGCTGCGTGGAGAGGTGCTGCCTATTGGTGGTCTGAAAGAGAAGCTGCTGGCGGCCCATCGAGGTGGGATAGTCACCGTGATCATTCCACATGAAAATGAGCGTGATTTGGTGGAGATCCCCAAAAATATCAAAAAGGATCTGGATATCCGCCCCGTTCGTTGGATTGATGAGGTTTTAGCGATAGCGCTGGCGCATACGCCCGAACAAAAAGCACCTGCTGAAGAGCCCTCCGTGACAGATGCCAAGGGTGTAAAAGCAGAAGTGGCAGATGAAAAGAAGGGTGACCTGACAACCCACTAGTGCATCGCCCCTCAGGCGGCGCTCTGTCGTGCAGCAAACAGGTGGCATAATTGACGGTGTGCTATTCTGGCAGAGAGGGCGGGCGCTGAAAAATATAATGATCTGTTTAGCAGGTTTTGCTTGTTTTGTGATGGTTGTTTGCTATATTACGCACATTCAAAATACCACGGCGGACGGGCTTAAAGGCCCATGTTGCAGCGTCTGCCAAGTTGACAGTGGATAATTTCACTTGGTATAAACCACCGCCTTTTGACTGCTTTGGTTAGCACGGGGGCTTCTGAAATTTACTTTCTATACTCGGCCGTTTTTGGCCACAGGGGGAATCAATACAATGAATAAGGCAGAATTGACTGAAGCGATGGCTGAAGCGGCTGACATCTCAAAAGCAGCAGCAGCACGCGCACTCGACGGCATGGTTGACGCTGTCACAGAAGCCTTGAAAAATGGTGATCAAGTCTCCCTGATTGGTTTTGGAACCTTCTCCGTCCGCGATCGTGCAGCACGCACAGGCCGCAATCCACAGACGGGCGAAGCAATAAATATTGCAGCATCAAGAAATCCTGCCTTTAAGGCTGGCAAAGCACTTAAGGATGCCGTAAACTAGCGCGCCTTCACTCAGGGTGCTTAGCTCAGCTGGGAGAGCATCGCCCTTACAAGGCGAGGGTCGCAGGTTCGATCCCTGCAGCACCCACCAAAATTGGAGCGGTAGTTCAGTTGGTTAGAATACCGGCCTGTCACGCCGGGGGTCGCGGGTTCGAGTCCCGTCCGCTCCGCCAACATAAGACGGCGGGGGCATTGCTTGATGCCCCTCTGTTTTGCACATAACAAATATCAGAAACCTCCTTCCGGACATTAATCATGCTTCAGTCCATACGAGATAAAGCTCAGGGCTGGTTCGCCTGGGCCATTGTCGTACTCATCAGCGTCCCCTTCGCTCTTTGGGGGATTCAGGAATATTTAGGCGTTGGTGCTCAGCCTGTCATAGCATCGGTCAATGGTCAGGATATCAAGGAGCGGGAGTTTGAGAGTACCTACCAGCGCTTTCGTGCCAATCTGCGGCAGCAGCTGGGTGATGCGTATCGAGCCGATCTGTTTGATGAGGCCCGGCTGCGTGAAGATGTATTGCAATCGATGGTGCGTGATAGATTGGTCATGCAGGCGGCTGACAGAATGGGTCTGTATATCGGTGATGCACAGGTTCGAGGCGCCATAGCAGGAATCCCCGCTTTCCAGACAAACGGACTGTTTGACAGGGCCGCCTATGATCGGGTGTTGCGCCAGCAAGGCTTCTCTGAGCAGGAGTTCCAGGAGCAGGTCAGGCAATCCCTGCTGATTGACCAGCTCACCTCGGCGATCACCGATTCAGAGCTGATAACCCGGCATGAATTAAGTGAGTCAAAACGTCTGCGCGATCAGCGTCGTGAGATCCGCTACCTGCTGTTTCCTGCTGCTGATTTTGTTAAACCGGATGCGGCGAGCGCGGATGAGATTGAAGCCTATTATGCAGCCAATCAGAGCCGGTTCATGCTGCCAGAGCGGGTGCAGATTAGCTATCTGGAACTCAAAATGTCACAGCTATCCGAGAGCACGGCACCCGATGAGGAGGAGCTGCGCCGCTTTTATGAGGATCGCCAGGCAGAATACGTCACCCCGGAGCAGCGCCGTGCCAGCCATATCCTGATCATGGTTGATGGAGAGGGCGAAGAGGCGGAGAGCGCAGCTCGCAATAGAGCGCTGGAAGCGCGTAAACGAATTCAGGATGGTGAAGCGTTCGCGACCGTTGCAAAAGAGCTGTCACAAGATCCTGGCTCAGCAGAGCAGGGCGGTGATCTTGGCTTTATTGAGCCAGGCATGATGGATCTCTCCTTTGACAAAGCGCTGTTTGCGCTGGCAGAGGGCGAGGTGAGCGCGCCGGTGCGCACAGACTTTGGGTTTCATCTGATCAAGGTGACAGAGATTCGTGAAGGCCGCACAGAGCGCTTTGAAGATGTGAAGGATTCACTGCGAGCAGCCTATAGTTCGAATGAGGCGGAGCGGCAGTTCTTCAGATACTCAGAGCGTCTGGAGGATCTGGCGTTCGAGCACCCTGATAGCCTGGAACCTGCGGCCGAGGCGCTGGGACTCAAGATTGTTACAAGCGGCTGGCTGAGCCGTGCTGATGCCAACAAGATATTGGGTGGCAACCGGGTCATCAATAGTGCATTCAGTGAAGATGTGCTTATAGAAGGGAATAACAGTGAACTGATTGAAATCAGCCCGGATCATGCAATGGTCTTGCGTGTGTCTGCCCATGAAGAGGCCGTTGTCCGCCCGCTGGATCAAGTGCGCGATGAGATTGTCACCATACTGGCGCAGCAGCAGGCTGCGGCATTGGCTGAAGAGAAGGCCCGCTCACTACTGCCTCGCCTGCGCCAGGGAGAGAGCCTTGAGCAGCTGGCAAAGGAGCTCTCTTTGCAGATTGAAGAGGTCGGAATGGTCGCCCGGGGCGATAGCAGGCTCGCTCCTGCCATTGCACAGCACCTGTTTGGCATGCCTCGTCCAGAGGGTGATGCAGCGGTGTTTGACGGCGTTGCGCTGCCCAATGGTGACTTTGCACTCATTGCGCTGCATAGGGTAGAGGATGGCTCTCTGGATGGTATGGATGAAAAGGCGTTGCAGTCGCTCGAGGCCTCCCAGGCAAGGGCCAAAGGGCGCGATACCTTTGAGTTTTTTGTGCAGCTCCTGAAAGAGTCATCAGAGGTAGTGATTAACAAACCCCAGGCGCAGAAGTATGATTAAGTGAACTCAAAGGGCAGTGTAAACGCTGCCCTTTGGGTCGTTTTGATCAAGCCATGCCCAGGATATGGTATCCGGTATCTACATAGAGCACATCGCCGGTGATGCCTGATGCAAGGTCTGAGCAGAGGAATGCGGCCGCATTGCCGACCTCATCGATCGTGACATTGCGCCGTAGCGGCGTACGCTCCTCCACCGTGCTCAACATGGTTCTGAAGTCACTGATGCCAGAGGCGGCCAGGGTGCGGATCGGGCCAGCCGATATGGCGTTTACCCGGGTCCCTTTGGGCCCCAGCGAGTCGGCCAGATAGCGGACATTGGCCTCCAGACTGGCCTTTGCCACCCCCATCACATTGTAGTTGGGCACAGTGCGCACGGCACCCAGATAGCTCAGGGTGAGCAGAGCGCCATTGCGCCCCTCCATCATCTCTCTCCCCTCTTTGGCCAGTGCGGCAAAGCTGTAGGAGCTGATGTCGTGAGCAATGGCAAAACCCTCTCGGGTGACGGCATCAACATAGCTCCCCTCAAGCTGGTTGCGTGGGGCGAAGCCGACGGAGTGGATAATGCCGTCCAACCCATCCCACTCATTGCCAAGCGCTTTAAAAACATCGGTTATCTGCGCATCGCTGGAGACATCCAGTGGCAGCACAATGTCGGAGCTGCACCGTTGGGCAATTTTCTCAACGCGGGTTTTCAGTTTGTCTACCTGATAGGTAAAGGCGAGCTGAGCACCCTCGCGCGCCATGGCATCGGCTATGCCGGAGGCGATAGAGCGGTCGCTGGCGACGCCAACAATGAGAATTCGTTTATCTTGTAGGAAACCCATGGGGAAAATCCTTCCTCAGTTGATTCAAAGCTGGTACGTTACCGGAAAATCTCTGTTTGGAAAAGGATTGTGGCTTGAGAAAAGATGTCATCTATGCCGTTAGCAAGCAATACAATTAAACTCTTTGCGCAGTTGGGTGGAGTGGTTACCCTGGTTTCATTGCTGGCGGCCTGTGGCGATGCCCCCTGGAATAACCCCTATCCGGCTGAAGAGTCGGATAAAAATATCCTCTACAGCTCATTTTCCGAGCGGCCCAAGCACCTCGACCCAGTGCGTTCCTACAGCTCAAACGAGTATCTCTTTATTGCACAGATCTATGAGCCGCCGTTGCAGTACCACTTTCTCAAACGGCCTTATGAGTTGATCCCGCTAACAGCAACCGAGGTGCCCCGGGCGCGTTATTTTGATGCGGCAGGTGCGCTGCTGCCGAGTGATGTAGATTCGGCGCGGGTCGCATACAGTGAATATGAGATCACCATCCAGCCGGGCATTCGCTACCAGCCGCACCCAGCATTTGCCAGGGGGGCAGATGGCCGCCATCTCTATCATGAGCTGGCGGCTGAGTATATTGAATCGGTTAATACGCTGGCCGACTTCCCCAAAACCTCAACCCGTGAGGCAACGGCGGAAGACTACGTCTATCAGATCAAACGATTGGCGGATGCGCGTCTGCACTCTCCACTGCGGGGTATGTTGAGCGGTTATATTGTCGGGTTTGCCGACTATTCAAAACGCCTTGAAGGGATATACGACGCGCTGAAAAAGCAGACAGGCACGGCACCCTTCCTGGATCTTCGGCGCTATGAGATGGAAGGGGTAGAGGTGCTGGATCGCTACCGCTACCGCATCCGGATAAAAGGGAAATACCCGCAGCTGCTCTACTGGCTGGCCATGCCCTTCTTTGCCCCCATGCCGTGGGAGGCGGATCTCTTCTACTCCCAGCCGGGGATGAAAAAACGCAACATCACACTGAACTGGTATCCCGTGGGTACCGGCCCTTTTATGCTGACCGAAAACAATCCCAATCTGCGCATGACCCTGGCGCGCAATCCCAATTTTCATGGTGAGCGTTACCCGGTTGAAGGCGAAATGGGGGATCGGGCCAATGGCCTGCTGGATGATGCCGGCAGACCCCTGCCATTTATCGAGAAGGCGGTCTACAGTCTGGAGCGGGAGAGTATCCCCTACTGGAACAAATTCCTGCAGGGGTTCTATGATGCGTCAGGCATCTCATCGGACAGCTTCGACCAGGCGGTTCAACTGGGCAATCAGGGCGAGGCAACATTGACGGATGAGATGGAGCAGCAGGGCATTAAGCTCATCACGGCGGTGCAGACCTCAAGTTTCTATATGGGGTTCAATATGCGTGACCCGGTAATCGGCGGGCTTGATGAGCGGGGGCGGCTGCTGCGCAGAGCCATATCGATTGCCGTTGATTATGAGGAGTATATCTCAATCTTCAATAATGGCCGTGGAGTGCCAGCGCAAGGGCCGGTTCCGCCTGGTATTTTTGGTTTTAGAGAGGGTGAAGCGGGCATTAACCGTTATCTCTATGATGTGGTAAATGGCAAGCCAAAGCGGAAGTCGATTGATGAAGCCAGAGCGCTGCTGGTGCAGGCAGGGTATCCCGGAGGGCAGGATAAAAATACAGGCGAACCTCTGGTATTGCATTATGAGGCCGTGGGTTCCGGGCCGGATGACAAGGCGCGTCTTAACTGGATATTAAAACAGTTCCAAAAGCTGGGTATCCAGCTGGTTATCCGTGCAACGGATTACAACCGTTTTCAGGGGAAGATGCTCAAGGGTACGGGGCAGATATTCTCCTGGGGCTGGAATGCCGACTACCCTGACCCGGAAAACTTCCTGTTTCTGCTCTATGGCCCTAATAGCAAGGCGCACAACGGTGGAGAGAATGCCGCCAACTACAGCAACCCGGAGTTTGACCGGCTGTTTGATCAGATGAAAAACATGGATAACAGCCCGGAGCGCCAGGTGATTATCGACAAGATGGTGGAACTGGTGCGAAAAGATGCGCCCTGGGCGTTTGGCTTTCACCCCAAAGGGTTTACGCTGCACCACGCCTGGTACCATAATGCAAAGCCAAATCTGATGGCGAATAACACACTGAAATACAAGCGGCTTGACCCGCAGCTGCGCAAACAGAAACGTGCTGAATGGAACCCGCCGGTCGTATGGCCTGTCCTGGTGCTGTTGATGTTGTTGGCGCTGTCGGTGATTCCGGCGGCCATCGTGCATCGCCAGCGAGAGAGGAGTGCAGCAAGATGATGGCCTATATTGTTCGGCGCGCCCTCTATGGCATTCCCATCTTGATCGGTGTCAACGTCATCACCTTCATGCTCTTTTTTGTGGTCAACTCGCCTGAGGATATGGCGCGTATGCATCTGGGGATGAAGCGGGTGGCACCCGAAGCGATCCAAAAATGGAAGCAGGAGCATGGTTATGACAAGCCACTGCTGTACAATGCTGCGGCTTCGGGCACAGAGAGCCTGACGGATACCATCTTCTTTGAGAAATCGATCAAACTGTTTCAGTTTGAGTTTGGCTCATCCGATAGCGGCCGCGATATTGGTTACGACATCAGCCAGCGCATGTGGCCCAGTCTGGCGATTGCAGTGCCGACACTGATCGTGGGGCTGGCGATCAATATCACCTTTGCGCTGTTGATCGCCTTTTTTCGAGCGACCTACATCGACTACTGGAGCGTGGTGCTCTGTGTTGTCATGATGTCGATCTCTGCGCTGTTCTACATCATTGGTGGCCAATATGTTGTGAGCAAGCTGCTGCATCTGGTGCCTGTCTCGGGTTATGACACCGGCCTGGGGGCGGTAAAGTTTTTGATCCTGCCGGTTATCATAGGTGTCATTGGCGGCATTGGCTCGGGAACGCGCTGGTACCGCACCCTCTTTCTTGAAGAGATCAACAAGGATTATGTACGCACAGCGCGCTCCAAAGGGCTCTCTGAAAACAGGGTGCTGTTTCAGCATGTATTGAAAAATGCAATGATTCCCATCCTGACCGGGGTGGTGGTGATTCTGCCTCTGCTGTTTATGGGCAGCCTGATTACCGAGAACTTTTTTGGCATTCCCGGGTTGGGGAGCTATACCATCGAAGCGATCAACCGGCAGGATTTCGCCATTGTTCGCTCAATGGTCTTTCTGGGCTCTGTGCTCTATATTCTGGGGCTGATTCTGACCGACATCTCCTACACACTGGTTGATCCGCGCGTGCGCCTGTCATAACTATTTGTCCTATAGATATACCCGCGCAGCTACTGCTTTGTCACCTTGAAGATGGGATAATGCCCGGCTCTTGCGGTTCCATATTTGTATTCAAGAGGGTAGGTGGAAAATGGGTGAAAAAAGCACCAATGTTGTCTGGCATCATGCAACGATAACGCGTGAATTGCGCGAGCAACAGAATGGTCACAAGAGCGCAGTGCTGTGGTTTACCGGGCTCTCCGGCTCAGGTAAATCAACGCTGGCGCATGCGGTAGAGGACAGGCTGCATGCCATGGGGGTTCGAACATTTGTGCTGGATGGCGATAATGTCCGGCACGGCCTCTGCTCTGACCTGGGGTTTTCTGATGATGACCGCACTGAAAATATCCGTCGCATTGGTGAACTTGCAAAGCTCTTTTTAGAGGCAGGCATCGTTGTACTCACCGCATTTATCTCGCCCTTTCGGCAGGATCGCGAGCTGGCTCGCAGCGTAACGCCACACGGTGATTTCTATGAAATCTTCTGTGATTCATCGCTTGAGGTTTGTGAGTCGAGAGATGTCAAAGGGCTCTATGCCAAGGCGCGTGCCGGTGTGATTCCGCAATTCACTGGCATATCCTCTCCCTACGAAGAGCCTGCCGCCCCTGAAGCGCATATCGATACCGGCACGCAGGAGCTGGCGGTTTGTGCGGATCAAATCGTAAAACTCTTGAGAGATAGAGGCGTAATCAGTCTGTAACTGCCACTGCTGCTGAGAGATTTTTATGGATGCAGACTATTTCAAAGAGAAAACCTCTGAGATAGAAGAGCGTATCAACGGGTTCCTGAATGATGGACTTAAGCTGTTTATCAGCTCATCGTTTCAGACCCACAGCATCCCGTTGCTGCACATTGTGACCTCGATATCGAAAGAGATCCCGGTCTACTTTATCGATACCGGTTTTCACTTTCCCGAAACGCTGGTCTACAGGGATCAGATCGCAGAGTTGCTGGGCATAGAGGTGACCAATACCCGCTCCGTGGTTTCAAAAAATCTGCAATGCGATGCCGGGGGCAACCTCTATTTTGCATCTGACCCTGACCACTGCTGCTATCTGAACAAGATACAGCCTCTGGAGCCTGTGTTGATAGCACACGATGTCTGGATCAATGGCATCAGAGCAGAGCAGAGCGCGCATCGAAAAACGATGGGGTCGGTGATAAAGGGGCCGTTTGATACCTTGCGTTATCACCCGGTATTGCACTGGACGAACAAAGAGATTTTTTATTATCGGAAGCTGCATAATCTGCCCCCGCACCCTTTGGAAGAGAGAGGCTACTTGAGCATTGGTTGTGAGCCTTGCACGCAAAAGGTTGATCCATCAGGTGACGGGCGGGCAGGCAGATGGTTTGGTATGAAAAAGACAGAGTGCGGTCTGCACACAGAGCTGGTTGGGAAAAATAGATGAGAGTATTGATCACAGGTGGCGCAGGTTATATTGGGACTGAGCTGGCCTATCGGCTGGCAGAGCGGTCTGATGTTGCACAGGTTATTATCTATGACAATCTGAGTCGTGGTAACTACAACCTGTTTATTGGGGTCAGAAAATTTCCCAGAGACAAGGTGATTTTTATTAATGGTGATCTGCTTGACTCCCGCAAGTTGCGCAAGTCACTGAACGAGGTTGATGTGGTCTACCACCTGGGTGCCAAGGTAACCAAGCCTTTTTCAGATCACAACCCTCACCTGCTGGAGCAGGTGAACCATTGGGGAACGGCTGAGGTCGTTTATGCTATTGAAGAGAGTGCGGTGTCGCGCTTCATCTATGTCAGTAGCTCTGCCATCTACGGCACCTCTGATCAGGAGGTCAGCGTCGATACAGCGCCTGAACCATCAACCTATTATGGGATATCCAAACTGCGTGGCGAAGAGCATGTTGTCAGGCTGCAACAGAAGATGCCTGCCTATATCATGCGAACCGCCAATGTATATGGATACAGCAAGAGCATGCGGTTTGATGCAAGACTGAACCGCTACATGTTTGAGGCCGCCTCCGGCCAGCGAATTACAGTCAATGGCTCTGGGGCTCAAACCAGAGCCTATATCCATATTGATGATACAACCGACTGCCTGGAGGCATTGCTCACCGCAGACCTCACGCCTGACACCTATGATTTAACGGCTCGTAACCTCACCATTCAGGAGATTGTGGAGGGGGTTAAAACCGTGTTTCCAGATACAGAGACCCTCTTTATCAACCAGCATGTAACCCCCTGGGAGCTTCGGGTTAAACCTGATGCCAGGCTGTCAGGGTGTCTGCGCCTGGAGGAGGGAACCTTTCTTGAAGAGATCAAGGAGTTTAAAAAACAGTTCACTCTCGGCTTTCACGACTGAGGGTCTCACGCCAGCAGCTATAAAGCGGCGGTTTTGCTGCCGGTAAAAGCGATATAGCAGCAACAATCCATGGCCTGACTTTTCCTGGTTAAAGCAGGTTTGTGCAGCATCAGGATTTTTTGGATTTTGGTTCAGGCACCGGGTCAATGCCACCAGGGTGAAAAGGGTGGCAACGCAATATCCGTTTAAGGCCAAGCCAGAGTCCATGAATCGCCCCATGCGCTTCAATGGCTTCCTGGGCGTAGCATGAGCAGCTGGGGTAGTAGCGGCAGTTGTTACCCAGCAGTGGGCTAATGATGTACCTATAGCCCTTGATGAAGCCAATCAGGATTTTTTTCATGGTTCTACGGCGCTGGGTGTGGAGGGGTATTTTGCATTCAGAAGGGTGATGAGGCAACTAGGAGGCTGTCCGAGAATAGGTAAATATGCAATTTGTCAATAATTAACTCCTTACGAATCAATGAGTTAGAAATTGCATTTCGTAAAAAGCTGAGTTCTCGGACAGGCTCCTAGTACAGCGACCACTTTATATTGACGGATAACAAATATAGCCGAGAGCAATGAAATGCCCAACTCAAAGCCTTCCTATCCGTCAATATAACCTTGATGGAGTACTAGGAGGCAAGTGTGGTGGTGCTATTGCAAAAAAGAAAACCCCACAGAGTGGGGTTAGATATTGCCGCATAGTTATAATTTTTATTCTGTGTGTCATCAGCGCTATTCTATTTCTGATTCGGAAGCTGCCAATAACAATCCGTTTATTCAGAAGAATAGCAGGATCGCTAAAAGGTATGCAAAAGGGGTGCCAATAGCCTGCAGGTCTTGGTATCAGTGTGTTTGAGCCACTATCCCCTGTTTGCTTAAACGGCAGGGTGTAAAAAATATTGACACGGTTTGCAGGGGTTAAATGGTGGCCAGTATGACAAATTATGATGTAAATCAGTTTGTTGGACTGTGTCAGGTTGTTGTATTCCTGTATAAAAGAGCAATTTTGGTGTAAAAAAAGCTGACACTTCAGGCTCGATCCCCTACAAACGGGTTGCTTTCGCGCTCCTCTCCAAATGTAGAGAGAGGGCCGTGCCCTGAGATGAACTCCACCTCGTCGCCCAGTGGCCAGAGTTGATTGTGTATGGAGTCTATCAGTGTTGCATGGTCGCCGCGGGGAAAGTCTGTGCGGCCTATGGAGCCTTTAAAGAGCACATCGCCAACGAGCGCAAGCCGCTCTTCCGGATGATAGAAAACGACATGCCCCGGCGTATGGCCTGGGCAGTGGAGTACGTTTAGTGTTGTATTGCCAAAGGTGACCTTGTCGCCATCTTCCAGCCATCGGTTGGGGGTGAATACCCGGGCCTTCTCTGAGAAACCGTAGGCATCGCTCTGCTTTGGCAGGCCATCGATCCAGAATTGATCCTCCTTATGCGGCCCTTCAATGGGAATAGCCAGCTTTTCTGCCAGGGCGGCAGCGCCGCCTGCATGGTCGATGTGGGCATGGGTGATGAGGATCTTTTCAATCTCTACGCCCATCTTCTCCGCCTCTTCTATGATGTGATCAATATCGCCCCCCGGGTCTACCACAGCAGCCCGGCCTGTCTCTTCGCAGCAGAGTATGGAGCAGTTTTGTTGAAAAGGGGTAACGGGGACAATGGTGATTTTCATGGTGGCATGGCCTAGAGCAGGTTGATGGAAGGTCGCAGGCAGAAGGGGGGCATCAGCTGATGATCTCTTCAAACCTGATAATGTCCTTGCGCAGGGCAAAGATAATGGTGTCCAGCGCGTTACGTTCTGAGTAGCCGTAACGTTGGGTCATGTTGCTCAGAACGGTCTGGATAAAGCCCTGCAACTCCGCAGGGTAGGCTTTATATTCGTCGGGTGTGTTGCGCTTTTGAATAAAGGCCTCCTTCAGCCGCTCCGGGTCAATCCCCTCTGCAGTTCGACGGTGGGACAGCAGGTGGGTGTATTCGCTGCCAAAGCAGCTGAGCAGGTTATCCTTGCGTGAAGTGATGGCGGACTTCCCCTCTTCCAGTGTCAGTTCGCCGCTGTTTTGCAGCTCTAAAAAGCGCTGGGCTATCTCCCGCCGGTAGATGGCGTAGGTGCCGGGGCGGGCAAGGATCTGCTCCATCGACTCCATAAAGCGTTCATCGGGTTTGTCTATCTTTTCACCTGTAGCAGGATCGACATAGGTGAACTTTGGGATCATGATGTGGGCAAAGGCGCGGTTTTCTGCAGCCGTGGCGAGCAGTGTGTGCTGCAGATAGCGGCGCAGATCTGCGGCTATCTCTTCCGGGTTGCGGTCAACGGTGCAGACGGTGATCTCTTTGCAGATGATGGTGAAGTAGACAGCCTGCAGCACCTTGACCAGGTTCTGGTAGTCGCCATAGTCGCCTTCGCCTTCAGCCAGCACGACAGAGCCGATGGCGCGCGGTGCTATCGGGGTGCGTTTTCTGCTTTTCTGTGGGTTGGCCTTTAGCCAGTGGTGAATGGTTGGCCCCTGTATAAAGACCTTTTTCAGTTGACTGAGAAAGGTGCCCACATGGATCTTGGAGCCATCGGAGGCGACAATGGTGTTGCGCATGATGTTTTGCAGCTGGCGCACCGAGATGCCATTTTTGCCCTCGTTGGGGTAGTGCTGATTCCACAGCTCCCGCATAAAGGCATCGTCGATCAACTTGAGCTGCTCATTGGTGAAAAGATCACTCTGTTCGAGTGGCACGCAATCACTGCGCTGTTTGATCAGATTGGCATAGGTGGATGGCTCTTTGACATCGATCCCCAGTTTTGCCGCCTCATTGTGAAACGGGTGCCAAAAGGGGAGATTGCGGATGGTGCTGATGGGATCTTCAGATTGGGCGGCATAGATAAAAAGTTTCTGCTCCGGGGTGATGGAGATAAAAAGCTCCTTTTTCTCTTTGCTCCACTCCTCCGGCAGCCGCTCATCCAGTGGTGGCAGCAGCCGGGTCATGACGGAGTAGTAGGCGGCAATGCGCAGCAGGTTGGGATCGACATCGTACTGCTTGCGCATGTTGGCCATGTCGCGGCGCAGAATATCCATCTCTGAGTTGGCGTCCAGCAGATAGTTGACCGGGATCTTTTCAATGCGATCCAGCAGTTTGGAAGAGGTCAGCTGGCGCTCCAGCAGCTGCATCTCTTCGATGTTGGTGGTGATGATGACGGTGGTGTCGATGGCCGCCTGGGTTGATTCGATGGAGGCCTTGCCGCTGCCCAGCAGCATCAGCAGTGGTTTGTACTCATCCTGGGTCGCCCCCTCTTCGGAGCCGGTGGTGAAGGCATCGTGGATATGCAGGATGCCCCGGTTGGCACTGACCAGCGCCCCCTCATATTGCGCCATGCTCATGCCGGGCAGGTGTTCGGCCAGCATGGCACTGAGTTTGTCGCCGATCTCCATCGGTGTGGTATGGACCCGAAGCTGCTCCATATCATCAATATTGGCGATGCCCCGCGCCATGGCGTTGGAGAATTCAATCTCTTCAACACGCACATATTCATCGATGATTCCGGAGAGGGATTTGCCCTGGTTGCGCGGGTTTTCCAATAGCGCCTGCAGGATGTGCATGCTGCGTTTGTCCAGCGCGGCATGCTGAAAATAGGTGGGTATGCGGATGCTGTTATGGTTGTTGTCGTTTGCGCGGGTCAGAAATTCAAAAAACTCCTGGCGCGGGTGCAGCAGCTGCCCGTTTTGTTCCAGTACGGTAGGAAACAGCAGTATCGGATTTTGGGCGAAGGCGGGGCGTATCTCCAGCCGTTGATCCGCTCCATCGCTGAAGCAAAAATAGAAGGAGTAGAGCTTGACCGAGGGCAGTTTGCTGTACTCTTCGAGCGCCTGGCAGATCAGGTCAACGATATTGGTTTTGCCCGAGGCGGGTGGCCCCACCAGGATAATGCCCCGGCTTGGCCCGGACTCTTTGCCTACGGATTCAATCACATCAATAATCTGTTTGGCGCAGAACTCCTGGCCACAGACTTCGTTAATGCCGTTGGAAAAAGGATCTTCGAATACCTGATAGTTGATGGTGGGTTCGCCTGAGCGGACGATGATCTCATAGCCGAAATGTTTGACTGCTTCGGCAATCAGGGATGAGCTGGTGTGCAGGCACTGTAGCGGGTTGTTGACGGCCTTTTCAACAAATTCACGAAAGCTCAGGCTGCTTTTTTTGGAGTGGCCCAGTATGCGTTCGAAGTTAAAGTTGTTCATGATAATTCAGGAGTCAGAATAGTGTGTTGGTATTCCCTGGTTCCCGCGCAGGAGCGTGGGAGCGAGAGCAGCTGGTGTGCGCGTTGCCACACGATCAGGTCTTGAAATGTTTTTGCTGCGCGCCTCATTCTGGCTCCTGTGTTCTAGATTTTAAATGGTTGTTGCTGCTTGCTCAGCCGCTCTGCCACCGCTTCAAACGTGACCCCTTTTACCGTGCTCTCTTTATAGCCATCTGCTCTGGTGGCATAGAGTTTATCCTGTGACAGCAGGTAGACAGGTGCCTTCCAGATGCGGTTCAGGTTGTTCAGCGTGGGGCGAATCCAGTCGGCCCTCAGGCTGCGCCCATCATCTCTGTGCATCAGCAACAGGCCTCCGTCCAGGTAATCCGTGTCGATGATGTAGATCCTTGGGCGGTAGAAGTGGGCAAAGAACCCCAGCATTTCGTTCTTTATCGGCTCAGGGCGCAGCCAGACCCATCGGCGGTCTGCCTTGATGATATCTTCATTTTTGATGCCCAGTTGCTGTGCTGTACGTTGATCCAGCCGGTTGAGATGGAATCTCTCCACCAGTTCAGTGGTCAGAAAACGGCGCAGGAACTCATAGTCGGTGATGCTTTTGACCAGATGGCGCATGCAGGCCTGCGGGTCGATCTTCTCTTCCGGCTTTTCCCACTCCTGTTTGGTGTCGAGATCGGTCTCTTCGTGATAGTCCAGGCTCATCTTCCCTTCGCGGTATAGCTCCTCGATATGCAGCCACATGTGGTAGCCGAGATGATAGGGGTTGCGCTGGTAGTAGGGGCGTGGATAGCAGACGCCGGAGAAGACCTTGGCGTAGTCGATGGCTCCGCGCACGGAGTCTTCGGCGAACAGCTCCATCATGATCTTCTTTTCCCAGTACATGGCCCACCCTTCGTTCATGATCTGGGTGCGAATGACAAAATCCTGATGCATGTGGGCGGTGTAGAGGTAGTCCAGGATGGCATGCTCGGCCTGGCTGGTGGGGGCATATTGGCGCAGAAAACCGAGGATGTCCTGACACGGCGCGCGCAGGCTGTAACCACGGCGGCTGAGCGCCTCGTGCCGCTCGCGCTTCTTCTCCATCTCGACAAAGGGCTTTGCCGTGCCGGGCTTGAGCAGGGCGTCGAGGGTCTCATCTATCAGGCTTATCGGTTGCTTGTCAGCCGCCGGGGCTTTGTCTGATGCCACTGTGCTGGTGGCGATGGTGGTCTCTTTATCGATGCTGTTTTCCAGATTGTACTGGGAGTTGGGGGCGATAAAGGGCAGGGCGGATTCGCAGGCGTTCCAGTAGTCGATGTAGCGCCGTTCGCCCATCTGATGCCGCCCCAGATCGACCTTGCGCACCAGATGCATCACATATTCAGTACGATCCTGATCTGAATCGTGCAGCACATTGAGTTCAGAGAACTCACAGTGGCCGGCCACATGCGCCATCACTGAGGCCTGGGTCAGCGCTGAGTTGGTCTCGTTCAGGTAGGCGTAGGAGGGGTTGCCGGTCTGCACCACCTCGTAATAGAGCGCCGACTCCTGTCCGCTCTCGATGCGGTGCTTTTTATTGGCGATCTTCTTCCCCTCCCAGATGTTGATCGGGCTGGTGGGGTAGACATTTTTCTCCAGCAGGGCGGCGAACTCCATCGGGTCGAGGATGAAGAAGCGCATCTCCGGCAGCGTCATGTTGAACTTTTCCTGCGCGAAGTATTCAACCCGCTGCGCCAGCTCGAACAGTTTGGGATCGGATCTCAGGCTAAGCATGGCGTGCCTCGAACATGCGCTGGATGGTTTTGATGATTTCGCCCTTGTTTTTAAGCGCGCAGGTACGCACCACGCGGTCAGTGCCGAAGGCCTTGGAGACCTCTGTATTGAGGCAGCTCATCCGGCTGGGCTGGATCTCGACCAGCGCCAGCCGGTTGAACATCGGGTGCAGCCGCTCTTTGATGATCTCGACGATCTCTTTGGCATCATTGCCGAACAGCTCACCATCGCCCACATAGAAACCGTAGAAGTTGGTGGTGGCGGGGTCGTATTCGTTGAAGGCGATATTCGAAACCAGATCGAACACCAGCGAGGCGCGGGTGCCGCCGATGTTGCTGACCTGATAGAACTGCTCGGGGGTTACTTCATAGGCCTCGATGTCGTGTACGAAAAAGCGGTGCTCGACATTGTTTTTGCCGTAGTTGAAATCGAGCCAGTGGTGGGTGAAGTTGAGCAGCCGCTTCTCCAGCTCCAGGCGTTCGCCGAAGGTGGAGTAGGAGATATCCCCCATGTAGAAGACCACCGCCTTGAATTTTGGGGTCTCGACCCGTTGCGGCACCTTATAGCGCCGATCCTTGCGCCGCACCTCTACGTTGAAGCGCCCCTCGGCAGGGCAGTAGACGCCGGTGCTGATGCTGCTGCGCAGTGCCCGTTTGAAGGTGCGCTTTTTATCCAGCAGCACACCGACCGGGCCAAAGGTCTTGAAGTGGTAGGAGACCTCTTTGATCTTCCCCTGCCCCTCTTTTTGCAGGTTGGGCAGTTGCAGTTTGTTGGCCACCAGCTCCATAAAACGCTCGAAGGGCACCTCGAACTTCAGCTTGCCCTTCTGGTCGCCCGGTTCGCCGCCACCCTGGCCGCTGCTCCCACCGCCCTGGTCGCCGTAGACCAGCGTGGGGGGTTCGATATCATCCACCTCTACGATCAGGTCGCTGCCGCTGGCGTCTCCCCGGTCGAGGTCGCCCTCATTGATGATATCTTCAACCAGGTCGTTGAGCTGCTCGTCAATAAAATCATTGAAGAAGCCTTCGGATTCGTCAGATGAAATACGATCTACATCCATAAATTTTGGCTCGTCAGGTTATGTGGGTTTCGGCGCCGCCCTCTATTGGGGGGGAGAGCCGAGGCTGCGGTAAATGCATGCAGATGGTCTCCATGACACCATCTGGATTATCCAGAATATCACTATTCCAGAAACGCACGGTTTTAAAGCCGTTTATTTGTAACCATTGTGATCGATTTGTATCGTACTGCCGCTGATCCATATGTTGCCCGCCATCCAATTCAATGATTAGTTTTAGTTCCAGGCAGACAAAATCAACAATGTATCTCCCTATGGGATGTTGCCTTCGAAAGCGAAAGCCTTGCAATTGGCGGCTTCGTACTTTAGCCCATAGCATTCGCTCGACATCGGTCATATTGTTGCGCAGATGGCGTGAGTTATTTTTTATTTTTGGTGAGATACGTTGCATTTTACCCCCATCCCGGCCTTCCCCCTTAAAGGGGGAAGGAGTTGATGTTTGTAGATCTGCACACAAAAACCCCCTCCCCCTGGCAGGGGGAGGGCTGGGGTGGGGGTGAAAGCTATGATTGGCAATGGATCTTGCATTTTGTCTCTGCGCTTGCTTTTCCCTTATTCAGAGAGAAAAAGAGTATTAAATATCAATGCTCGATGCATTGGCGGTGATGGTCAGCGCCTGAAAGGCGCATTTGCCGCAGTAGCCCTGGTGCTCCATCAGGTATTTGACGGTCTCGTTCAGCTGCTCCTGCTCTTTGGAGTCGACACTGGCGGCGCTGCTGCCGCTTTTGATCCACCCCAGCAGCTTGATGTTTTCGCCGGACTTGAACTCGTTCTCGAAGACAAAACGTTTGATTGCTGCCTGGTAGGAGGGTTCATCGGCCAGCAGTACCTTGCCGCTGACACTGGCGATGGCGTCGGAGAGCTCTTTGCGGAAGACATCCTTCTCTGGAATACCGAGATACTGCTCGATGGTCTGCATGAATTTTTCGTCCGGCTGCACATCCATCTGGGTCACCTCATGCTTGACCTTGGTGTTGTGGGCGTAGGCGCGCACATGGTCGGTATACTTCTTCCAGGTGCTCTCGACGATGGTGGTGTCGCGCAGTACAGCGGTGTAGACATCACTGGCGATCTGGCCAAATATCCAGCCCTTGGCCTGTGGCAGGATCTTGGTCAGATAGTGGTTGAGTACGTTTTTGTTGGTGGCAAAGGCATCCTTGATGGCGTGCTCCATGCGGATGTAGAGATCCAGCGGAGAGACGCAGGGGTTGTTCAGCGCAATAGAGGTGAGCATGGTCGGTTCGCTCTGCTCGTTCTCGATGCGCTGGGTGTTGGCGGCAAATTCGTTGATCTGGAAATGCTCGGTATTCTCGAAGATGTTCTGGATGAAACGGGGGTCGAGACCGAAGGTGCCTTCGGAGGGCTTGATGAATTCAAACTCGTCCAGAATCGCCTTGGCCATGTTGTTGTCGACCCCGCTATCGGCCCGCCCGGCGTAGATCAGCGCCTTTTGCAGCAGTGACAGGTTGGGGTTCTGTTTCGACTGGTAGAGCCGGGTCATCACCGCGACCAGGCTCAGCAGCTCAATGCTGTGCGGGGCGACGTGGGCGACATGCTTCTTCTTGTCGCTCCAGTTGCGGTATTCGTTGGAGTAGGTGATGTCATAGATCTTCTGCTCCTCCTTGAAGGTGACCGACAGCGGCATCTCGATAAAGGTGGTGCGTGAGCGTAGCGCTTCGAAGCTCTCGTTGCCGATGAACATGTTGAATTCATGGAAGTTGGTGTGGCCGATGATGACGCCGTTGAAGGGCACCGGCGGTTGCCCTTCGGGTTTGAAGAAGCGGTCCTGCGTGGCAAATAACAGCTCGTAGAGAAACTTGTCGGAGAGCTTGAGGATCTCGTGGATCTCGACCAGGCCGTTGGCGCCGGCGCACAGCTCGCCCTGGTAGTCGTGCACCAGTGGATGGGATTCGCTGCCGAAGCGGGGCAGCAGGCTGTAGTCGATGTTGCCCACCAGCGAGCCGGCCTCCTGGCTCTTCTCGTCGCGTGGGGTATAGGAGCCGATGCCGGTTTTGGTGCGGGCATCGAAGACCATCCGCTTCACCTTCAGATAGGGGAGCAGCCCCCACAGATCCAGCCCCTTGGCCTGCATGAACTCCTTTAACACATGATCGGAGTAGGGTGACATGAGGCCATCAATCTGAATATTGAAGCTGTCATCGTAGTGGGGGTGCTTTTCCAGAAAGGCCTTCAGTTCGCTGCTGTTGATCTCGGCATTGAGCCTGGTGCAGAAATCATCCCGCAGAGCGGGCGGAATAACCTGAAGTGGCCGCTCGAATATGGGGCTTTGCAGGTAGTGGATGCCATCCTCTTCGAACAGCGCCTTGTCTTTGAGCCGTTCATCGACGGTTGGCAACAGCAGTGTATAGGTGCGCCCCTCGTCGCTGCCGGAATAGAGGCTCAGGGCGCGCTTGATGCCATCCATCGAGCGTGATTTTGCTGCACCGGGAGGGCCAAGCAGAATCCAGAGCCGCTTGGAGGCCTCCAGCCCGCGGCTGGCGTTGTCTATTTTTTCGACCAGGTTCTCTTTGGCCTTCTGCTGGCCGAACACTGAAAAAGGCCCAACGTACTGTACATCTTCAAAGAAGTGGTAGCGATGCTTGATCGGTTTGCCGGGCATGATGGCGTGTTCGACGCCGGAGCTGAGCATCATGTCGTGTATCAGCTGGAAGGTGTTGCGTGTGATCCAGGGCTGTTTGGCGACCAGCGAGAGGTACTCTGGAAAGGTGATGATCTCGTCGTCTACCAGATCTTGTTTGTGTTTTTCGAAAACGCTACGCAGATTATCGAGCATGAGATTGGACCTCAAAATCCAGGAAATTAACAGTGCTTCTTTATATCTATTTGAAAGTTTAGCAGCTTGGGAGGTTAATTCATAAGCAGGGTCAGGTCGAGGCTATTGTCTGGCCTGTTTCCTGAGCGCTCTTCAGAATATTCCTAGATACAAGAGCGGCTGCTGCCTCGTAGTATGCCGGGATTGAATTTCAGGGAGAGGAGCGGGAGCGGTGTTCTGTAAAGATAGTAAATTGACGGCATCCTGGTCAGGGATTTTGGCAGGCGCTGGCCTGCTGGCAAGTTTGCCAGTTGATGCTGCGGAAACCGTTATACGCTGTCAGCTGCCGGACGGGCGGGTAAGTTTCTCTGATCGCCCCTGCCGTTCCGGTATCCAGGATGAGCTGGAGTTTAAGGATCAGAAGGTAGGGTGGGAGGCGCCCCGTACGCCATTAAAACTTAAACGCAAATCAAAACGGGAGCGCCAGCAGCAGGCACGCAGAAAAGCGGCGGCTCTGCGGGCGGCTAAAAAGGAGAAGGCGCGAAAAAAGAGAGATTGCTGGAAGAAAAAAGAGAAGGCGGATCAAATTCAGGAGCGCTTGCGCCGTGGCTACAAGGCAGGGCAGGGGCGAACGATGCGTTACAGACAGCGTGAAATTGAGGCCTATCTTAGAGAGTTTTGCAAGTGAAAGCCGCAGGCAACTTTGCCTGCGGCTGCTCCCCGTGCCCCTTGCTCAAATTTTAAACTGATGGATCATACTCTGCATCTCCTTGGCAAGGCCGGCTACATCGCCACAGGACTGCAGGCTAAGCTGGGCCTGCTCTTTAGCGGTGTTGGCCACGCCGGAAATGTTTGTGATGTTGGTGGTGATCTCAGCCATGGATGCGCTTTGCTCCTGCGAGGCGGTGGCGATCTGCTGAATGCGGTCTGTCAGCCCTTCAACAACCTCAACAATTTGCTCAAGTGACTGGCCGGTTTGACTCACCAGAGTAGAGCCCGCCTCAACCTCGGTTCGACCCTCCTGCATAGAGCTGACTGCGGCCTCGGTTCCATTCTGGATATTGCGGATCATCTCGGCAATCTCCTTGGTGGCATCGGTGGTGCGGGTTGCCAGGTGGCGCACCTCATCGGCGACAACTGCAAACCCACGCCCCTGATCACCGGCGCGGGCAGCTTCAATAGCGGCATTGAGCGCCAGCAGGTTGGTCTGGTTGGCGATGTCGTCAATAACGGAGACGATCTTGCCAATCTGGTCAGAGTGCTCTGCCAACAGCTCCACATTGCGGGCCGCTTCTGCCACAGAGCTGGAGATGCGCGCCATGCCATCAACACTCTGATGCACGATGTTTCCGCTTTCAACGGCTACTTGAGAGGCCTGATCAGCCGCATCGGCAGCTTCCGTGGTGTTGCGTGAGATATCCTGTGAGACGATCTCCATCTCGTTGGCGGAAACGGCCACCACCTCTGTCTGCTGGGACTGATCCACGGCACCATTGGTTACCTGCTGTGTGGCCTCGTGGATATTGCTGCTGGCGGCCACCAGACTATGGGCGGTATCCCTGATCTTGGCAATCATGCTGTTGAGACTCTGAGACATCTGATCCAGAGCCGTTGAGAGTGATCCAATCTCATCCTGGCGGCTGCTGTTGATTTTTTGAGTCAGATCCCCCTGGGCGATACTGTTTGCAACCTGGGTTATCTTCTCAACAGGGCTCAGCACAGTTCTGTTTATCATCAGGAACAGGCCGATAAATGCAGCGATGACAGTCAATACCATGATGGCAACAGCCCATCGAACACTGTTTTGGTTGGCATGAGAGATGTGGGCAAACTTGGTGGTGAGTTCATTGCTCAGTTGTAGCAGTTTATCGGCATCGTTGGGTACATCATGCTGTGCCTGCCAATAGTCATCAGAACCGATCTTGGCCGTGGTGAGTTTGGTTACAGAGCTGGTAAAATGCGCCATCACCTCTTCAATTTCAGAGATGTTGGTCTGAATGGCCGGGTCATCGCTGCCTGGGTATGAGCCGAATTCAGTCATCTTGAGGTTTGTCGGGTATTTGCCCCCTGATTTCAATGCCGCCAGTGTCTGCGTAAAGACGGCAGCGGCGGTTTTGTACTCCTCCAGGCTGGGGTTGAGGCGAGCCTGCCCCTGCACAATATTGTCTGAAAACAGCAGGGTGAAGCGCCGAATGCCCAGCATGTCCCCTACTTTGAAGGGTTTGCCTTTCATTGCGGTGTGGCAGCTGGCGCAACCCTCGACGACGGCGTTGTCAGCCGTGTAATAACGCAGATAGAGTTTGTTGTCCTGCTCTACCTCTTTAAAGAATATCGGCCCTTTGTTGGCGGCCAGAAATGCAAAGGCCTCCTGGTCAATGGCATCCTTCAAGCCTTGTGCAGGGTTGATGGGGTCTTCGGCAATAATGTCTACGTTGAAGCGGGTGCTGGTTGCAAATTTCTCACCCACCATGCGAGTGAAAGTGGCTGGAAAAGGGATTGCAGGGTCATACTCTTTTTCCGGATGCATGGATATTTTTAGCCCTGCCTCCTGAGCCGCCCCAATAATTATGCTTGCATAAGTACTGCGCATTTTTGTGATGTAGCGATCCAGCTCTGTAATCTTTGCCTGTGAGGCCTGCAGCGCATTCTTTGCCAAAGAGAAGCTCAAGGCAGATTTGGACATGGCCTGGCTGAGCATGCGTTGGCGCCCGGCGATATTCACAATATCGGAGTCCCCTTTACTCTGCTCCAGTGAATAGAACACAGTAATGCCAAGCAGTACGGTGACCAGTATAATGGCGGTTATGCCCATGGCCAGTTTGCGTTTAAGCGATAATTCATTCATTTTTTGGTGCTCCAAATGCCAACCTGTGGCCATGATTTAATCTGTTGTTTGGTGGCTTGTTGATTTACAAAGCAACAAACGACCATGTTCAGTTGCTTTTACGGCATGAAAAACTACAACTTTAGAGCAAGTGATATATATATTTTCAATGCCAAAAAACCGAGTACGGTGCTATGTTTTACAAGGGGGCATACAAACTGTGCCGGACGGCTTTTTTATGATGAATAAGGTTGTGCAATATGGTGATCTGGAGTGGGGTGGATGTTGTATTTCTGGATATGGATGGCACCTTGCTCGATCTCCATTTTGATAACTACTTCTGGCAGGGCTATGTTCCCCAGCGCTATGCCAGAGACAAAAATATCAGCGATGAAGAGGCGCAGGCAGAGCTTGCTCTGCGCTACAAGGATGTGGAGGGGAGGCTGGAGTGGTATTGCCTGGATCACTGGAGTCGAGAGTTGGGGCTGGATATTGCCCTGCTGAAGGAGGAGGTGGATCACCTGATTGCTGTGCACCCGCACGTCACAGATTTTCTTGCAGCGCTGCGAGCCAGTGGCAGGCGTATTGCGCTGGTTACCAATGCACATCAGAAGGCGCTGGCTCTGAAATTGGATCGAACTCAGCTGGGTGGCTGCTTTGATGCTGTCTATTGTGCCCACGACATCGGGTTGCCAAAGGAGAATCCACAGTTCTGGGAGAGGCTGCAACAGCGTGAACCCTTTGACCCGCAGCGCACCCTTTTTGTGGACGACAGCCTGGCGGTGCTTCGCTCTGCCCGTCAATATGGTATTCGCTGGCTGCTGGCAGTGGTGAGGCCTGACTCGTGTGGGCCGGTGCGCAAAGTGACCGATTTTCCTGCAATCAATGACTTTTCGGAGATCATATCTGGATTAGCTGGCAACAAATTGTAATAATCACCGGCTTTACCCTGCGGCAGGCATGGATGGGAAGTTGCGTAGACGAGAGATACCATAATGTTTCGAGAAGAGATTAAGGTGCTGGACTGCACCATCCGTGATGGTGGTTTGATCAATAACTACCAGTTTACCGATGAGTTTGTAAAGGCTGTCTACCGGGCCGCCTGTGACTCGGGTGTCGATATTATCGAGCTGGGCAAAAAGCTGGCCGAAAGCGATGAGTACCCGCGTGATAAATGGGGTAAATGGAATTTCTGTAATGATGACGACATCAAGGCGGTCATTGACTCTTATGAGTGCGAGAACCCGCCCCTGGTTGCAGTGATGTTTGATGTGGGCAGGGTGGATGTCAGCGCGCTGCAACCCCGGGATCAGAGCCCGATGGATATGATACGCACCGCCTGCTATGTGCCTGATATCGAAAAGGGGATCGACCTGGCGCGGCGCTCCAAAGATCTGGGCTATCTGACCACAATCAACATCATGGCCCCCTCAGCAGTGATTCAGGATGACCTGATTGAAGCGCTGGAGTCGGTCAATATGGCCGATGAGGTCGATTACCTCTACTTTGTCGATAGCTTCGGCGCCTTCTACTCCGAGCAGGTCACCTCTTATATCAAGCTGTACCAGAAGCATGCGCCAGACAAAGAGCTGGGCTTTCATGCGCACAATAATCAGCAGCTGGCCTTCTCAAATACCCAGCAGGCCATTATCGACGGGGTAAACCTGCTGGATGCCACAATCAATGGTATCGGGCGGGGCGCCGGCAACTGCAATCTGGAGCTGCTGCTTAACTTTCTGCAAAACCCGAAGTTTGATACCAAACCGCTGTATAAGGTTATTCAAGAGGAGTTTGTTCCACTGCGTAAAAAGATCGAGTGGGGCTTTAACGACATCTACGGCATCAGCGGCCACCTGAACCAGCATCCCCGTGCCGCCATGAAGTTGAGAAGCAGCAAAAAAAACAGGGACAACTGTTACGATTTCCTGCTGGCATCGACAAGTACTGTGGAGTGAGCCTGACCTATGGCGTGTGAACACCCGTTTGCCGGTTATATCAGAAAACTTGGCCATGACCGTAAACTGGGCAGCTCTTTAACCCAGGAAGAGGCGCGTGCCGCCATGACCGATATCGCCTGCTACGAGGTGGAGCCTCAGCAGGTGGGTGCTTTTCTGATGCTGCTGCGGCTCAAGCACAAGGCCCCGGAGGAGATCGCGGGTTTTGCCGAGGCGTTGCGGGACGGTCTTCCCAAACCCCCTGATCCGCCGCCGGTTGCAGTCGATTGGCCAGCCTATGCCGGTAAAAGCGGGCAGCCACCTTGGTTTCTGCTTGCTGCGCTGCTGCTTGCCCAGAATGGATACCCGGTATTCATGCATGGCTATTCGCGCCGTGATGAGAGGCTCTATGTCCCGCCAGCGTTGCGGGCGCTGGGGATAGAGCCGTGCAGCCTGCTCTCTCAGGCTGCGGCAAAGATCCGCCAGGAGGGGTTTGCCTACCTGCCGATTGAAAATCTTTCGGGCATCGTCCAGGAGCTGCTGGAATACCGCAAACAGCTGGGCTTGCGTACACCAATGCACACCATCGCCCGCATGCTGAACCCATTTTCCGCATCACTGACGTTGCAGGGTGTGCATCACCCACAATATGCCTTGCTGCACCAGGGTGCAGCACGCCTGATGAGGCAGGGGAAGAGTCTCTCCATTCAGGGCAGCAGTGGCGAGTTTGAGCGTATTTTGGGAGCCCCCTGCAAACTCTACGGCCTGAGCGATGGCGTCTGCTGGGAGGAGGAGTGGCCTGCTGAAGAGAGCAGTGGGAGTCTGCCAAAAAATCCTGATCTTGACCACTTCAGCGCGGTATGGGATGGCCGCGAGGAAGACCGCTATGGCCGTGCCGCTGTGATTGGAACAGTAGCGCTGGTACTGCGCGGCCTGGAGCGAGCAGTCGAGCGCGAGCAGGCCTGCCGGCTGGCTGAGCAGTGGTGGCAGGAGCGCAATGCCAGGGCCGCTGCGTAGCGGCCAAACCGATTTTTTAATGAGCAATAGATAGGGGAGTTGATATGCCTAAACCAGAAAAACACCTGTTCGTCTGTGTCCAGAATCGCCCGGAAGCACATCCAAAGGGCTCCTGCACAGCGCGTGGTGGAGTGCCTGTAGTGGATGAGTTCCGCCGCCTGTTTGAGGAGAAGGGGCTGTGGGGGCGCTTCCAGGTGACCACCTCAGGTTGCCTGGGGCCTTGTGAAGAGGGGCCGAATGTACTGGTCTACCCGGAAGCTGTCATGTATGCCAAGGTCACTGTGGAAGATGTGGCGGAGATTGTAGATCAGCACCTGCTGGAGGATAAGCCAGTAGACCGCTTAAAGATTTCAGAAGAGCTTTGGTGATACAGGATGTAGTATCTGGCGGGCATTCTCAAGCGTCTCTCAGGTAATTGAGAATGCCCCCTAACCTCGTTTTAGTATCGGTTTCAGGAACTGCCCGGTGTAGGATCGTTTCACCGCAGCAACCTGCTCCGGTGTGCCGCAGGCAATGATTTCACCGCCTTTGTCCCCACCCTCTGGCCCCAGGTCGATGATCCAGTCGGCAGTCTTGATTACATCCAGGTTGTGCTCGATGACAATGACGGTATTGCCATGATTGCGCAGCCGATGCAGCACCTCCAGCAGGTGCAGCACATCATGAAAATGCAGCCCGGTGGTCGGTTCGTCCAATATATATAGTGTGTTGCCGGTATCGCGTTTTGACAGCTCCCGGGAGAGCTTGACCCGCTGCGCCTCGCCGCCGGAGAGTGTGGTGGCATTCTGGCCCAGCTGCACGTACGACAGCCCCACATCCATCAGTGTCTGCAGTTTGCGTTTGAGTGAAGGGACGGGTGAGAAGAACTCCAGCGCATCCTCCACCGTCATCGCCAGCACCTCATTGATGCTCTTGCCTTTGTATCTGATCTCCAGGGTTTCACGGTTATAGCGCTTGCCCTTGCAGATGTCGCACATCACATAGAGATCGGGCAGAAAGTGCATCTCCACCTTGATGACGCCATCACCACGGCAGGCCTCGCAGCGGCCGCCCTTTACGTTGAAGCTGAAACGGCCGGGGCTGTAGCCACGGGAGCGCGCCTCATGGGTGGCGGCAAACAGCTCACGGATGGGGGTGAACAGCCCGGTGTAGGTGGCCGGGTTGGAGCGTGGGGTGCGCCCAATGGGGCTTTGGTCGATATCCACCACCTTATCGAAATGCTCCAGCCCCTCAATGCGGGTGCAGGGTGCCGAGCTGCGGTGGCCTGCGGCATTCAGCTGCATGGCGGCAGCCGGGTAGAGGGTGTCGTTGATCAGGGTTGATTTACCGGAACCGGAGACGCCGGTGACGCAGGTGAGCAGCCCCACCGGGATCTCGGCATGGATGGCTTTCAGATTGTTACCGGATGCCCCCTGGATAGAGAGCTGCCGCTTCGGATCGGCGATGGTGCGCCTCTCTGGCACCTTGATCCGGCGCTTCCCGGAGAGGTACTGCCCGGTCAGTGAGGCCGCGCTGCTGGCGATATCCTCCGCCAGTCCCTCTGCGATGATCTGGCCGCCGTGAACCCCGGCCCCCGGGCCGATGTCGACGATATGGTCTGCGCTGCGGATCGCCTCTTCATCATGCTCCACCACGATCACGGTGTTGCCAAGATCGCGCAGGTAGGTCAGGGTTTTCAGCAGCCGCCCATTGTCGCGCTGATGCAGCCCGATGGAGGGTTCGTCCAATACATACATCACGCCCACCAGCCCGGCGCCGATCTGGCTGGCCAGCCGAATGCGCTGCGCCTCGCCGCCGGAGAGGGTCTCGGCACTGCGGCTGAGGGTCAGATAATCCAGCCCCACATTGACCAGAAACTTGAGCCGCTGGTTGATCTCGTTGACCACTTTAGCGGCGATTTTACCCTGCTTGCCCGGCAGGGAGAGCTGCTCAAAAAAGCCCAGCGCCTTGCCGACCGGCAGGGCGCTGATGGCGGGCAGATTCATTTCGGCAATAAAGACATGGCGTGCCGCCTCGTTCAACCGGGTGCCGTTGCAGCTGGGGCAGGGGTGGCTGGAGATATAGCGTGACAGCTCTTCGCGCACTGCATTGGATTCGGTCTCCCGATAGCGGCGCTCCATGTTGCGGATGATCCCTTCAAAGGGGTGGGTGCGGGTGTTGCTGTTGCCGCGTTCGTTGATGTAGCTGAACTCAATGGCGTCGTCGCCGCTGCCGAAGAGGATCGCCTGGCGGATCTTTTTGGGCAGTTTCTCCCAGCGGGTCTCCACATCGAATGCATAGTGCCTGCCCAGTGAGCAGATGAGCTGGAAATAGTAGGCGTTGCGACGATCCCATCCGCGCACCGCCCCGGCTGCCAGGCTGAGGTGCGGCTGGGCCACCACCATCTCCGGGTCAAAGAACTGTTCAATGCCAAGGCCGTCACAGGCAGGGCATGCGCCGACCGGGTTGTTGAAGGAGAAGAGGCGCGGTTCAAGCTCTGCAATGCTGTGGCCGCAGTGTGGGCAGGCAAAGTTGGCGGAGAAGATCAGCTCATGCCGCTTTGCGCTGCCTTCTGCATTCGTGCCATCGTCCATCCAGGCAATGCGCGCCAGCCCCTCTGACAGGCGCAGTGCAGTCTCAAAGGATTCCGTCAGCCGCAGTTGCAGGTCGGCACGCACCTTGAAGCGGTCAACCACCACCTCGATATTGTGTTTCTTGTGCAGCTCCAGCTCTGGCGCATCACTGATCTCATAGACCTCGCCATTGATCCGGGCGCGGATAAAGCCCTGGGCCTGTAGCTCCTGTAGCCGCTTTTGGTGTTCACCCTTGCGCTCTGAAACGATAGGGGCGAGCAGCATCAGCCGGCTCCCCTCGGGCAGCGCCAGCACCTGATCGACCATCTGGCTGACGGTCTGCGCCTCCAGCGGCTGCTTGTGGGTGGGGCAGCAGGGCGTGCCTGCGCGGGCGAAGAGCAGCCGCAGGTAGTCGTAGATTTCGGTGATGGTGCCGACAGTGGAGCGGGGGTTGTGGGAGGTGCTCTTCTGTTCGATCGAGATGGCCGGTGACAGCCCTTCGATATGGTCGACATCCGGCTTGTCCATCATCGAGAGAAACTGCCTGGCATAGGCGGAGAGTGACTCCACATAGCGGCGCTGCCCCTCGGCATAGATGGTGTCAAAGGCCAGTGATGACTTGCCGGAACCGGAGAGTCCGGTGATGACAATCAGCTTGTCCCGTGGCAGATCCAGATCAATGTTTTTCAGATTGTGGGTGCGCGCCCCGCGAATCAGGATGTTTTTCATGTGTTTCGTATCGGCAAAAAAGCGAACCTGATACTATACGCGGTCTGCCGTTTTGTGCGCAAAGAGTTGGCGCTTTGGCGGGGCTGGAGTCCCGCTTCCGGTTTTCACCTCTTTTTTGGAAGTGGAGCTTCAGCCCCGCCCGCAAGTGCAAGAGTATTGGATGCAAAAAAGATATTGAAGTGAACAAAGAGAATAAGAACGGAATGTCCGCTACCGAGAAGCGGGCGACATTTTCCCTGGCCGGTATCTACGCCCTGCGCATGCTGGGGCTGTTTTTGATCCTGCCGGTTTTTGCACTCTACGCAGAGGAGCTGGAGGGGGTTACACCGCTGCTGGTGGGCATTGCAATAGGCGCCTATGGCCTGACGCAGGCGCTGTTGCAGATCCCCTTCGGTATGCTTTCTGACCGCATCGGCCGCAAGCCGGTGATTGTTGGTGGATTGTTGATCTTTGCGGTTGGCAGTGTGGTGGCGGCGCTCTCCGACAGCATCTATGGCGTTATCTTCGGGCGCGCCCTGCAGGGCAGCGGTGCCATTGCCGCAGCGGTTATGGCGCTGGCGGCAGATCTCACGCGCGAGGAGCAGCGCACCAAGGCGATGGCGGTGATCGGCATGAGCATCGGCGCCGCCTTTACCCTGGCGCTGGTGCTGGGGCCTGTATTCAATGAGTGGATCGGTGTCCCCGGGATCTTCTGGCTGACAGCGATATTGGCTTTGGGCGGTATTGGGGTTGCAATATTTCTGGTGCCGAAACCAGAGCACTGCCGTCATCACCGGGATGCCGCGCCGGTTGCCGGGCAACTTGCCCGGGTGCTGCGTGACCCTAACCTGCTGCGGCTGGATTACGGTATTCTGACGCTGCACATGACCATCACCTCAATCTTTCTGGCGGTGCCGCTGGTGTTGCGTGACATCGTGGGCATGGAGAGCGCGAGCCACTGGCAGGTCTATCTGCCGGTCTTGCTGGGGTCGGTGGTACTGATGGTGCCCTTTGTCATCCTGGCGGAGAAAAAACAGAGGATGAAAGAGATCTTCCTGGGCGCCATCCTGTTTATGGCGCTGGCTCAGGTTGGCTTCTATTTTCTGCACACCTCCCTGACGGGGCTGGTTTTGGCGCTGCTGCTCTTCTTTACCGCCTTTAACCTGTTGGAGGCGGTGTTGCCCTCAATGGTCTCCAAGGTAGCCCCGGCAGAGAACAAGGGCGCAGCGCTGGGCGTCTACTCCAGCTCACAGTTTGCCGGCGCCTTTATCGGCGGTGCATTTGGTGGCTGGATGCATGGTGCATTTGGCTTTGAAGGGGTCTTTCTGCTGGGCGCTGCCTCAGCCGTTTTGTGGCTGCTGGTGGCATCGGGTATGGCTCGTCCGCGTAATCTGCGCAATCAGCTGCTTCATGTCGGTACATTAACGACAGAAGAGGCGGATGATATGCTTCTGCGTCTCAAGGCAGTGACCGGAGTGGTTGAGGCAGTAATCGTCAGTGAGGAGGGGGTGGCCTATCTGAAGGTGGATCCCGAGATTGTTGATCTGTCCATGTTAGATGAATTTTCTACAGCTGGGACGTAGACTTGGCCGGTATATTTAATTCTAAGAGTAAAGAGAGGGGAGAGGATCATGGCAAGAAGTGGTATTAACAAGGTTATTCTTATTGGCAATCTGGGGCAGGATCCGGAGGTGCGCTACATGCCTAATGGCAATGCGGTAGCCAATGTCTCATTGGCCACTTCAGAGTCCTGGAAGGATAAGAATACCGGAGAGATGCAGGAGCGAACCGAGTGGCATCGTGTAGTGTTTTTTCAGCGCCTGGGCGAGATTGTGGGCGAGTACTGCAAGAAAGGCTCGAAGATCTATGTTGAAGGCAGGCTACAGACGCGAAAATGGCAGGATAAGAACGGCCAGGATCGCTACACCACAGAGATCATTGCCGACCAGATGCAGATGCTGGACAGCCGCGGCGGCGGCGGTGGTGCAGCCTTTCAGAACACAGGCACAAGTACCCAGAATGCGGGCACAAGCAGCCAGAACGCGGGTACAAATGATGGTGGCCGCCCTGCGCAAAATGCCTCATCTGCTCCAGCACCGGATGCTGATTTTGATGATGATATTCCATTCTGATACCCGAAAAACGGGCACAAGTACCCAAAAAACGGGCACAAGTACCCAAACAGCAGGCACGAGCGCCTAAGCAACGGACACAGGTACCCGAAAAGCGGAATTTATTAAAGAGGAGCACCTCATGAAAACATTACTGGTTACAGGTGGTGCGGGGTTTATTGGTGGTAACTTCATTCATCTGCTGATGAGCCGGGGAGATGTCAGGGTTATCAATCTGGATTTACTGACCTATGCAGGCAATCTGGATACCCTGGCAGATATCACAGAGGGTGATCACTACACCTTTGTGCAGGGCGATATATGCAACAAGGAGCTGCTCTCCGGGCTGTTAAAACGCTACAGACCCTCGGCGCTGGTGAATTTTGCGGCAGAGAGCCATGTCGACCGCTCCATTGATGCCCCGGATGATTTTATCCAGACCAATGTGGTCGGCACCTTCAATCTGCTGGAGTGCAGCAGGCAATACTGCTCAACATTGCCTGAAAGACAGGCAGAGGCATTCAGATTTCTGCATGTCTCCACCGATGAGGTCTACGGTTCGCTGGGGGCTGAAGGGCTGTTCACTGAAGAGACACCCTATGCGCCAAACTCACCCTACTCGGCATCCAAGGCGGCGTCGGATCATCTGGTGCGCGCCTGGTACCACACCTATGGGCTGCCGGTAGTCACCACCAACTGTTCCAATAATTATGGCCCGTGCCAGTTCCCGGAGAAGCTGATCCCGCTGATGATCCAGAATGCCACTGTGGGCAAGCCGCTGCCGATCTACGGTGATGGCGGTAATATTCGCGACTGGCTGTATGTACAGGACCACTGCCGTGCCATCTGGCGGGTGCTGGAGGCAGGGAGACCGGGCGAGGTCTACAATATCGGTGGCAACAGCGAGAGAACCAACCTGGAGGTGGTCGATACCCTGTGTGCCATCCTGGATGAACTCATACCACACTCCTCCCACATCCCCCACGCCCAGTACAAGCATTTTGTTACAGATCGCCCCGGTCATGACCGGCGCTATGCCATTGATGCATCCAAGATCAAGCGAGAGCTCGGCTGGGAGCCGCAAGAGAGCTTTGAGTCAGGATTGCGTGCCACAGTGCAGTGGTATATTGACAATGCCGTATGGTGCAAACGCGTGGTGGACGGCAGTTATCTGGGTGAACGGCTGGGTCGGCTATAAGGAAAAAAATATGGGGAAAACCATGAAAGGCATCATATTGGCAGGCGGCTCTGGCACCCGGCTCTATCCGCTCACCCGAGCTGTCAGCAAACAGCTGCTGCCCATCTATGACAAGCCGATGATCTACTATCCACTGGCTACCCTGATGATGGCCGGCATCCGGGATATACTGATCATCACAACGCCACAGGATGCGCCGCTCTTTAAGGCGCTGCTTGAAGATGGGCATCAGTGGGGCATCCAGCTGAGCTACGCAATACAACCTGAACCGGGCGGCCTGGCTCAGGCATTTCATATTGGGCGGGAATTTATTGCAGGCCAGCCCTGCTGTCTGGTGCTGGGGGACAATATCTTCTATGGGCACGGATTGGTGGAGGTGCTGCAACAGGCTGCCGGGCATAATGACGGCGCCACGGTCTTTGGCTACTGGGTAAAAGACCCGGAGCGGTATGGCGTGGCGGGCTTTGATACGGAGGGCAGGGTGGTCACTCTGGAGGAGAAACCGGATAATCCGGCATCCAACTATGCCGTTACGGGCCTCTACTTTTATGATAGCCAGGTTACGGAACTGGCAGCATCACTCAAACCCTCTCCCCGTGGCGAACTGGAGATTACCGACCTCAACCGCCTGTATCTGGAGCAGGGTAAATTGCATTTGGAAAAATTTGGACGCGGCACCGCCTGGCTGGATACAGGCACACACGAGTCGCTGATGCAGGCGAGCAACTTCATCGAGACCATTGAAGAGCGCCAGGGGCTGAAGGTCTGCTGCCCGGAGGAGATAGCTTACTCAAAGGGCTGGATCGACACGGAGCAGGTCAGAGCACTGGGGCTGACGCTTGAGAAAAACGGCTATGGCCAATATCTGCTGGAGTTATGCGAACGAGGCTCCTATCCATGAAAACAGTAGAGACTGATATACCCGGTGTACTCCTGATTGAGCCCCGGCTGTTTGGTGATGAACGCGGCTGGTTTATGGAGACATGGCAGCAGGAGCGCTATGCCAGGCAAGGCATGCCGGACTCTTTTGTGCAGGATAACCAGGCCTGTTCACAGCGTGGCGTGCTGCGTGGACTGCACCTGCAACACCCGCATGGTCAGGGCAAGCTGGTGCAGGTTATTTCAGGGGAGGTGTTTGATGTGGCGGTGGATGTACGCCGTGGCTCCCCCTGTTTTGGACGCTGGGTGGGTGTAATCCTGTCGGATAAAAACAGGCGCCAGTTCTATGTTCCAGAGGGCTTTGCACATGGCTATTGTGTGCTTAGTGATCAGGCGCTCTTCAGCTACAAGTGTACCGATAATTACCACCCTGAGAGCCAGTTTTCCATACGCTGGGATGACCCAGAGCTGGGGATTGATTGGCCATTGGCCGGCCCTCCCATCCTGTCGGATAAAGATCGGGACGCGCCCTGCCTGTATGAGATTTCTGAGGATAGATTGCCCCCGTACCGAGGTGAACAGAGCTTATGAGTCATAAGCATCCGCGCATATTGCTGATCAGTAGCAGTGGGCAAGTGGGCTGGGAACTTCAGCGCACGCTGGCCCCCTTGGGCGAGGTTGTTGCAACTGGCCGCAACAGGGGTGCCAAACGGGTTGTTGATCTGGCTAGCCCCGACACACTGGTGCAGGCCTTTAATGAGGTCAGACCTGCACTGGTGGTCAATGCCGCGGCCTATACGGCTGTGGACAGGGCAGAAAGCGAGGGGGATGTGGCCGAGGCGGTAAATGCCGTTGCCCCAGGCATTATTGGCGAGCTGGCGACCAGGTGGGGTGCGGCAGTGATCCACTACTCTACTGATTATGTCTTTGATGGGGCGCTGGATCGCCCATACCGTGAGGATGACAAAACCGGCCCCGTGGGTCTCTATGGCAAAACCAAATTGCAGGGCGAACAGGCGCTGCTTGATAGCGCTGCCGATGCGCTGATATTCCGTACCGCCTGGGTTTATGGCCAGCATGGAGATAACTTTTTTAAAACCATGCGGCGGCTGTTTGCCGAGCGGGATGAGCTGCGGGTTGTGGATGACCAGATCGGCAGCCCGACATGGAGCCGGATGATTGCTGAGGCTACGGCCCAGGTTGTCTCTCAACTGAAGGTGGAGCCTGCGCAATTTGGTGAAAAGCGCGGCATCTATCATCTCACTGCGGCAGGCCAGACAAGCTGGTTTGGTTTCGCCCAGGCGATTCTGGAAAACTCCGAATCTGATTGCTGTCTGTTGCCTATCCCCAGTACAGACTATCCGACACCGGCAGCCCGCCCCGCCTGGTCGGTGCTGGATAACAGAAAGCTGAGTGACAGCTTTGGGCTGGCACTGCCTGACTGGCGCTGCTCGCTGCTACAGTGTATGGCTGAGGCCTGATCTTGGCAGCTACTCCCCGGATGAGGTCAAACAGATCTGGCCATTTATGGGGTGTGGCCATAGCTCCCCAGCCACAACCTTTTGCAGGTCATTGCCAATAACCGCCTTTTTCCAGCCGCTGAGAAAGGCCAGATCCTGGCTGCCGGTCGCCAGCTGCTCCAGCTCTTTGCGGGTTGCCAGCGCCTGGGGGCTGAGCTGCTGCTTTTTAGCCAGCAGGCGCACGCTGCACATCAGAATATCAACCATCGCATCCTGTTCGGTGGTTAGACGGGGGGTCTGGGCCTTCTCTCGGGGCCATCTCTCAGCGGGGAGCCTGCTGCTGTCGCTGATAAGTTCTAACAGGGTGTCGCCATGCCGCTCTATGGTATGCCTCTCCAGTCCACGGGTGCGCGAAAGCGCTGTTTTATCTTTTGGCTTGCGCCGCGCCAGTTCCAGCAGCACATCATCCTTGATAATCCAGCCTTTGGGTTTGTTGCGCTTTATGGCAGTCTCCTCGCGCCAACAGGCAAGGGATTGAAGTATGGCAAGCTGCACCCCTTTCAGGTGCTGGCGGCCACGGATGCGCTGCCACTGTTGCTGCGGGTCAATCTGGTAGGTGGCCGGTGTGGCCAGGGTTTTGAAATCATCTGCCAGCCAGTGAGTGCGTCCGAGACGCTCCAGCTCGGCCTTTAGCTGAAGATAAATTCTGCCAAGGTAGATCACATCATCCAGCGCATAACGCTGCTGCTCCCGAGCCAGTGGGCGCAGGCTCCAGTCGGTGCGGGAGTGGCTCTTGTCCAGCGTGATGCCCAGCAGTTTTTGCACCAGAGCGGCATAGCCTATCTGGTCGCCATGGCCGGTCAACATGGCGGCAAGTTGAGTATCAAACAGCGGTGTGGGCAGGGTGTTCCACAGCTGATGGAATATCTCAAGATCCTGACGGCCGGCATGGAATACCTTGGTTATATCCGGATCTTCCAGCAGTGGCATCAGGGCTGAGAAGTCACCTGCCGCAAGCGGGTCGATGCAGGCTGCGATCTGCTCATTGGCAATCTGCAGCAGGCAGAATTTTGGGTAGTAGCTCTTCTCCCGCAAGAATTCGGTATCAAGCGCCAGCCATTTGCTGCCGGCCAGTCGGGCGCATAGATTTTGGAGTTGGTCCGGTGTGTCGATGAAGAGCTCTTGCATGCAGTTTCTACTATTCCTTACCAAGATTCGGCCTGCCGTTATGGCGAGGTTGTCACGTCAAAGGTATGATGCCTGCATAAACGATAACTGTGAAGTGGATAGCCCAGAGTGAATGCATTATTTAACTATTTCTTTGAACTTTGTCTGTTGCGGGTAAAACCGCAGGATCTCCCCGCCTCCGGGGCGTTGCTGGGGCTGGTCATTCTGGCCAATATCACGGTGGGTGTCCTGGCCTTCAGTGGCCTCTATGGGGGCGTTCTGCGGGCGCTTATGGCAAGTGTTGTGGAGAGCCTCTTTTTCCTGGCCGTCCTGGGGCTGCTGCTCTATTGCAAAGGGCTGCTTCCACGTTTCAATCAATCAGCGACTGCCCTGCTGGGGAGCAGCACGCTGCTGGCGATCATCCTGATCCCGCTCTATTCAGTGGGGGGCAACGCGGCAGACCACACGGCAATGGCGGTAGTCGCTGATTTGGGTGCACTGCTGCTGCTGATCTGGTCGCTGATGGTCATGGGGCATATCCTGCGTTATACGCTGGATATCTCTTTTGGGCATGGCATCTTGTTTGGCGTGGTCTATTTCCTTCTCTCCAGCCTGTTTGTCGGGAGCCTCTTTCCGCTGTCATGAAGATTCATATCCTGGGTATCTGCGGTACCTTTATGGGCGGGATTGCCCTGCTGGCCAGGGCGATGGGGCATGAGGTGAGCGGCTCTGATGCCAATGTCTATCCGCCGATGAGCGGACAGCTTGAGGCAGCAGGGATTCGCCTGTTGGAAGGCTATGACCCGGCACACCTGAAACAGCACCCCGATTGCGTGGTTGTGGGCAACGCCATGTCGCGGGGCAACCCTGCGGTGGAGTATATGCTGGATGCCGGCTTGCCATACAGGTCCGGTCCACAGTGGCTGGCAGAACACGTGCTGCAAAACCGCTGGGTGCTGGCGGTTGCAGGCACGCACGGCAAGACCTCAACGGCCAGCCTGCTGGCCTGGATTTTGGAGGATGCCGGGCTGAATCCAGGGTTTCTGATTGGTGGAGTGCCACTCAATTTTGGTGTTTCAGCGCAGCTGGGGAGTGATCCCTTCTTCGTGGTTGAGGCCGATGAGTACGATACCGCTTTTTTTGACAAGCGCTCCAAGTTTGTCCACTACCGCCCAAGGACGCTGGTACTCAATAATCTTGAATTTGATCATGCCGATATCTTTGACGATCTGGCCATGATTCAACGCCAGTTTCACCATCTGGTGCGCACTGTGCCGGGTTCAGGCCTGATTATTGCGCCGGAGGCTGACCAGGCGCTGCATGAGGTGCTGGAGATGGGGTGCTGGACAAAGGTAGAGCGGTTCAGCCCCGATGCCAAATCTGACTGGCATCCTGCCCACACCAATCCGGATGGCAGCTGTTTTGATGTGATCTGCCACGGTAAAAAAGCGGGCAGGGTGGAGTGGGATCTGAACGGCCGCCACAATATCGCCAATGCCCTGGCAGCCCTGGCTGCGGCAAGGCATGTGGGTGTTACCCCTGCGATTGCTGTTGAGAGCCTGGCCTCCTTTCAGAATGTGCGACGCCGGATGGAGCTGCGGGGCGAGGTCAACGGTATCAAGGTCTACGACGACTTTGCACACCATCCAACGGCTATCGAGACGACGCTGGCAGGGCTGCGGGCGCGGGTGGGTGAGGAGCGGATTATCGCCGTGCTGGAGCTGCGCTCCAACAGCATGCGCATGGGGGTGCATGCCGAACAGCTGGCCCCCTCGTTGTGGGCGGCGGATTGTGTCATGGTCTACACCCCGCCTGAGCTGCCGCTGGATTCGCAACGGCTCTTTGCCGATCTGGGAGAGCGGGTTCAGCTGCACGCCTCGGTTGCCGGTATTGTAGCGGCCATCGGGGCTGAGGCCCAACCGGGAGATCATCTACTGGTGATGAGCAACGGCAGCTTTGAAAACATCCATCAGCGCCTGCTGGACAGGCTGGCCTCATCAACCACAGTGGTGGGCTAAATGTCGGAGTCTGGAGAGCCAATTACCTTAGCCATTACCGGCGCATCAGGCAGCGCCTATGGTTTGCGTCTGCTGCAATCCTTGCTGGATGCCAGGCGGCGCGTCTACCTGCTGCTCTCCCGGCCCGGGCAGCTGGTCATCAAGATGGAGCAGGGGCTGGATCTGCCCAGCACTCCAACCGATATCCAGATCTTTTTCACCGAGTATTTTCAGGCGCAAGAGGGTCAGCTTCAGGTCTTCGGACGTGAACAATGGACAGCGCCGGTAGCCAGTGGCTCCAACCCTGCAGAGGCAATGGTGGTTTGTCCCTGCACCACGTCTACCCTCTCCTCGATTGCCGGCGGCGCCAGCAACAACCTGCTGGAGCGAGCCGCAGATGTAATGTTGAAAGAGCAACGCAAGCTGATACTGGTGGTGCGGGAGACCCCGCTCTCTGCCATTCATCTGGAGAACATGCTCAAACTGGCACGCCTGGGTGTAGTGATTATGCCCGCCTGCCCCGGTTTTTATAATCAGCCGCAAACGGTAGAAGAGATCATAGATTTTATGGTGGCGCGGGTGCTGGATCAGCTGGGTATCCAACATGAGCTTGCGCCGCGTTGGGGGGAGGGGGGATAAGTCCGACAGGCTCCCATGCTTTACTTGGTGCCATTCGGGTCAGGTGGTATTTCTGCACCATTCTGATATGCAAAAAACCGCCACATCCAGCTACCCACTGCATCCGAATCCATCGGCCGATCCAGTGAAACAAGCGCCTGCTCATAGCACTCTTCTGTTAAGTTCTCTCTGTTTTCATCAAGCCATCTCTGCATAAAGGATCGGTCATACTCCGGGTGCCCCTGGATTGCAAAGATATGTTCACCAATAGCATACATCTGATACAGGCAGAGGCTATCACCCGCCAGCAGGGTCGCCTCGCCCGGGAGCATCGTCACTTGCTCTTGATGGCTGAAGTTGAGCGAGCAGCAGGCTAACGCAGGTCTCATCCAGGGTTTTTGCACCCGGATGTTACAACCACGCAGACCTGCCCCCCACCCCTTGGGTGATCTGTTCACATCGCCCCCCAAAGCATAAGCAATCACCTGGTGGCCAAAGCCAATGCCAATCAGCGGGCGCTGATTAAAGTGGCAGGCACAAGCAAACTCCATCAATTTTGTAATCCATGAGTTTTTATCGTGGATGCCCTGCTGTGATGCACCAATAATCCAGCCGTCACACTCATGCAGCGCATTCGGCCAGTATCTTTGTGTCACATTGTATTCATGCAGGGAGAAGTCAGAGGGGAAGTGCTCGGTAAAAAAGCGTTGAAACATGGCGCCGTACCCCTGCCGAAAATCAGCCGCATCCGAGGTACAGGCGTAGGCATTGAGCAATCCAATCTTCATTCATACACTCACAGGTTAAATAGATCTGTTTTTTGTTGCATAGCAGCACTTGCACCTATAGCGTGTCACCAGTTTGCCAGGTTTTACAAACCGCTGCCCATTGGCAGTTTTCCATTTATGGTGACCATTCTTGCAGGGGATTTTGTCCTTGTGCTTTTCAGTCAGCCTTGGTTTCTTGAACGGAACGACTTCGCCCATGATCACCTGTTTCGCCATAACAGCTGCTGCAATGCAGACGGAGGAGTATATGAGGCAGACCGCTATCACTCAACTTTATCTCTTTGCTATATTGAGCAGTTCCCACTATTGGCCAGCATGAAAAGTGAATATCTCTGTCATCATCCCCACTCATAACAGGGTTCACAGCATAGGCCGGGCTGTTGAATCGGTATTGCAACAGACTCTGCCCGCAACTGAGATCATTATCGTTGATGATGGCTCCACCGATAACACCGCAGCGTTAATCCGCAAGCGCTTCCCCGGCTGCTGCTACCTGCACCAGCAAAACCAGGGGGTCAGCAGCGCACGCAACCGCGGCATTGCAGCTGCAACGGGTGAGTGGCTGGCCTTTCTCGACTCTGATGATGAGTGGATGCCAGAGAAGCTGGCCATGCAGACAGCTGCGCTGAAGCACAACCCAGGCATACACCTCTGCCATACAGAGGAGATCTGGATTCGTAACGGCAAGCGGGTCAACCCTATGAAAAAACATGCCAAAAAAGGGGGCTGGATTTTTCAGCACTGCCTGCCGCTGTGCGCCATATCTCCCTCCTCTGTGATCATCCACCGCTCGCTCTTCGAGGCCGTCGGGCTGTTTGACGAGACCCTGCCCGCCTGCGAGGATTATGATCTCTGGCTGCGCATCTGCGCCTTCTACCCCACGCTGTTTATTGAGCAGCCACAGATCATCAAATATGGCGGGCACGAGGATCAGCTCTCCCGCCGACATTGGGGGGTGGATCGTTTTCGGATTCAGGCGCTGGAGAAGATCATTGCCCACCCGGAACTGCCCCCAGCAGACAGGCAGGCAGCCGCCGGGATGCTCATAAAAAAGGCAGGCATACTGGCCCAGGGTGCCATAAAGCGCGGCAGGCAAACACAGGCCGATGCCTATCTGGCGATGCAGCACCGCTATCAGCAGCTGATTCAGGAGAGATGCCAATGAGCAGCCCTCCATTCAACTTTGTGGTCGCACTGCCTGCCGAGTCCAAACCCTTGATTGCCCACTTTGGACTCAAGCGGCTACAGCCCGACGACGGTTTTCCCATCTATCAAAAAGGTGGCATCTCATTGATTCGCTCCGGCGTTGGCAAAGCAGCAGCCCAAAAGGCTACCCGCACCCTTTTGAATCATCAGCAGCAGAAAGGGCGCATCTGGATCAACCTGGGCATTGCCGGGCATGCCTCTCGCCCGATAGGTGATATGATCCTGGCTCAATACATCCGGGATGAAGCCTCACAGCAGCAGTGGGAGATCCCCGCATGGCTTGACCCACCCTGTGAGCTGGAGAGGTTGACCACATTGAGCCGACCCGGGTTTGACTACACCCGGCCCGGTGCATTCGATATGGAGGCCGCCGGATTCCTCTCTGCACTGGATGGCAACGGCTATTGTCTGAAAATCATCTCTGACAACCGCCACCACCCTGGGCATGGCATGAAAGCAAAATGGGTTTCACAATTAATCCGGGAACGGCTCGATAAAATTGAGCAGTTCATGCATCCATTCAGCAACCAAAGATGAGACTGAAAAAGAGAAAAGTGCTTGTAACAGGCGCCAGCCGTGGTATTGGCCGGGCCATTACAGAGATGCTGCTGCAGGAGGGTGCCTCGGTGATCGGCATCGCCCGCAGCTTCGAGCAGTGGGGCGAACTGCCCAAGCGGCTCCTTCCCCTGCAACTGGATCTCGCACGGTTGGATGAGCTGCCCGAGCAGATCAGGCAGATTGCCGCTCAGCACCCTGATATTGATGGCACGGTTTTTAATGCCGGAGAGGGGCGATTTGGTTCGCTGGAGGAGTTCTCTCCCATGCAGATCCGCCATCTGATAGCGCTCAATCTCACCAGCCAGATCCTGCTGGCGCGGGAGCTGCTGCCCAATATGAGACGCCAGAGGCGGGGCGACCTGATCTTTATCGGCTCAGAGGCCGCGCTGCATGGCAGCCGCAAGGGCGCCCTCTACTGCGCCACCAAATTTGCCCTGAGGGGGTTTGCCCAGTCACTGCGCGAGGAGTGTTCCGGCTCAGGCATCAGAAGCACCATCATCAACCCCGGCATGGTCAGGACCGGCTTTTTTGACAAGCTCTCTTTTGAGCCTGGTGAGGCGGAGGAGAACGGCATCCTGCCACAAGATATTGCAGATGCCGTGCTTGGCGTTTTATCTGCACGGCCAGGAACCTGTTTTGATGAGATCAACCTCTCGCCACTGAAGAAGGTGGTTATATTCAAACAACCAGCTCAATAACCTCGACCACATCCTCCGTAACCCGCCACTTCAGGTCAAAGTCATACAGGCGCATCCCATAGATCCGGTCTGACCGGGATCGGTTTTTATAGGCTGGGCGCGGATCACACTCCAGCAGCTTTATAATCAAACGCCTGAGTTCAGCATCATTGCGCTGCTGTAGCTGGGCTTCAGCCGTTTTGCTGAACCGCACCTCTTTACTGGCCCGGGGCGGCCCGGTTGCATAACCACTGCGGGCTTCCGGGATGCTGTCGGCATAGGGGATATAGGGCTTTATATCCAGCACCGGCGTCCCATCGAGAAGATCAATGCCCGATAGCAGCAGCTCTACCTTGCCCTGTTGGCTGGAGATCCCATCCAGCATCACAACCGAGAGTCCAACAGGGTTGGGACGAAAGGGTGACCGACTGGCAAAGAGCCCAACACGACGGTTCCCTCCCAGCCTGGGCGGCCGCACCTGTGGCTGCCACTGGTTCCGCATGGTCTGGTGAAAGATAAAGGTCAGCCAGATATGGGAGAACGCCTCCAACCCTGCAAACGCTTCCGTGCAGTTATAGGGTGCCAGCAACTCCAGCCTTGCCTTTGCCTCAGGCACCAGCAGTGGCTGCCGCGGGATGCCAAATCTCTCCCGAAACGGAGAGTGGACAACCCCGATGGGGAGCAGGGAATAGTTCATCAAATAACCCCTTTTTTCTTTTTTATATTAGAATATGCGTCCACGCAGCCACTCATTGATTGCCGATGCACGCCTATTATCTCTGGATCAAATACACTCATGTCAGCATGGTCACCATCACGACCATCTTTTTTGTCATACGATTCTTCTGGATGATCAAACACCCTGCTCTGCTCCGGCAGCGCTGGGTAAAGGTATTTCCACCCATCATCGACACCATCCTGCTGGCCAGCGGCATCGCCATGGCCATGCTCTCCCACCAATACCCCTTGCAACAGCCCTGGTTAACCGCAAAGGTCATAGCACTGATTGCCTATATCATTTTTGGCATGATTGCCCTGAAGTGGGGATCAACCCTGCGCATTCGCATCACCGCCGGCATTTTTGCCTGCGCATCTGTCGGCTACATCATCTCCTCTGCGCTGACCCGAAATCCATTCCCGATTAATTTATTCGGTACCTCCCTGGGGCTAACGTGAAAATCAGCCCCAGACAGGTTTTTGTTGTTTCCATAGCAAAAATATTGAAACCCAGCCTGAAATTACGTTAGGATCTATCAACATCTATCTTATAAAATTCATGGACTTTGTGCCTCTTCACCAGGCCGCATGCTTTTAACCCGGATGTTTCATGGGGTTGCACGATAAGCGTGCAACACCGTGAAACATCCGGGTTTATGCAGGCAGGGTACAAAAGGTTTGCGCAGATCATCTTATGGCAATCAAACTCAACCGCATTAGCTGCATCGCTATCATTGCATTATTGGTGCTGCTGGTTCCACTGACCTCGGCAGCGGCGAAACTCACCCTGGCTGAAGGCATCAACAAAGCGGGGCGCCAGCGCATGCTGACGCAGCGCATGGTCAAGGCCTATAGCCAGATGGGCATGGAGCTGCGCTACCGCAAATCAGAGAAGCAGCTCAATGCAGCTGTCCACCTGTTTGACACCCAGCTCGAAGAGTTGCAGCAGTTCGCGATTACCACCGAGGTCAAAGCGGGGCTGGCCGAGGTCAAAAGGCTCTGGGAAAATCTCAAAGAGATGCTCTCATCTGAGGTGAGGAGAGAGAATGCCGAACAGCTGAGGGCTGATGCCGAGGCACTGCTCATCGCAAGCCACAAGGTCGTTTTGATGCTGCAGGATCTCTCCGGCACTGCGCAGGGCAGGCTGGTCAACATTGCAGGGCGCCAGCGCATGCTCTCCCAGCGCATTGCCAATCTCTACCTCCTTCAGGCATGGGGCTTCGAAAAAGAGCCTTACATCTCTGATTATAAAAGCGCCATTGATGAGTTTGATGCGGCCTTGAGTCTCCTCAAGAAAGCGCCTGAAAATACAAAAAAAATATCCGATGCACTCGAAGAGGTATCCCTGCAGTGGGGGGTTTTTCAGCATAGCGCGAAGCTGGAAAAGGGGAAATATATCCCTGCATTGATCACCCGGTCGGCCGACAAGATACTGAAGCAGATGAACACCATTACCGGGATGTATACCCTGCTACCGGCCAAGTAGATAGTCAGAAACAGGGCTGCACGGTATCCAGAAGCGGCGCAACCCCCGCCGCTCTATCTGAAACGACTGCCCGTTACAGGGGTAGAGACTCAACCGCTCAAGCTCTTTTTTCTGTAGCATCCGCTGTAGTGCAACAGCCCACTGCTCCAGCTCATTCAGCCTGCTCACCCAGCTTTGAGGGTCTGCACTCAACACCGTACGCTGTAACGGGGAGTAGACGACAAGGCAGGAGCCGCCTCCACCACACCCCTGTGCCAATCTATCGAGCGACAGTGTCTGGCATGCTGTTTCAGAGTGCCGCGACAACCCCTGGCTCAGTGCATCATCCGCCATCACCAGGCTGAAACCGGCCTTGCCGCCATCCGGCAGGGCGCCACCACCCGAGAGCCAGATGCCGTTGACCGGCAAGAGATGATCCGCCTCCCGCTGCCTGTTGGCGGCCGCTGAATGAAACAGCATCTGGATCTCATTCAACACGGAGCGCCAGTGACCTGCCTCCACCCCTGAAGGCAGGTACGGGTCGATATTGCGCCCGATAACATCCGCCAGAGGGGTGGTTTTCAGGGCCGGTGCTGTTGGCAGCCGCAGATACCAGCGGTCTGGATGCAGCGCCTCCAGATGCCATCCATCCTGTGAAAAGTGCCGGTTAAAAAGCGCGGCCAGTTCATCGGCATCCTCCGGGCGAATATCCAGCATCTGCGCATCAAACAGCAGCAGGCGGTCTGCTGTTGGTTTCAGAAAGACCGGGTCAGCATGCAGCCAGAAGGCATTATCCCTCTCACCACCGTCGGCCAGGCGGGAGAGCGCAGCCGATGGCAGGTCACTGCCCGGCTCACTTGGCAGGCCAAACAGATCAAACAGGGTCGATTCAAACGAATCTCCGGCTGCCCCGGCCACGTCAGCACGGGCAAGCAGCCGCTCCAACACCGGCGCTGCCGGTTTCAGGCCGAGCTCTTTCAAGCCAGGCATCGGGCCAAACAGGCCCGGAACTACGAGGTGAAGATGAGAGGTCATGGGCAGCTGAGAGCAGGGGTCACAAAACCCATCTTTGGAGGCGGGGCTTCAGCCTCGCAAGAGGCCAGCGAGCCGGCGGGACGGAAGCTCTTTTGCAGGCACCGCGCTATTTGGACATATTATCCAGAATGGCGCTCTTTACCGCTTCCAGCTCGGCATCCACTGTGATCATGGAGCCGGAGCACTGCCTGATAGCGGTATCAGGATCTTTCAGGCCATGCCCGGTCAATGTGCAGACGATCTTGCTCCCTTCCGGGATTTTGCCGCTCTTTATGTCACGCATGGCGCCTGCCAGGGAGGTGGCCGATGCCGGCTCGCAAAAGATGCCCTCATGTTGTGCCAGCATCTTCTGCGCCGCAAGGATCTCATCATCTGAGCACTCATCGAACCAGCCGCCTGATTCATCTTTCACCTTCCAGGCGTTTTCCCAGGATTGCGGATGGCCGATGCGGATGGCGGTTGCCACAGTCTCGGGGTTATCCACCATCTCGCCACGCATGAACGGGGCCGAGCCATCGGCCTGATAGCCGACCATGACAGGGGCGTTATTGACGATGCCATGCTCTCTGTATTCGCAGTATCCCATCCAGTGCGCGGTGATATTGCCTGCATTACCCACCGGCAGGCAGTGGTAGTCCGGGGCGCACTCCAGCTCTTCCATGATCTCGAAGGCGGCGCTCTTCTGGCCTTGCAGGCGAAAGGGGTTGATGGAGTTCACAATCGTCACCGGCGCATGTTCTGCAACATCCTTCACCAGCTGCATGCCGGCATCGAAGTTGCCTTTGATCTGGATTACGACAGCGCCATGCATCATTGCCTGTGCCAGTTTGCCCAGCGCAATCTTGCCGTCGGGGATCAGCACAAAGGCGGTGATGCCTGCGCGTGCTGCATAGGCGGCGGCCGAGGCGGAGGTGTTGCCGGTCGAGGCGCAGATAATCGCTTTGCTGCCCGCCTCTACCGCCTTGGTCACCGCCATGGTCATGCCGCGATCCTTGAACGAGCCGGTGGGGTTCAACCCCTCGTATTTGACATAGATATCAACCTCTTTACCGATCAGGCCGGGGATGTTGCTGAGCCGGATAAGCGGCGTATTCCCCTCACCCAGGCTGATAAGGCGGGTATCGTCATGCACCGGCAGGCGGTCGCGGTATTTATTGATCAGGCCGGTGTAACGGGTTCTAAATGGCATGGCGGTTCTCAAATTCTGTTTGGTGATTGAATAGATTAGCCGTCAAGCGGCTCCATCCGAATGCGCGTCAGCTCTCCACGGATGCTCTCCAGTGCTTCGATCTTTTGGATGGCGGCATTCATCTGTCTCTCCAGCACGCTGTGGGTCAGCATAATGAGCGGCACATGCGTCTCGCCGGCCACAGGCTCCCGCTGCTGCATCGCCTCGATGCTGATGCCGGCCTCGCCCAGGATGCCGGCAACCTGCGCCAGAACCCCTGGTCGATCCGCCGCCTTCATGCGCAGATAGTAGGCGGTGACCACATCCTCCATCCCCAGCACCGGCAGATCAGAGAGCTCATCCGGCTGAAAGGCCAGGTGCGGCACGCGGTTTTCAGGGTCGCTCGTCAATGCCCGCACCACGTCCACTACATCGGCAACCACGGCCGAGGCGGTCGGTTCCGCGCCCGCGCCCGCGCCATAGTAGAGTGTGGGGCCTACCGCATCCCCCTGAACCAGTACTGCATTCATCACCCCATCCACATTGGCGATCAGTCTGCGCTCTGGAATCAGGGTGGGATGTACCCGCAGCTCCACGCCCTTATCTGTCTTGCGCGCTATCCCCAGATGTTTGATGCGGTAACCCAGCTCGCCCGCATAGATCACATCCTGCTGTTCGATCCGGGAGATCCCTTCGGTGTAGGTCTTATCAAACTGTAGCGGGATACCAAAGGCCAGAGAGCCAAGGATGGTCAGTTTGTGCGCGGCATCTATACCCTCTATATCAAAGGTGGGATCAGCCTCGGCATAGCCCAGCGCCTGAGCCTCGGCCAGCACATCCTCGAAATCCCTGCCCTTATCCCGCATCTCGGAGAGAATAAAGTTGCCGGTGCCGTTGATGATGCCAGCAACCCACTCGATCTGGTTGGCTGCCAGCCCTTCTCGGACGGCCTTGATGATCGGAATGCCGCCTGCCACGCCCGCCTCAAAGGCCACGGTGACGCCCTTTCTCTGCGCCGCCGCAAAGATCTCATTGCCATGCAGCGCAATCAGTGCCTTATTGGCGGTAACCACATGCTTGCCGTTCTCGATCGCCTTGAGCACCAGCTCACGAGCCGGTGAATAACCGCCGATCAGTTCAATAATGATCTCCAGCTCCGGGTTTTCGACCAGGGCAAAGGCATCATCGAGCACCTCGATATGCGCTATCCCCGGCACACTCTCAGGGTCATATTCACGGGCGGCTGCCTGGGCAACCTGGATCTCGCGACCGGCCCGCCTGGCAATCTCGTTGGCATTTTTAAGCAGCACGCGAAAGGTGCCGCCACCCACGGTGCCCAGCCCCATCAACCCAACCTTGACTGGCTTCACTCTTCTTCTCCCCACATTTTTTGTTTATTCACTCTACTCAATATCCAGCAGGCCATCCTGGCGAAACATATCCCGAACGCCGCGCACAGCCTGGCGGGTACGATGTTCGTTCTCGATCAGGCCAAAGCGCACATGGTCATCGCCGTGCTCTCCAAAACCGATGCCGGGCGAGACGGCAACCCTGGCATCCTTTAACAGCTTTTTGGAAAACTCCAGCGAACCCATCTCTCTGTACGGTTCAGGGATGGGCGCCCAGACAAACATGGTCGCCCTGGGTCGCTCAACCGGCCAGCCTATGGCCGTCAGCCCATCACAGAGTACATTGCGCCTTAGTTCATACATGTCGCAGATCTCTTTTACGCACTCCTGCGGCCCCTCCAGTGCGGTAATCGCCGCCACCTGGATGGGGGTAAACATGCCGTAGTCCAGGTAGGATTTGATACGTGCAAGCGCCGCTATCAGGGTTCTGTTGCCACACATGAAGCCGACACGCCAACCCGGCATGTTGTAACTTTTGGAGAGCGAAAACGATTCGACTGCAATCTCTTCTGCACCCGGTATTTCAAGGATTGAAGGGGCTTTGTAGCCGTCGAATACAATGTCTGCATAGGCCAGATCATGGATGACCCAGATATTATGCTCACGGGCAATCTTGACGATCTTCTCAAAGAAATCCAGCTCCACACACTGGGTTGTGGGGTTGCCAGGAAAGTTTAGTACCAGCATCTTCGGGCGTGGCCAGGAGTCGGTGATCGCCTCCTCCAGCTTGGCGAAGAAATCTACGCCGGGCACCATCGGCACATGACGAATGTCCGCCCCGGCAATCACAAAGCCGTAAGGGTGAATCGGATAGGCCGGGTTCGGCACCAGCACAGAGTCACCTGGCCCCATCGTGGCCAGGGCCAGGTGCGCCAGCCCCTCTTTGGAGCCGATGGTGACGATGGCCTGTGTCTCTGGATCAAGCTGCACATCGTAGCGATCCATGTACCAGTTGCAGATCGCCCGGCGCAGGCGGGGGATACCCCGCGACATGGAGTAGCGATGGGTATCCTTTCGATTCGCCACCTCGGTCAGCTTGTCGACAATGTGCTGGGGTGTTGGCTGATCCGGATTGCCCATGCCGAAGTCGATAATATCCTCCCCCCGGGCGCGGGCTGCTGCCTTCAGCTCATTGACAATATTGAAGACATAGGGCGGCAAGCGATTGATTCTGCGAAACTCTTCCATATCCGGTGTTGGCACAGGAACCTCTATAATGCTTAAAGATGACGGCGAAAAAACGCGAACAGTACCGCAAAAGCAGGTAAAATGTCAATAAAATTAGACGGATAGAGGGTCAGATACCGAGGCGATTCCAGCAGCATCTGCTTGTCAGAAATGGCCATTAGCTGCTATGTTGCCGCGATGAATATCTCACTCGCCGCCACCCATCAGAAGTTTGCCATTCGAGCCTACGAGAAGGGCCAGCTGATTATCAATGAGCAGGCCTACCGCAAAAACCTGATCATCATGCCGGAGCAGCTAATACCCGACTGGCGGCCTCAGTCGGTTGAGGATTTAACAGCAGCAGACTTTGATGAGCTGTTGGCGCTCAGGCCCGGCATGATTATTCTGGGCACAGGAGAGAGGCAGATCTTCCCTTCCGCTGCGCTCTATGCCGAAGCGATAAACGCGGGCATCGGGGTGGAGGTCATGAACACCCCCGCAGCCTGCAGAACCTACAACATTCTGATGTCCGAGGGGCGCTCAATAGCAGCAGCGATTATGATGCTTTGATCGAAACCGTATCTGGCTTCGGAAATATTTCAACAATGCTGGCGGAAATCTTCCCTTGCGTTGCCTGATGCATGGCGTCGATCTCCATCATAATAAGCACCAGAACAGTCACCATTACAGGCAGTATGCCCATGCCACCAACCATTGCCTTGACAGCGATATCCATTAGCCCCAGATAGGTATATGCCACCCAGCCCAAAACAGCTACAGCCAGCAGGAAAAACATTACGCCCAGTAAAATCCGGGAGCGTTTCACAGCCAGCTGCCAATGACACATGACAAACCATGGCCCTTCTGAAGATACGCGCTTCGCGCGCCAGAAGGTGTAGAAAATCGTCACCAAAGAGAGCACTGGAACCATTGCCAGGGGCTGCCAATAGTCACCGGCTACGCCCAATGCGGACACAAACCACAGAATATGGTTGCCAATGAGATTGGTTAAAAATATCTCGTGCGGTATTTTGGCCTTATGGCGGTCTGCTTCCGACACATCATATTCCATGAAAGTTATACCGTAGTTAGGGTTTGGTGATCTATTTCACTGCCGCAGCATCTGAAATCAGGGGGGGCAACGTTCGCCCCCCCTTGACTTGCAGCAGTCAGCGCCTGCTTGCTACAGATCTTCAGCATGCTCAGCCAGATAGGAGGCGACACCTTCACCAGAAGGCTTCATCCCTGCATTGCCTTTCTGCCAGCCTGCGGGGCAGACCTCACCATGCTCCTCCGTAAACTGCAGTGCATCCACCATGCGCAGCATCTCGTCTACATTGCGCCCCAGCGGCAGATCGTTGACCACCTGATGCCTGACCACGCCCTCTTTATCAATCAGAAAAGAGCCTCGCAGTGCGACGGCATCGTTCACCAGCACATCATAGTTGCGCGCAATTGATTTGGTGATGTCGGCAACCAATGGGTACTGGATATTCCCGATACCGCCGTTATTTACATCGGTATTCTTCCAGGCCAGGTGCGAAAAGTGGGAGTCCACAGAGATGCCGATAACCTCAACGCCACGATCCTTGAACTCCTGCAGGCGGTGGCTGAAGGCGATCAGTTCAGAGGGGCAGACAAAGGTGAAGTCCAGCGGGTAGAAAAACAGAACGACATACTGCCCTTTGTAGTCCGACAGTGTGAGATCCTTGAATGTGTTATCAGGCATTACCGCCTGAGCTGTGAAATCCGGGGCGGGCTGAGTAACAAGTACGCTCATGACATTTCCTCCAAACAGGTAGATATTTCCAGGGACAGCGGTTACAATATGGCAACATTATTGATGATAGCAAATCAAGAGTCAAGGGGCATTTCACAATATGATCACCAATTTAGCCGGCACACAAATCAGGGCCATCAGGGCCAGTCGCAACCTGACACAGCAGCAGCTTGCTGATCTGGCCAAAATACCGCGCGCAACCCTGGCAAGCGTAGAGAGGGACGATGGCAACCCGAGTCTTGCCGTGGTTTTCAAGATCGCTTTGGCATTGGGAACAACCGTTGATGACCTCATTATAGAGGAGCACCAGCGGGTACAGGCGATACCAAAGGCCGGTATGCCCAGATCAAAATCAGAAGATGGCAGCTACAGTGCAACCGTTGTCTCTCCCCTCGATTCAAAACATCTGCTACAGCTGGTTTTTACCCTGGAACCCGAAGGTGCCTATGAGGGCAAACCCCACCCCCCTGGCAGTGAGGAGTATCTGCATATAATAAAGGGCGAGGTTATCCTTAAGGTGGCAGGTGAAAACATACATCTGAAGTGTGGCGACAGCGCGCGATTTGGTGGCAACGTGCACCATATCTACCAAAACCCTGCGAAAAGCACTGCCATAGGGTTTGTCACTATTCTGGAAAAACAGCTTTAGGGAGGCTCAAGATGAACGAAAACAGCCCGGAGATCACCCTCTATCACAACCCGAAATGCTCGAAATCAAGGCAGACCCTGGCGCTGATCGAAGAGAAAAACCCTACCGTGATTGAGTATCTGAAAACACCACCAACCCCAAAGCAGCTCGGGCAGATCCTCAACATGCTGGGGCTGCAACCCAGAGAGCTCATGCGAAAAAGGGAGCAGGTCTACACGGATCTCCACCTCGATAATGAAGCCCTCTCCAGGGAGGCGCTGATCAATATCATGGTAGAGAACCCCATTTTAATCGAGCGCCCCATTGTTGTTGCCAACAACACAGCACGAATCGGCAGACCCCCTGAGGCGGTGCTGGAGATAATATAATTACCTTGGCAGATCACGGGTAACAGCGCAGCAGGCCAACCAGCACCCCCTGCACCGCTATCCGTTCAGCGGCGTAGATCAGCGGCGGCATTTCAGGGTTTTCTGCGATCAGCTCAACGCAGCCGTCCTGCCGGGTCTTCAGGCGTTTGAGCGTCGCCTCTTCACCATCAATCAGCGCCACCACAATCTCCCCGTCATCAGCGTGCCCCCGCTGTTCGATAATGACCGTATCACCATCCTGGATACCCGCATCGATCATAGAGTCACCCTTTACCCGAAGCGCATAGCGGTCTGCCCCCAGCAGCTCACCCAGATTCAGCACATCCTGACCGGGAATGGCCTCAATCGGCTGGCCGGCGGCAATACACCCCATAAGCGGCATACTCAACATATCAGCCCGCTCCTCCTCCACCAGCTCAAGCCCCCGCTGCCGTCCCGGATGCAAGATAAGGTGGCCCGCATCCGCCAGCGCCTGCACATAACGGTGCGCCACACCCTTGGAGCGAATACCAATACCGTGAGCAATCTCGGTCAGACTGGGGGCATGCTGGTGAGTGGCGATAAAGTGCCGAATGAAGTTGAGCGTTTGCAGTTGACGCGGGGTAAGCATCATGTTCTCCTTGGGTTCTCATTGCAGAATAGAGAAGATCCAGCAAACTATCAACTGTTTTTCGGGCAATCCCTGGCGATTATAGAGATAAAGAAATCCGGATAGATGACGACACTTTGGGCATAGGCAATATTTGATCCGTTCACTGAATTGATTTAATAATGCAAAGAGACAGCACCTTGCACCAGAAAAAACCTCATTTGGGTGAGCCAACAACCAATGCCTTTATCGATACCAGATGCTCACACCTATGCGGTCCTTGTACTGATTGGCGTTGCACTGTTCCTTTTTACCCGCGACCGCATCCCGCTTGAAACCTCCTCCCTGCTGGTTTTAATCGCACTGGTCGTCGGGTTTGAGGTATTTCCCTACCAGCGCAACGGCCTTGAACTGCATCCGGAAGAGCTGTTCCTCGGATTTGGCCATGAGGCGCTGGTCGTCATCTGCTCACTGATGATCCTCAGCCGCGGGCTGGAGACCACCGGCGCACTGCGCCCACTGGCCTCGATGCTCTCTCAAATCTGGATAGCCTTCCCCATGCTTTCGCTACTGCTGACACTGTTCATTGCAGCAGTACTCAGCGGCTTTCTTAACAATACACCCATCGTCGTGATGCTGCTCCCAATACTGATCAGCGCATCGCTGCGCAGCAAACAACCGGCCTCAGGCATCCTGATGCCGATGGGGTTCGCCACACTGGTGGGCGGCATGGGCACCCCCATTGGCACGTCAACCAACCTGCTGGTGGTCGCCATTGCCGCAGATCTCGGGCTAAAACAGTTTGGCATGTTTGACTTTGTCATACCTGCTGCCATTGCCGCCAGCATTGCCATCATCTACCTGTGGCTCATTGCACCCCGCCTGCTGCCCGAACGGAAACCCCTGCTGGCCGACACCTCTCCACGCATTTTTGAGGCACTGCTGCACATTGACGAAGAGAGCTTCGCCAATGGCAAGACATTGACCGACATCCTGATAAAAACAAACCGGGAGATGAAGGTTGAGGCCATCTACCGGGGCGAGGGGCTGCGGGTAAGCCGGCTGCCAACCGCAGTAATCCGCGAGGGTGACCGTCTGCTGGTGAGCGATACCCCGGAAAACCTGAAGGATTACGAGCACCTGCTGGGGGCAAAACTCTACAATGTCTCAAATATCGAAACCCCCGTCAGCGATGAAAACCCGCTCTCGGCCGAAGGGCAGCAGCTGACTGAAATTGTAGTCACAGAGCACTCTCCCCTCTATCGCAAGACCCTCAGGGATGCCCGTTTCGCCGAGCGCTACGGCCTGGTCATTTTGGGTTTGAACCGACCCGGCGGCGTCTTATTGCGGGGCCGGGACATCAGCGACACTGAACTTCAACTTGGAGATGTGCTGCTCGCACAGGGGGCAGCCGAAAGTCTTAAAACGCTCAAAAACAGTGGTGATGTCCTGGTGCTCGATGCAACCGTGGATCTGCCGCATACCGACAAAGCCCCGCTTGCGCTTTCCATTATGCTGATGGTCGTTGGATTGGCCGCATTCGGTATTGCCCCCATCACCGTTACGGCACTGGCTGGAATGGGGTTGATGCTGGTGACGAAATGTCTGAGCTGGGATGATGCCGCCGATGCGCTCAGCACCCCGATCATATTGATCGTTGCCGTCAGTCTGGCGCTCGGCCTTGCGCTGACCCGGACAGGCGGTGCCGATTTCCTGGCTCAGGGCTATGTCTCACTGGTTGTTGACTGGCCACCGGCGATGATCATGAGCGGCCTGATGCTGCTGATGGCCATTCTCACCAATATCGTATCAAACAATGCCGCTGCGGTGATCGGCACCCCCATCGCCATCAGCATTGCACAGGGGCTTGGGCTGTCACCCGAGGCCTTTGTACTGGCCGTGCTGTTTGGTGCCAACATGAGCTACGCCACACCCATGGCCTACAAAACCAACCTGCTGATCTTCAGCGCAGGCGGCTATAAATTCACAGATTTTCTGCGTGTTGGCGTACCCCTTATGCTCATCATGTGGGTGACGCTGTCGCTGATTCTTCCGCTCTTTTTTCCTCTGCAACCTCAGTGATCCTGATCCAGGTCTTTTTATAGATTTTAAGCACCGCCACCAGATTCAACCATAGCAGCAGGTTGGAAGCAGCAAAAACCATACCCGCCGGAACGAGAAACCACCCTGGCCGCCACAACGCTGCAAGCATCAACAGCAGCATCAAAAGATGCAACCAAAACTGGATAGGGGTTCGGTCGTCCGGAAGCAGTTTTCTGATATTCGGAATCAGACGCCGACTGAGTCTATGTTCAGTAACCTTGATGCTGAGATGCAGCCAGGTAAGGAAAGGTATGATTTTATACAGCATGCCATTGACCGCAGAGATCAAAAAACCCTGTATCATCAACAGCCCCAGCAACAGCGGATAGATGGGGCTCTGCCGTAGCAGCGGAAAGATCAACCCGGCAACCCAGAGAGCAACCGCTGCCAGCAGACTCAACATGGCGCAGCGCCAAAACCAGAGCGTCACCTCCAAGCCTGGCTTTCGCTTGCGTCTATGCTGCAACCAAAGCGTAATAGCCGCAAACAGCGCCAGCCCGGATGCAACTGCCAAGGCTCCAATCAAAGAGAGCGACGGCATATTCAAAAGATCACTGCCAGCCCAGATAGCCAGGCCAGCGGTAACAACCACCGTCAGACAGCGAACCAACGCCGGAGGATATGCCGGTGTCAGCTGAAACATCGGCACCACAGCATAGGCCACGGTAATCAGCAGTATGCCACCCCATCCCACCAATCCCCAGGCCAGATGGATGCCTGTCAGATGCCGGGCAAGCACCACGCCCTGCACACTATGCCCAATAGCCAGCCAGGCGCCCAGCCCCACAGTGATGATCAGACTGGCCAGTGCCAGCCCAATGGCAACCCCTGTGTTACGCTGGGCGCTGCTCCTGAGCAGCCCCGAAACAACGGCGCCAACAAACAGCACAAAAGAGAGCACCAGCAGCAGCACCGCCGTATGCATGAGATAAGGCAGGCTGGATATAAACCCAGCCGCCAGCAGCAATGTGCCAGCAACCAGCATGATGTGCATGGCTGTGGCCACCCAGTCAACCTGACGTGGCTGCCCGCCCATGACCACAGAGACAACCTGCAACAGCGCAGCCTGCATCGCCATCGCCAGATAACCCAGTACCAGGAGATGGGTATAGGCCAGCATGCCTGCTGACCAGCGGCTGGTAAAATGGCTACCATCCAAAACAACCAGCAACAGCCCGGCCACCACCCCAAACAGCGGTGCCGTCATAAAAAAACGTAACGGGACAGAGAACGGCGGCGTCTGGGAGAGAACCAGTTGGGATTGCTTCATCTCATCAACTCCACATAGAATAAAGAAACCGGCTCAAATCTGTTATAACGTAACAGAGTCCAGAGAGTTGGCCGCCGTAGCTCAGGCATCTTATCAAAGAGCCAAATAGATGAGAATCGTATGAAAAAAACCACCAGCTTTGGTGTACAATTTCTGTAAGCCCGGATCAGCCTTGCCGCAAAAGCCGCCATTATGAAGAAGCTGAAAAATGAAAAAGGCCTTCTAAAAGAGGCGCTGCGTGTCGGGATGATCTATGCCGAAAAACGTGGGGCGGCAAAGTTTGATCCCACGGACTCCCATCACCTGAAGATCGAATATATCTACCGGCTGCTGGTGCATGACAAGCAGATTCAGGCGCTGGCCAAGGGGCAGGTAGATGAGCCCAATATGCGCCACAAGCTGGCAATCTGGATATCAAAGCTCCTGCCGGAAGAGCACCCACTCAAAAAATAGCCTGCAAAATCAATCAATAACGGGGGGTTATTGGTGCTGTTGCCGCCGCCAGCGCTCAAAATCTACTGGCCGGTCAAGATCCCACAGCGGCTCCAGCTCTTGCCAGCGCCACCCTAGCCCGGCCAGCCGCCTTCGGGTTAATTCAAGCACCTGATCACTCCCCCAGGGCATCCCTTCAAACAATGCAGCACTGTTCTGACGCAGCCCAAGCAGAACGTAGCCGCCATCCTCTGCTGGCCCCAGCACAGCATCCTCGCCATCCATCAACCATTGCAAGGCCTGGGCCAGATGGACGCCACTCAGCAGGGGGCAGTCGGCACCCATCAGCAACACAGCATCGGACGCTTTCAGTGCCAGACCGGCAGCATGGTGCATGCGCTCACCAAGGCCGGTGCCTGACTGATCACACAGCAGCAGATCATATTGGGATGCCAGCCGTTGAAAAAAGGCATTGGCTGAATCAGGGGCACACCAGAGTTGAACAGGGGCGAGATCGGCTGCCACAACCGACTCAACCGTCTGCTTCAGCAGGCCTGTGTAGAGAGAGGCTGCGCCCTCTGCACCCAAAGCCGGAATCAACCGGGTTTTGACATAGCCAGGCACTGGTGCCTTGGCAAATATCAATATTTGTGCATCAGGATATTGCATGAGGCTACCGCGCCGGCAGATACCAGCGAGCCAGCCGTTTGGGGCTTGCCCCCAATGCAAATGCCAGCCGCAACCACCACATCAATACAATCGTACGAAAGATGCCGCGGCGCTCCCAGCGGCGGCTGGAGGTGATAAGTTTCAGATGCAGGCAGAGTGGTCTGCCAGCCCGCCCCAACCGCTGGCTAAGAACAATATCCTCCATCAGCGGTATATCAGGAAAACCACCCACATCATCAAACAGCTCCCGCCGGACAAAGAGGGCTTGATCGCCCGTTGCAATGCCTGTCCAGCGCGACCGCAGATTCATCATGAATGCCACCATTCGCAGCAGGGGGTGCTGACCTGAGAGCCGTACATCAAACCGCCCCCAGAGGGCACCGGAGGCAATCCCGCTGATGACCGCCTCGGCCGCCCCCGCAGGCAGCTCCGTATCAGCATGCAGAAACCAGAGCAGCGACCCATTGGCTGCTGCTGCACCACTGTTCATCTGTCCTGCCCTGCCAGGTTTGGAGCACAGCAGCTGATCCACCAGCGGCTGTGCAATCTGTACAGTGCCATCATGGCTGCCACCATCCACCAGAATCACCTCATGACCCGTTTGGCGCAACAGCTGTAGCGATGCCAGCAAACGGCCAATGGATTCCGCCTCATTGAGGCAGGGGATGATGATCGACAACCTGTTTTGCATCATTTAACCCAGGTTTAACTTAATGCACCGCCACAACTGCTGCCCTGTCCCGCCGTGCAGCCATAGCAGTGCTCCGCCACCGCAACGGCCACCCCTTCCAGATCACTCCCCACCAGTTCGCGGATATGGATGCGCGCCTGCCCTGCATGCACCAGTGGCATATCCAGCATCTGGTTAAAATCACAATCAAACAGATACCCTTGCCAATCTACACTGATCTGATTGAGGCACATCACGCTGCCCAGATTATCTTCATCAAAAGCCTCCCGCAGCAGATCCAGATAGCGGCCAAACTCACCCTGTGACTGAAGCAGACTGCCAAAGCGAAAAATAGGCATGTTGGTCAAGGTATACAGCTGGTTGAACCGGATGCCGAACCGGTCCCGCAACTGCACCTTGTATTCAGCTTCCAGCCTCTCCTGCGGCGGCGGCAGATGCGACCCCGATGGGTTATAGACCAGATTCAACACCAAGCCGCTTCTAGCCCTGCCATAGCCCAGGGCATTGAGCCTTTTCAGCCCCCGGATACTGGATTCGTAGACCCCTTTCCCTCGCTGGGCATCCACATTCTCTTCAAGATAACAGGGCAGAGAGGCGACCACCTCCACCTGATTGGCGGCCAGAAACGCTGCCAGAGAGGCCTGTTCCGGCTCCTCCAAAATAGTCAGATTGCAGCGGTCAATCACCCTGACACCCAGCCCCCGTGCCTGCTCGACCAGATAACAGAAATGTGGATTCAGCTCAGGCGCCCCGCCTGTCAAATCAAGCGCCGAGATCGGAAACCTGTGCATAAAATCGATCACCTGATCCACCGTCTCCCGATCCATCGACTCTGCCCGGTTGGGGCCGGCATCCACATGGCAGTGCTGGCAGCTCAGATTACAGCGATACCCCAGATTGACCTGGATGGTCTCCAGTTTACGGCGCCTGAGTTTCGGGAAACGGGAAGGAAAAAGCAGATGGGAAGAGTCAAGCATAATGTAAAAAAATCAGATAACGAGAGCACGCATGTTAGAGATCAAACCCACTCATCGCAAGGATAGCCGGTAGATAGAATAGGATGCTAGAATGCCAAAAGAGAGAGGCTCACAAGAGCAGTACAGGGTTGAGCCAACCCCCGCAAGCAGACAAAAACAGAAGTTCACCTACGCCCCCGTAGCTCAGCTGGATAGAGCATCCGCCTCCTAAGCGGAAGGTCACACGTTCGAATCGTGTCGGGGGCGCCATTTTGTTTTGGCATTGGGGGCTGGAAATGGCTACCATCTGGAGTTTATGTTTGGAGGAAACTCAAACCAAAATTTTTTATAACAATGCCAGGGCCCTGCCGGGCTTAGGGTGTTAAGCAAAATAGCATGATGGTTTTTGCTGACTATCATGGAGAGTGAATTTGGTTATGCGCCGAGGCTGAAGCGAGTGGCCTTGGGTTGTTTTTGAAATTGTTATCTCGATTAGTTGACCATTCTCTATGAGATAAGGAATTAATGGTATTAAGCGGCAGGCAATTCTGTTGAGGTAAGTGATTAGCTATAAAAATTAAGACGATATAGTGGAATTAGCTTCCTTACTGAGGTTGCAGTCAGTGCGGGTGCTGAGCTACTATGCTATTCACGAATACAGAGTCTAAGAAAGGATGCTACGTTGGAAGCGAGGATGTGATAATGCTCAAACTATATAAATTATTGGTTCTGATCTGCTTGGTATCTGCTGCAAGTGTGGTCGTTGCTGATGTTGGGCAAGAGATCAAGGATGGAATGAATATTGAGTCAGCGCTCAAAAAAGCAGTAGCAAGCGGCATGACAATAGACCAGGCAATCTCGAATGCTATTACTCTTAACCCGGAGCTGAGCAAAGCTATAGTGACTGCTGCCTTTACTCTGTTGAACACGCTTCCCGATAGTGCCTGTGAGATCCTTGATGAGAATGGCAAGCAGCTGGTACCACCTGCGTTTGATGACCGGGAAGTTTGTGGTAATCGGATCATCCAAGAGGCTTTGGCAGCTAATGAAAATCTTGACCCGCAAGAGATAACCGCAGCAGCAGCAGCGGGAGTGACTGGTGGGCCAGGTGGGCCAGGTGTTATGGCCGGTCCTGGAGACGGCAACCGTGGTGGTAATATTGCTTCCCCAAGTTAGCCTCTAACCATACAGCACAAACAAAAAAACCCTCTAAAATAGAGGGTTTTTTTGTTGCAGAAAAAGGGTAACGCTGTCAGCGATAAATATATAATCTTGTATATTAAATAGTTTCTGTAACTTATTGAAAGCAAATGGCGCTGCGCCGTGCTCTTTGCTATTTTAGTGTATACAGTGTTTAATACAGACGATTTATTCCTCGCCAGTAGCGGAGCGGGTGTCGGGCATGTTTTTTAAATCTTTGATAGATAAAGAAATATGCCGTGATTAAGTGTATATCTTAAAGATAAGCGCCGGAGCTGCACTATGAATAGGGGTAAACTCTGCCTCCCCCTGATATTGATTTTTCTATCTGTGAGCATTTCTGCCGCCGAAGAAGAGAGGCCACCGCCTGGGTTTTATCCTGACCTTGGTTTAGAGATTGCATTTGATGACAATATCCGCCGCACCGAAGATAACGAGGTGGAAGATTGGTACACTCGCCTGAGACCAAAGTTTGACTGGATATGGGCTTTTGGTCGCCATGAACTGGATATCAGCGCTGAGATCGACTCCTGGCACTATGTTCAAGAGAACAAGGAGAACTCTTTTGACCGCTACCTTCTGGCTGAACTGGATCTGGATGTTAGTCGCCTGATAGATATTAATCTGGCTGCTGGCTACTCCCGTTCCCACACCCTGCGTGGGCAAGACCCCAACGCTGCGTCTATAGATCCTAATCTCTGGAAAACCCTGGGTGCATCTGGTGAGTTCATCTATGGCCGTCGCAGCAATCAAATGCAGCTCTCCCTGCTGGTGGATCACCAGGAGATCCAGTTCCTGAATAATGATCTGGAGGGGCGTGACCATGATCAAGATACCATCCAGGCAGCTGTTTTCTATAACTGGGGGCCTAAAACCCAGCTATTGGCAAAGGTCTCTCGCGTAGAGTTTGATTATGAGCAAAAATATGCTCCTATTGCGCCAGGGGGTGCTGAACTGGATGGCTCTGAGATGGGGTATCACATTGGCATTAACTGGGAGGCGAGCTATAAAACCTCTGGGGAATTCAGTATTGGTATGACAAGAAAGGAGCTGGATGACTCTCGTCTGAAGAGTTTCAGTGGCCTTACGACCGCCCTAAAGGTTAAATGGGCGCCCAAAAGCTACAGCACGGTTGATCTGCTACTTGAGCGCAGCTTCCAGGAAACCAAGCAGGAATCCACCAGCTATGTGGTTAAAAACCAGTTCTCTGCTGATTGGGAGCATGAGTTGACGCGGCGATTGACTATGGAGAGCGGGATTACCCTGGAGTTCGATAAATGGAGTCAAATCCGCGAAGATGAGCTCTTTGACCTCTACCTGGGAGTGGAGTACAGCCTGCTTCGCTGGATGGATGTTGGTGTGCGGTATAGTTTTTCAAATCGTGATTCCAACATCCCCGGCCTTGATTTCGATTCAAATGTCATCATGTTTACCGTCCAGGCATTCAGGAATAAGCCAGGTCGGCCGAAAAGAACAATGGGTCCTTAATTCGGCAAGGTAAGCAATGATCACCATCAGAAGTTCCTTCTTCCTCTATGCAGGGATTCTGGCTATTTTTTGGAGTACGGCAGCACTGACAGTGGATGGAGGCGATTATAAGCTCTCCACTGGTGATGTACTCAGCATATCCGTTTTTGACGAGCCTGATCTCAGCCTGGATGAGGTGCGGGTAGCTACCACTGGTGTCATCTCTTTTCCACTGCTGGGTGAGGTCAAGGTTGTAGGCCTCACAGCTACGCAAGTAGAGCAGCAACTAAAAAAGATGCTGCTTGATGGTTACCTGAAGCATCCCAAGGTTACTGTTTCTATCAAAGAGTATCGCCTGTTCTATGTCCATGGTGAAGTGAAATCACCGGGTGGATACAACTATCAGGATGGGCTAACGGTAAGAAAGGCAGTTGTGTTGGCTGGTGGCTTTACCGAGCGTGCCTCCAAAGAAAAAATCACCCTGGTTACTGAGAATGACGTGGCAGCCTCAAGGGGCGCTGAAGGTAGTGCAAATTCACTGGACAAAGGGATGACAAAGGTTGACTTGAACCACCCGGTTCGCCCCGGAGATGTTATTACGGTTGGGGAGAGCTTTTTTTGAATCAAGATAGATTTGCCGCTTCTGGTAATCAGTCGTTTACTGCCGCACCGAGTCATCCGATTCACTCCAATTTGCCAGGGAGTCTGCTTGATGAGGATACCCAGAGTGAATTCAACCTGGTTGATTATTGGCGTGCTGTCCGCCGACAAAAATGGGGCATATTTGGAATCACCTTATCCTGCATGATTATCGGTGTACTCATGGCGCTAAAATCAGTGCCTGTCTATCAGGCCAGTGTCACTATTCTTGCAGAGCCTGTTCAGCCAAAAGCCACATCCAGCAATCAGTATGTCAGCACCGCCCTGGTCTGGCTGTTTTATGAAACTCAATATGAAATCATCAAGAGCCGGGCTGTAGCTGGGCGCGTGGTTGATGCGTTGGGGCTTGAAGCCCGTGAGGAGGCAAGGCTCGCCCGCCTGAAGGAGGAGTCAGCTGAAGGAGAAGGGTTGTTTGGTATCAACCTGGACTGGAGAGAGTGGATACCAGAGGAGCTAAGCTGGCTGCCAAAAGAGTGGCTGGAAGAGAAGAAGCCTGCAATGCCAGCTGCAGGACGAATGCGTGAAATGCTCATTTCGCAACTGGTAGGCAGTCTTATTGTTAAGGGGGGCGAGAAGAGCGAGATTATTAATATAAAATATAACTCGCCAGAACCTGAGCTTGCTACTGACATTGCAAATGCAGTGGCTGATGCCTATGTCGCTTTTGGCCTGAACTCACGTCTTACCAGTGCGCGTAAAACCACCTCCTGGCTCAACGATCAAATTAACGAGCTGAAGAGGAAAGTAGAAGAGTCAGAGGCAGCGCTGGAGGCCTACCAAAAAAGCACAGGTATGGTAGATACCGGCAGTCGCCAGCAGCTCATTAGTGCCAAGCTCGCCAGTTTGACTGCGGAACAGATCAGAGCCCAAACGGCCAGATCTGAAGCAGAGATCCGCTATAGCCAGGTGCGTAAAATCAAGAAAGAAGGGGGTGGCTACGACTCTCTGGTACCGGTGCTTAGCAGCTCACTGGTGCTTAACCTGAATAGTAAACAGTCGGAAATGAAACGCCGGGTGTCTGAATATTCTGAGCGATATGGAGATAAGCATCCCAAGATGATTGCAGCCAAATCTGACCTTAGGCAGGCGAACAGGGCATTGGAGTCAGCAATCAACAAGGTTGTCGATAGCATCCGTAAAGAGTATGAGGTTGCAGCCTCCCAAGAGCGCAAGATCAATGCCATGATCAAAAAGCAGAAGCGTGAGATAGGGGATGTTCGGGGCAAGGGCTTTGCGCTGGCCAAGCTCGAACGAGAGGTAGAGAACAATCGGCAGCTCTATGAAACCTTTCTCAGCCGGTTCAAGGAAGAGGATGTTGCGGGTGATTACGATGTCTCCAATGTGCGGATTATAGACCGTGCTATTGTCCCCATGGCTCCGATAAAACCGAACAAACCCAGGATGATTATCATCTCTGTGGTGATTGGTTTGATGCTTGGCATCGCATTTGCAGTGCTTCGGGAACGGCTGGATAACACCTTCAAAACATTAGAGGGGTTGGAAAACCAGCTGGGACTGCCCGTGCTTGGGTTGACACCGCTATTGAAAAAGATCAAACAGTCTGAATCAGTAGAGCGTTATGTCAGCATAGCGCCTCGATCTCCCTTTACAGAGTCGATAAACCACATTCGTACTGGCGTACTCTTTTCCAATATTGACAAGCCACCAAAGGTGCTGCTGGTAACCTCTGCTACAGCAAGCGAGGGAAAGACAACCCTCTCCACCAACCTGGCTCTGGCGTTTAGCAACCTTGGGCGCACCCTGCTGATAGAGTGCGACCTGCGCAAGCCTCGCTTTGGTGGCATCTTCCCCAGTGAGCACAAGCATGGTTTGACGAATCTTGTATCTGGCCAGGAGACTCTGACAGATTGTGTACGTCAGGATGCAGAGAATACAGGGCTGTTTGTGATTGGTGCCGGCACACTGCCGCCAAACCCCCTGGAATTTCTCTCTTCCAAATCATTTGCCAAAATCCTGGATGCACTTCGCAGCCAGTTTGAACATATTGTGATTGATGCCCCCCCTGTGCTTCCTGTTAGTGATGCCATAATTGTGTCGCGCATAGTGGATGGTGTCATCCTGACAGTGCGGTCTGAATCTACTACACACCAAATGGCAGCTGATGCACTGCGTCGTCTCAGAGCGGCACATATAGAGCCGCTCGGTGCGGTATTGAGCAAGGCCGATGCGGCGCGGATGGCGCACTATGGCAGCCATTATTACCATTATGATTCAGGTTACTATGGCTATGGTGAGAGCTAATATCAGGGGCTGTTTTATAGTCGGCCTGGGCTCTTGCCGCGCCTTTAACTTGCAGTTGCAGGTGCCTGCTGTGTCATGATTGACATGCACAGCCACATATTGCCTGGGGTCGATGATGGTGCTCAGGACAATGAACAAGCTCTGCAAATGCTGGCGATTGCTGTTGAAGACGGAGTAAGCATCCAGATCCTGACCCCGCATATCCAGCCGGGGATTTACAACAACACCCTCTCCTCATTAAATGAACAGCTGATTCCCTTCAAGCAGGCTGTTCGAGAGCGGGGGATTGATATTGAGTTGAGGCTTGCAGCAGAACTCAGAATCGGCCCGGAAATTATGCCTATGGTGCAATCTGATACCGTACCATGGCTGGGGATGTGGGAGGGTCGGCGGGTCTTTCTCATGGAGTTTCCGCATAACCAAGTGCCAGCAGGCTCCATAAACCTGATCCAGTGGCTGTTAAAACACAATGCACTGCCCATGATTGCGCATCCAGAGCGGAATCTGGAGCTGCAAGGGGATATTTGCAAGTTAGAACCATTTCTTGATGCAGGCTGTCTGGTGCAAGTTACAGCAAGAAGTCTTGCAGGTGGCTTTGGTGCAGAAGCGCACCGGGCTGCTATTGAGCTGTTA
>WFXD01000004.1 GCA_015490795.1 Gammaproteobacteria bacterium
CGATTCATGGTAGTGAAGGAGGCTCCCTTCACTAATAATCAGGGTGAGAGAGATCTGCGGATGACCAAGGTTCATCAAAAGGTGTCTGGCTGTTTCCGCTCCGAGATGGGTGCAAAGTTTTTCTGTCGAATTCGCAGCTATATATCCACCTCTCGCAAAAACGGGGTATCGTCCACTGAAGCGCTCAGGCTTCTGTTTCAGGGGAAGATGCCTGCATTCATGAACCTTGGTACCTGAATAGTTACAGATGAAGAAACAAAAACTCGAACTCACCTGGATCGGCAAGGGGAAGCGCCCCAAACTGGAGCCGCGCATCCTGCTGGAGGATTCTGAGAAGTCCTATCATGCCAAACAGCGGGTTACAGAGAATGACATCTTTGACAACCGGCTGATCTTCGGTGATAACCTGCTGGCACTGAAGGCGCTGGAGCAGGAGTTCGCGGGCAAGGTGAAGTGTGTCTTCATTGATCCGCCCTACAATACCGGCAGTGCCTTTACCCACTACGATGATGGCGTGGAGCATTCTATCTGGCTGAGCCTGATGCGCGACCGGCTGGAGATTATACGCAATCTGTTGGCAGAGGATGGTTCGCTGTGGATCACTATCGATGACAACGAGGCGCATTATTTGAAGGTGTTGTGTGATGAGGTGTTTGGAAGAAGGAATTTTGTCGCAAATGTAGTTTGGCAAAAAAAATATACTATCGCCAATGATGCTAAATGGTTATCTGATAACCATGATCATGTATTGATCTACGCTTTGGATAAAGAAACTTGGAGACCATTCCGTTTAGAGCGAAATCCGGAGATGGATAAGCGCTACAAGAATCCAGATAATCATCCAAAGGGTTCGTGGAAAGCCACACCTCTTTACGCAAAAAGGAAAGGCTCCAAGAAAGAACAGGCCTTTAAGTTCACATTTAAAAACGGATATATATGGTCTCCCCCAATAGGAACATCACCAAGGTTTCCAGCAGAAAAACTCCGCCAGATGGATGAGAATGATGAAATTTGGTTTGGTGTAAAAGGTGATGCAGCGCCGTCTCGCAAAACTTTTTTAAGGGAATTAAAGATATTAGGCACCCCATCTCCGACGGTGTGGTTACATTCTGAAGTGGGCCATAACCATGAAGCTACAGAAGAAGTAAAAGCAATAAACCCGGTAGACGCCTTTTCAACTCCAAAACCTGAAAGGCTGATTAAGAGGGTGCTAGAGCTGGCAACTCGGCCTGGCGATCTTATCCTAGACTCCTTCGCTGGTTCCGGCACCACTGGTGCGGTAGCCCACAAAATGTGCCGCCGCTGGATCATGGTAGAGCTGGGCGGCCACTGTCACACCCATATCATTCCACGCATGCAGAAGGTTATCGACGGTAAAGACCCTGGTGGAATCACCAAGGCAGCCAACTGGAAGGGCGGCGGCGGTTTCCGCTACTACCGCCTGGCGCCCTCGCTGCTGGAGAAGGACAAATGGGGCAACTGGATCATCAACCGTGAATACAATGCCACCATGCTGGCCGAGGCCCTGTGCAAGCTGGAGGGCTTCACCTATGCGCCGTCGGAAACAGCCTGGTGGCAGCAGGGCCACTCCACGGAGCAGGATTTCATCTACATCACCACCCAAAATCTCTCCGCCGGGCAATTGCAGGCCCTCTCCGATGAGGTGGGCAAAGGCCGTAGCCTGCTGGTGCTGTGCAGCGCCTGGCGCGGAGTGAGTGCGGCCAAGGCATCAGGGCGTTGGCCGAACCTTACCCTGAAGAAGATTCCGAAAGTGGTGCTGTCGCGCTGCGAATGGGATCATGATGATTACAGTTTAAACGTGCAGAATCTGCTACTGGCGAAGCCCGAACCAGTGGAGCCGGTCAAGCCAAAGATAAAGACCAGGAGGAAAGCATCCCCCGGTCAGGCATCGCTATTTGGGGAGGAAGAATCATGAACTTGAAAGCCTATCCGGGCTCCCGTTGGTGGAGATTCGATTTCCACAACCACACTCCGAAATCCAGCGATTACAGCAAGGCAGAAATCAGCTCACTCCAGCCACGCGACTGGTTGCTAGCTTACATGCGTGCCGGTATTGATTGCGTTGCAATCACGGACCATAACAGCAGTGATTGGATGGAAGAACTACAAACGGTTTTAGAAGCACTGGATTTGGAAGACAACAAACCGGACGGCTACCGCAAACTGACCCTGTTTCCCGGCGTCGAGATCACCACCTCGGAGAATTTGCACATTCTGGCACTGTTCGGCCCACAAACCCTGAAGGCAAAACTTGATGGCCTGTTACATGGAAAGCTGCATAAATCGAATCCTGACAAGGATAATCATGAGCAGATGTTCGATGAAAGCGCCATCACTGTGATTGATGCCATTCATGAGTTGGGCGGTGTGGCAATTGCGGCGCATGTAGACAAAAAAAACGGTCTTTTTTATGGAGGCCGGAACGAGGAAGATTGTTTCAAACCAACAATGTCACAGCGCAGTATCGAGGCCATTCTGGGTAAGGGCAAGCTGGATGCACTGGAGGTCAAGGATACTCAGGGCGATGCCTATCAACATTGTCAGCTGAGGCGCGATATCAAGCATTTGGCCTGCATCATTGGTTCGGATGCGCACACCACAGCTAAGGTTGCTGCGCACTTCACCTGGGTCAAGATGTCGGCCCCCGATTTCGATGGTCTGAAACTAGCCCTGCTCGACCCGGAATCGGCCATTCGGCTAAATGATCAGGTACAAGGTGATCCGCAACCCTTGCCCCATCAATGGATTCGCTCGGTAACGCTGGAGAATCTCCACCTACGTCGAGATCCCTTGGTGCTTCGGTTTAACCCCGCATACAACGCTATCATCGGCGGGCGCGGCAGCGGTAAGTCCACGGTCTTGGAGTGCGTTCGGCTGGCTTTGGGGCGCGACTACGAGTTGCAGAAACTAGGCAGCGAGTCGGAAATTTTGAATGCCTTTGAAAGCTTTCGGCAGAAGCACGGTCGGCGGGATCAGCCGGGGATGATGTTACCAGATTCCAAAATTACCGTGGAGCTAATTAGGGGGCAAGGAGAGCATGCTGAACTACTCCAATATGGGTGGCGTTCATCCGCTGATGATCAATCCACCATTTGTGTTAGGCGTTGGGATGAAGACGGACAGAATTGGCAGGAAACAGGGTTGGATGTGGAACACGCTCGGGCGGCTTTTCCCATCAAGATTTTCAGCCAAAAGCAGATCCTTGCCATCGCCAACAATCCCCAGGCGCTTCTGGAATATATTGACGATTCTATTAGGGAACAAAAAGAAATCTGGCAGCAGGAATTCGGCAAGCAAAAAGCGGCTCTGCTGGAAGCGAGATACCGGGTACGCACACTGAAAGCCGAACTGGCAAAAAAACCTGCGCTGGAACTGGAGTGCAAGGAGGCCAGCCGAAAAGCCCTTGTGTTCAGGAATTCAAACTTCGGACCATTGCTTAAGGCGTATCAACACGCCACGCGGCAAAAAAGAGCCTTGGAAGATTTTCAACGACTGCTTGCCGAAGATATCGCGCATTTACGCTCCGGCATTGAGCAGGCTGCGCACCTGCCGGAGACGGAGTTGACCGATTTCGAGCCTCAAACTGCGGCAGAGCAGGAGGCCCGTGATGCGGCCCTCGCGTTAAAGGCCCAATTGGTCAAGCAATATGGCGTGATCGCACAAGCCATCGCAACAATGGAGCAGTCACTTGAGAACGCAACAACGGCAAGAACAGAAAGTACTTGGTATAAAGAAAATCAGACACATATCGAAAACTACAGGAAAGAGTCAGAACGCCTGAAGGCAGAGGGCATTCACAGCGCCCAGGAGGCATCGATTGCTGTTGCCACCGAAGAGCAGCTGCGCAAGCAGTTGGAGCAACTCAAAGGTTATGAAACACAGCTGGAACAGGCGGAACAAACGGCTGATCACGCTGGAACCAGTTTGTACGAGTGTCGTGAAAAACTGACCAAAATCCGCAAAAAATTCGTCGACGAACTCTTCGCGCAGAATGCTATGTTGAAAGTCACTCTTCGGAGTATGGCTGATGCCCAGGGTGCGGTTGGTTCGTTCCGGGATATTCTTCGCCTATCGGACAATGCCCAACACAAGGAGATATGGCAAAAGGATGAAACAGACGAGAATCCAAGCGGTATCCTCTGGGATGCAACGGATCCCGACGTGGCGGCGAGTGTCGGTGAGCGTTTGCAGAGTATGCGTCTGGATCTCGAGTCCGGCAGCAAGCAGGTGCTACGCACGACTTTGCACGGCAGTCTGATCAAGCGTCTGAAGGCGCTACCACCGGAAGCCTTCGATGAACTGGCTTGGTGGTTCCCAGAAGATGAAGTGCGTCTGGAATACCGCCCGAGTGCAGATTCCGGTTACAAGAGCATCCAGCAAGCCTCCGCCGGCCAGAAGACTGCGGCCATGCTTTCGTTCTTGTTGGTCCACGGCGAGGAGCCGTTGTTGCTGGATCAGCCGGAAGATGATCTGGACAACGCCCTCGTATCGCAGTTGGTGGTAGCCCAGTTACGCAAAAACAAGGCCCGGCGGCAGTTGGTGATCGTAACGCATAACGCCAATATTGTCGTGAATGGTGATGCGGAACTGGTATTGACCATGGGCTTCTCCGGTGGACAGATCAATCTAGCCTCCTCTGGTGGCCTCCAGGAGCAAAGGATCAGAAAGGATATTTGCCGCGTCATGGAAGGTGGTGAAGAGGCGTTCCGCCAACGCTACAAGCGAATCCTGAAGGACCTGGAGGGTAAGTCATGACAGATATTGAGGCGTGGCTAAGTCGTATCCGTCTGGGCGAGGATTCGACACTGGAGCTCAAGCGGGTGGTGATGCGCGGAGCTGGTAAGGTGTCTGATCCCCATCCCGACAGCCTGTCGGATGAGTTAGCGGCTATGGCCAATTCTGCTGGGGGTACGATTGTTCTCGGGGTGGATGACAAATCCCGCGAGGTGATCGGTATTCCATTTCAACACCTGGACGCGGTTGAGGCGTGGATCACGGCGATTTGCCAGGATCGCATGAATCCTCCGCTCGATGTGGTAACCCGTCATCTGGAACTGCCTGATAGTACGGGCGCCTTGCAGCCAGTTATTCTAGTGACGGTACCCCGCAGTCTCTGGGTTCACAAAAGTGCAAACGGCTATTTCAAGCGGGCCGGGCATGCCAAACGCGAAATGGCCCCGGAAATGTTGGCACGGCTGTTTCAGCAGCGCAGTCAGGTGCGACTGATCCGCTTCGAAGAGCAAGCCGTACCAAATTCCTGTCCAACCGATTTGGATCCCTTGCTGGTGCGCACGTTTCTCCGTGAAGGCGAGGGGAATGTGGAGGTGCAGCTAAGACGCCTACATCTGATTGCAAAAAATGAAGATGAGACCAATCTGAGTGTTGCTGGTGTACTGTTGGGCACGGTGAAACCAGTGTACTGGATGCCATCGGCCTATATACAGGCTGTGGTCTATCGGGGCGCTGAGAACGATCCCGCCGAACAACTGGATGCCAAGGATTTTGGTGGACCTATCAGCCAGCAGATTTGGGATGCCTTTGAATTCGTGAAGCGCCACATGCGGGTGTCGGCAGCGAAGGCGCTGGGGCGTATCGATCAACCGCAGTACAGCCTGCGTGCTGTTTTTGAGGCCATCGTCAATGCCGTGGCTCACCGCGATTATTCCATGGCAAACGCCCGCATTCGCTTGCACTTGTTTGCTGATAGGCTGGAGCTGTATTCACCGGGGGCGTTGCCGAATTCCCTGAGTATCGATGCCATGAGTGAGGTCTCGATTCCGAGAAATGAGGTTATTTCCAGCATCTTTGCGCGCTATTTCCCGGTGCGGGAATCGGGCTTCCAACGCGAGTTCCTCATGGATCGGCGTGGAGCAGGGGTAGATATTATCCTCAAGGAGAGCGAAAAACTATCAGGCCGCGAACCAGCTTACAGAAATCTGGATGATGTCGAGTTGCAGTTGACGATTTACGCAGCACTGTCGCCAGTTGAGGATGAACCATGATAGATCGTTGGGCACTTCTGAATATTGCCGAAGGACGGGATGCCTTTTGATGATCACTCATGCAACACAAATCCGTTTTGACAATCAAAATATAATAAAAACGATCAACAACGGCTGTTGTTGGCAACCGGTGAGCGACAAATTTGCCGGTTCCCTGCGGAAAGGTGGCGCGGTTATGAGGTGGAAACCATGAATCACCGAATCTTCAACGCCATTACCGGCCGTCTTTCTCTACGCCCGCCCCAGTCTGAATCACTGGAAAAACTGGCCCTGGCCATCGACGCTGCACCGGATATGCTTAGCCACGAGCGTGATCTGAATGCCGTGCTGTCGGCACTGATGGCGGAGTTCCCGACCCTGGAAGAGTTCGAGCGGGAGTTTCCATCGCTCTGTTTTGCGCTTGCCACTGGCGTGGGCAAGACGCGGTTGATGGGGGCCTTCATCAGCTATCTGCACCTGGCACATGGCTTCAAGCACTTTTTCGTGCTTGCACCCAACCTGACCATCTATGACAAGCTGATCGCCGACTTTACGCCTAACACGCCTAAGTACGTATTCAAGGGCATTGCCGAGTTTGCCAGTTATCCGCCGGAGATTGTCACCGGGGACAACTACGAGCAGCGGGCAGGCACTCTGAGCCTGCTGTCGCCGGTGACAGTAAACATCTTCAATATCTCCAAGATCAACTCCGAGGTGCGCGGTGGCAAGAGTCCGCGTATTAAGCGCCTGTCGGAGTACCTGGGAGACAGCTACTTCAATTACCTTGCCGAGTTGCCCGACCTGGTGCTGCTGATGGATGAGTCGCACCGCTACCGCGCCAGTGCGGGGGTGCGCGCTATCAATGAGTTGAAGCCGTTGTTCGGCTTGGAACTGACCGCCACCCCCTTCGTGGAATCCAGTCGCGGACCCGTGCCCTTCAAGAATGTGGTGATGGACTACCCCCTGGCCCGTGCCATGGAGGATGGCTTTGTCAAGGAACCGGCAGCGGTCACTCAGCGCGATTTTGATGCCAAACGCCATACGCCGGAGGAGATCGAAAAGATCAAGCTGGAGGATGGCATTCGCCTGCACGAGGCCACCAAGGTGGAGCTGATGACCTATGTGCGCCAGAATGGCGTGAAGACGGTTAAGCCCTTCGTGCTGGTGATCGCCCGCGATACCACTCACGCCTCGCAGCTGCTGGCGCTGATCCAGTCTGACGCCTTCTTCGAGGGCCGTTACCGCGATAAGGCGATCCAGGTGGACAGCAGCAGGACCGGCAAGGCGGAAGAGGAGATGATCGAGCGGCTGTTGGCGGTAGAGAGCGAGGGCGAGCCGACCGAGATTGTCATTCACGTCAACATGCTCAAGGAGGGCTGGGACGTGACCAACCTCTACACCATCGTACCGTTGCGTGCCGCCAATGCGCGGACGTTGATCGAGCAGTCCATCGGCCGCGGCCTGCGCCTGCCCTACGGCAAGCGCACCGGTGTCAATGTAGTGGATCGCTTGAATATTGTGGCCCACGACCGGTTTCAGGAGATCATCGATGAAGCCAACCGGGGCGATTCGCCGATCCGCCTCAAGCAGGTGATCCTTGAGACGCCAGACCGGGATGAAGGCGTGGTGAGCGTGCAGATTGGCTCCGCTGCTGAGGTGGCCCTGGGCCTGAGCGAGCCGGAGGTTACTGGTTCGGGTGGAGACCACTACGAACTGCATCCGGAAGAGCTGGCCGCGCCCGTTTTTTCCACTGAGGCGGAAAAACAGGCAGCCCGTGCCGTGATGGATGTGATTCAGGGGCTGGAAAAGCGGCAGCAGGAGGTGCCCAACAGCGCTGCTCTGTTGAAGCCTGAGGTGCAGCAGATCATTGCCGCCCAGGTGAAAGAACGTCTGACCCCGGCTCAAGGAGAGTTGCTGGAGCAGGAGGCCGTGGATCTGGCGTCGGTGATTGCCAAGACAGCCGAGATCGTCACTACTAAAATGATCGACATCCCGCGCATTGCCGTGGTCCCCACCGGCGAGGTCACGGTTGGATTCGACCCATTTACCCTGGATGTCAGCGGCCTGCATCTCCAGCCAGCCGACCGGGAGCTGATTATCCAGAACCTGCGAACCAATGAGCAGGAGAGGCTGGCCTCGGAAGTAGGCATTATCGAGCGGCGGCTGGAGGATTACATCGTCTATGCCCTGGTGGACTATGACGATATCGACTATATAGCCCATGCCGATTTGCTCTACGATCTCGCCGGCCAGATGGTGCGGCACTTGCTGAGCTATCTGTCAGAGGATGAGGCAAGGGCGGTGTTGGATCATGAACGGCGCCTGATTGCCGAGAATATCCACGCTCAAATGATGGAGCACTTCTGGGAGAAGGCATCAGGTTACGAAGTACAGGTAAGCTGCGGCTTTACCGCGTTGAAGCCCTGCAACTACACGGCCTCGGCCAGGCATCCGTTGCATCACTTCCGGGAAACGGTGGAGGATAAAAGCCGTATCAAACAAATGCTGTTTGGCGGCTTTGAGAAGTGCCTTTATCCGTTACAGAAATTCGACTCTGACACTGAACGCCGGTTTGCCGTAATTCTGGGGCGTGATGCCGATAAATGGTTCCGGCCTATGAAAAGGCAGTTTCAGATCTTCTACAAGTATGGTGTTGAGCAGCCAGAGTATGTGCCGGACTTTGTGGCTGAGACTGACAGCGTGATCTACATGGTGGAAATCAAGGCGCGCGGTGACCTTATGGATGCCGAGGTGCTGGCCAAGGCCGATGCGGCAGCGAAATGGTGTCAGTATGCCTCAGAATACTCTGAGAATCATGGCGGCAAGCCATGGGGGTACCTGCTGATTCCTCATGACGAGATCAATGAATCACGACGTTTGGAAGATTTTAGACGTTTTGTGAGGATGTCAGAGTAATACGTTCAGGACGTTGTAGGTGCGAATTTATTCGCATGAATTTAACGGTGGGGTAGCTATGCGAATAAATTCGCACCTACATTTGTACCGCTTCCCGCTGGCATTTCATCCCATGTTTTCCCCATGAGCAATCTGCCATTCTGTTTCTTCGTCCGTTTCCTGCCGTCGGCTCCCCAACCACCCCATTGCTTGAAGAAGAAAGCCACGTTTTGCCGTTCACACTGGTGCTGAACGTTGATTGCCCATTCCTGTTTCATAGGGCGGGCCTTGGGGCCGGATTCGCCACCGACGATGACCCAATGAATTCCGTGCAGATTGATCTTTCCCAGGTCTTCAAGCAGTGGCTCCACAGACAGGAAGCGGATATGCGCCGGAGTGTTCCGCAGTTCATCAATTCTTGGCAGCCCATCTTCTCTGTTTTCTACAGACACACCGAGCCAAGCGTTCTTTGGCGCCTCGAATGATTGGAAGAATTTAGATAGCCTATCTGCCCGCTTGGTCAGTATCTGATAGGTGTGCTGAGGTGTTTGCTTGATTACCTCAAAGGCTTGCCTAATAAAGACATCAGGTGCCCCTTCATGAAAAAGGTCGCTCATTGAGTTGACGAAATATATCGTTGGCTTCCTGCGCCTTAGTGGTTCATCCAGGCGCTCGGATAAAGGTTGCCATGCCACACTCCTTTCGGTTGCGAACGAGTGTGACAAATAGTTGGCAGGAAGCCCTGGCATTGATCCTCAACGGTTATAAGTCATTGATTCTATTGGTCGGTCGATAACTGCTCCTGCATGATCGACACTTCCACCATCCATGGTGGTCGGAGTGAGAGGATTCGAACCTCCGGCCCCTGCCTCCCGAACCCAAAATCACACTCTTTTAGTATCAAGAACTTACAAAATAACACATTAAATAACAATAACATAGGCTGTTTGTCGATAAGGCCAGGTCACGCTGAATTACGTTGCTGGTGTGACAAAATTGTGACAAATCCTGTGTAGTCCTGTGGCACCCCTTTCCTTCGCTTTTGCCCTTTCCCTTTAAAACCCTCGGAAATGGATAGGAGGGTTTTCTATAGATGCCCTTTAAAACCTCGTGATATCTATTGTGGTCACTAAAGATCGATAGGTTTTCATGGGAGACCAGATGTGACTACAGAACAGGTATTGTGGGAAGGGGTGTATTACACCGATACGGAAGTCGCCGGGTTGCTGGGTATATCGCTCGGGCGTCTGCGCAACAAGCTATGTGCCGGTAATCCTCTGCCGCCGCGTATTCAGCCTCCGGGTTGCCGTAACCGGCTTTGGCCTTGCAAGGCAGTACATGAATGGCTGGAGCAGTTCACTGTTACAGTTGTTGACCCGCTGAGTTATAACCCAACCCCCAGGCGCCGTGGACGATCCACCAAACAAAAATCCCACGTGCGACGCTCATGAGCCACAGAGTCTTAGAGTGGGCTTGGCGACAGGATCTCCCATCTAACCAAAAATTTATTTTGGTGGCATTGTCTGAAACCGCTAATGATGACGGCATTTGTTGGCCCAGCGTGCCGACAGTGGCGGCAAAGTGTAATGTTTCTATCCGTACCGTGCAGCGGATCATGCGAATCCTGGTTGCTCGTAGGAAGATAGTTTCTGAACCGCGTTACCGTGGCAATGGCTCCTGTTCTTCTAACTGCTATAAGCTGCTGCTGGATGGTGGTGACAAATTGTCACCACCCCCTGACAGCAGTGTCAGGCCACCCCGACAAGGATGCCAGGGTCCCCATGACACTGGTGTCACCCCCAGAACCACCAGTAGAACCAAAAAAGAACCACCACCACAGAAGGTTCAGGCCAAACCGATTGCGCCAGTCGAGATGGTGTCAGCGAAAGGTGGTGGGGATTTTTTTGAATTGGAATATCCCAAGGGTTTGTCGGCCTCTGAAAGGGAGGAGGTACGAAAAAAGCTCGCTGCTCTTTCTGTTGAGATGGCACAGCAACTCTTGGATGAACTTGCCGGTCGCATGGCGGCCGGCACCATCCGTGTTTCGCCTCTGGCCTATCTGCGCGGGTTGATTGATCGGGCATACCAGGGCGACTTCACACCTGAGGTGGCGTTAAAAGTGGCCGAAAAACGCAAATGCCGGCGGCAGACCGAGGCCGCCAGAGAGCGGAGCGAGAGCGCCCACAAAAAGGCCGTAGCTGACAGGATTGCTACTGTAACTGGCGACAGCAATCCCCTGGTACGCAAGTTGGCTGACATCCGGCGCAAAGCTCAAGGCAGTGGAGGGAAGGCCGAATGAGGGTGCGGCATTTTGCAGGCTGTGCCAGGTTTTCTGCCGGTAGGATTGGTCCTCTGGCGCACGATCCCGTCGGAAAGCCGCGGGCACGCCCGCGCTCCGTGAGGCTGTTGCCACACCGAGCGCGGGCCGGTTCTTGCTGGGCTGTTCCACGATGGACGCAATACACACCACGCAATGGGTGGTTGCAGTGCATGGCGCTGAGCAGCTTTGGCTGCTGGGAGATTCCTCATGGTGGATGAGGAACTCCGAAACCAGCTTGCTGCGGTGCGCTGCCTACGCCGGATTGCCCGCAGAAAGACTCTTGCGCGTTCACGCCTTGACCGCTATCGCGCCGAGATTGAGGCACTGGCTGCAGCCGGAGCCAGCAGCCACGACATTGCTCTATGGCTGCGCAGGTTCAAGCGGACCCGAGTGCATCCCACCACTGTCTGGCGCGCCCTCAAGCGCTGGCAGCATCCGGAAACCTGAGCATGGTGCGCTTCGGCAAGGGTAAGCCGATGGAGGTTCAGGGTCGGGCTGTGCTGAAGGCCCACCTGAGCCTCACCAGTCGGCACGAAGCCAAGCGGGCCAGCGGTGCCAAGGGCAGCCAACCCACCGGCCAGATCCACAGCCTGGCGACCTTCAGAAAATATGTCACAGCACTGAAACAGGCCGGTGAATGGGCCAGGGGATATACCGATCTGCGCCACCTGAAGGCGTTCACACCTGAACTCGCCCAACAGTATCTCACTGATCGTGTTGCCCAGGGCATCGGCCAGAAGCAGCTTGATGCCGACCGCAATGCCCTGGAGTTCATCACCGGCAAGGGCACCTTGGAGCGTGAGAAGGTGCTGACCAGGGCCGAACTTCACAGCCGGGCCTACACACCCGCACAGATCCGGCTGGTTGCCACCCACCAGAGTGAAAAGAATGCCCTGGCTACTGAAGTAGCCTGGCATGCTGGTCTGCGTGCCCACGAACTACTCACCTTGCAGCGTCTGGGTGAGGCCCAGGCATCCAAACATCGGCACTGGAGTCGGGAACGATTCCTGGATCGGGAGGGCGAGCGCTATATTGTGACCGGCAAAGGCGGGCTGCGCCGCGAGGTTCTGATCCCGCGTGATCTGGCTACCAGGTTGGAGGTGTGCCGCTTTGAGAGCCCGTGTTCAGTCAGTGACCGGGGAATCTCCTATAAACAGCACTACAGTATCGGTGGCGGCAATGCCTGGAGTAAATCCTTTAGCGATGCCTCCATCCGGGCCTTGGGCTGGTCCCATGGTGCCCACGGCCTGCGCCACAGCTATGCCCAGGAACGCATGAGGGAACTGCAAGGGCTGGGAAAGTCGTACCATCCGGCGCGAGAAATCGTCAGCCAGGAGCTTGGCCATTTCCGAGGTGATATCGTGGAAGTCTACCTGCGCTGAGGCTGGTGCGCAGAGTGCGGGGTTCGATAGAAAAGCATCTCATATCCTTAAGAAATGCTGCGCTTACACCCATTAGGGTGATCACGACTGGCAGGTTAACCACAAGGATGTGGCGTATGCCGGTTTTGCAGGGAGCACAAAACCGGTCAGGCGCTGCTCGTCCGCAACTGGGCGCTATCGGAGTCTGATAGACTTTAGGGCGCGACTTGATTATAGAGCTAAGCCGCAAACGCTCTCTCAAACTGATAATACTGACTTCCAGTCTGGAAGAATGGTTCCTGATAATCAAGCATGAAAGCTCCGAGCTAAGTGTGGGCTTTCGGGGAATAATGCTTCGGTATCAATGTGTGCAGGGAAATTCACAGCTCTATGGGCAATGGCTTTGTGATTGAGGGGCATCCATTAGTTCTATTTACATTCAATTCAACAAGTTTAATTTGTTATATAAGTATAAAACGAAACTTGCACAAGGTTTGATTTTACGCTAGATTCACAAATATGTCTGGTGAACCCCGTACTAAACTAAACCGCTTGCTCAGGGCCTGGTCCCAGGGCACTGTTGCTGTGTCCCGCTGGCTGGAGGGCCGGGGGGCGTACCAGCAGCTGCTGCATGAATATGAAAAAAGCGGGTGGATAGAGCGCATCGGCCAGGGTGCTTACATACGTGCCGGCGATACCGTCGAATGGACCGGTGGACTCTACGCCCTTCAGGAACAGGTGAAGCTTCCCATCCATGTGGGTGCCAAAACGGCATTGCAGATGCAGGGATATGCGCATTTCCTGCCGCTGGGGCAAGGTGGATCCGTGACGCTATTCGGTAGCCCCGGCACCCGGTTGCCCGCCTGGTTTTCCCGGTATGACTGGGGAGCCAAGCTTCGTTACGTCACCACAAAGCTGTTTGCTGATGACCCGGATGCAGGTCTCACCACGACGACACTGGGCACCTGGAGCGTCATCCTCTCAGCCCCGGAACGTGCCATGATGGAAGTTCTGCATCTGGTGCCCGGAAAGGAAACTTTCGAAGAAGCGAGCCTGCTCATGGAGAGCATGACCACCCTGCGCCCACGCCTGGTTCAGTCACTGCTGGAGCAATGCCGGTCTGTGAAAGTGAAACGGTTGTTCATGTTTCTCGCGGAAAACCACAATCATGCCTGGGTTAGAAAGCTGAATCTGTCGCAGGTGGACTTCGGAAAAGGTAAGCGCATGATCGTCAGAGGTGGACGATTTGATGCAAAATACAAAATTACTGTTCCTGATATGGATTTCAGTCTGGAGGAATCGGTGCATTCGGCATGAAGGAGAGTCCTTACTTCAAACAGGCGCAGCTCATGCTGCGGGTCATGCCCCATGTGGCAGCAGAAGAATGCTTTGCGCTGAAGGGCGGCACGGCAATCAACTTCTTTGTACGCAACATGCCGAGACTATCAGTTGATATCGATCTGACTTGGTTGCCGCTGGAGCCACGCGACATGGCATTGGCAAATATCGGCCAAGCTCTGCACCGTATTGCTACCGGCATATGCAAAACCATGCCTGAAGCGGCTGTGCAGGAAAGTATCGCAAGAAGTGCGGAGCACGCTTCCAAGCTGTTCGTAAGCACAGGTGAGGCTACGATCAAAATTGAGCCGAATCTGGTGCTACGTGGCACAGTATATCCTCCCGAGGAACGGGAACTGAGTGTGCGGGCCGAGGAGCTGTTTGAACTGTCTGCTTCAATAAACACAGCGGCATTTGCAGACCTTTATGGCGGCAAGCTCTGTGCGGCACTGGATCGCCAGCATCCACGTGACCTTTTTGATATTAAAGTGCTGATGGATAATGAAGGCATTACCGATGAGATTCGAAGCGCATTCATCGTGTATCTTGCAAGTCACAACCGTCCGATGAGTGAATTGCTCAACCCTAACAAAAAAGATTTTCGCCAAGTATTTGAGCAAGAATTTGTTGGAATGACGATAGAAGAAGTTGAGTACGATGAACTGATTGCAGTCCGTAAAAGGCTCATTGAAACAATCAAGAAAGCGATGACAGAGAATGAGAAGAAATTTCTGCTTTCAATAAAGTATGGGGAACCGGCATGGGATCTTATGCCAATGGCAGGTATCGACCAACTGCCAGCGCTTCAATGGAAGCTGATCAATATTCAGAAGATGAAGAAAGCGAAACGGGTAGAGTCACTTCAGAAGCTTCAATCGGTATTGGGGTTGTGAATGAGCGACTATAGCAACAAAAAGGAAGCCTTCTCCCGCGTTGTAATCGATGCGCAACTCAAGGATGTCGGATGGAATCTCACTGATGGTCAGAGTGTGCGTTATGAGTACAAGTTGCCAGACGGCACGTTCGCTGATTATGTCCTGAGTGACCGCTACGGCCGGGCGATGGCGGTAGTTGAGGCCAAGCGGGCTGCTGTTAACCTTCAGGAGGCGGCAGACCAGGGGCGGGCCTATGCTGAGCAACTGGATGATGTACCTTATATCTTCCTTGCCAATGGTGAAGAGATCCTGTTCTGGGACTACCGCAATGAGGCCTACCCGCACCCTGTCAGTACCTTTTTTAAACAGGGGGATATCGAACGCCGTCTGGCCAAGCGCAAGGTTCGAGTCGATCCACTGAGCAAGCCAATCGACCAACGGATTGCCGGTCGGGACTACCAGAAAGAGTGCATTGATATCTTGTGTGGAGAGATGAATATCGGCCGGCGAAAACTGCTGGTTGAGATGGCTACCGGCACCGGTAAGACACGCACCGCCGCGGCGCTCATCAAACGTCTGTTTGAGGCAAGTAACGCTACTCGCGTTCTGTTCCTGGTAGATCGCATTACCCTGGCCAAGCAGACGGAAGATGCCTTCAATGAGCACCTGCCTGATTTTCCTTGCTATGTCCTGCGTACCGGCCGCCGTTTCCAGGACGAGAAACTCATCACCATCACCACCCTCCAGAGCATGATCAATATCTACCGCGATTACTCAGCGGGATATTTTGATCTTATCATCACCGATGAATGCCACCGCAGCATCTACGGCAAGTGGAGCGGTATCCTCAAATACTTCGATGGTATCCAGATTGGTCTGACGGCTACTCCATTCACCAGCAATATAGAAACTGGTGATGAAGAAGACCTGGAGTTCGTCCGGGATACATTACGTTTTTTTGGGGTTAGTGAACCGACTTACCGGTATGCCCTACGCAATGCGGTAAATGAAGGCTACCTCGTCCCCTACCAAATTTACAAGGCACAGACAATCAAGACGGCAGCCGAGGATGGTTTCGAGGTCAAAAAGAGTGAGTTGGACTGGTCTGCCATGTCACCAAAGGTCAAAGAGGAATTCACCCAACTCTTCGCAGACCGTGACACCATCAAGGTTGATCCCAATGCTCTGGAGCGCAAGTTCACCATTCCCGAGCGTAACCGCGCCATTGTGCGCGAATATAAGCAGGTAATGGAAAAGGGCTACACAGACCACACGGGCAGATTGCGCAAGCCACTCATTGGCAAGACCATCGTCTTTGCCGTCACCAAGCGCCATGCTGAGACACTAGCCCAGATGTTTGATGAGGCTTTTGCGCACGAAAAACCTTCACCGGATGTACGTTATGCTGATTTCGTGGTCTCGGGTTGCGGCAAGGAAGACAGTGTGGATGGCGCAACCAAGATCAAACGATTCAAGAAAGAGCGCTTTCCACAGATACTTGTCTCCGTGAACATGCTGGATACGGGTTTTGATGCGCCTGAGGTCGTCAACCTGATCATGGCCCGGTTCACCCGCTCGGTGATCCTCTACCGACAGATGCGCGGACGCGGTACGCGCAAGTCCCCCGGTAAATCTCTTTTTACCTTGTTCGACTTTGTTGGTGTGACCGACTACCACGATGATGACGAAACCATGCCGGAAGGTGGGTTCATCAAAGAGGCCAAGCCACGAACCCGGCATGAACCCAGAACGCTGCTGCCCCTTGATGTCGATGACCACATTGATCCTTCCACACGGGAATGGGTCACCATTGATGACAATGGCAATTTTGTCTTCATGGATGCCGATGAAGCAAAGGCCGCCCTGCGGGGTGCCCGGTTCGAGGCCTGGATGGGCGGCCAGAAACACCTGAACTCCGACATGAAGCGGTTGCTGCTGACGGTGGGTGAGTACATCAAGGCCAATGCCGACACCCTGGAAGAGTTCACGATTGACCACTTTGTAGTGCCACCATTCTCCAATATCGGCGGTATGCAGCGTGCTATGCAGTCATTTGGCACTGAGGACAAATTGGCAAAAACAATCAAGAGCCTGAACAAAGCCCTCTTTGCATATGGCGAAACAGTCCATAACGAACAAAAACCACTTAACCCCTGACACAACTGGACCACAATGCCGTTAACCCCTGAAATCCGACAGAAGATCGAGCAGATCCGCGACTACCTCTATGGCGGCGGTTATCCCGATCCTATGAATAACGCCGAACAGTTGGCATTCCTGTTTTACTTCTACCTCAGCGAAGGCCGGGACAAAGAGAATATCAGCCGTGCCCGCATCACCAAGCAGTCGTTCACCAGTTATTATGATGGCCGGTGGGCGCTCAAGAACCCCCTCAACGCGCCCAAAGAAGGACAGAAGACGATCTCCCGCGACCGGTTGCGCTGGTCTGTCTGGGCCAAGGCGCTAAGCGGTGAGAACCTGGTGTGTTTCCTGCGTGATGAAGTGTTTGCTTTTCATACCGAGGTGGCCAGCAACGGCGCCGTGAATTTCATGGATGGCGCCCGCCTCGGTATCGATGATCCCACGGTGCTCACCCAGGTGATCAATCTGGTGGATGAACTGCGCCTCGATCAGGCCGATGCCGACACTAAAGGCGACCTGTTCGAACATGTCCTCAAACAGATCAGTCAGGCCGGTGAACTGGGCCAGTTCCGCACGCCAAGGCATGTCATTCGCGCCATCGTGCAGATGGTTGATCCGCAAATCGGTGAGACGGTATATGATCCGGCTGCCGGTACCGCAGGTTTCCTGGTTGCCGCCTATGACCATATCCGGCTGCGGAACTCCTCGCCCAATGCTATCGAGGAAGTTGAGCTGGATGGCAAAAAGATCAAGCGCGGACACGGCGACAAGCTCTCCGCCGCAAAGTGGGACATTCTTGGCAGCAAGACCTTCTATGGCAACGACGTGGACCCCAAGATGGTCCATCTCGCCACCATGAACCTGACCCTGCGCGGCTTGCCCCACGTGCGCATCCGCCGCCGCAACGTTCTGACCACCACCCTGGATGCTCAACAGAAAGAAGATCTCGGCCTGCCGCAGGAAGGTTACGCCGTCATCCTTGCCAATCCCCCGTTTTCCGGTCGCATCGACAAGGACCGCATCGTCGATGACGTGAAGGTGGGTACCACCACCGCCACAGAGATCCTGTTTATCAAATACATGATGGACTCGTTACGCTCCCCTACTAGCTCCAGAAGAGGGGCCAGGGGTAAGGGTGGCCGTTGTGGTGTTATTGTGCCTGAGGGTGTGCTGTTCGGCTCTACCGGTGCCCACAAGGAGCTGCGCCGTCAGTTGTTGGAGAACAATACGGTGGAAGCTGTGCTTTCTTTGCCGAGCGGTACCTTCCAGCCTTACTCCAACGTGAAGACCTCTGTGCTGATATTTAGGAAAGGTGGCAGCACTGACAAGGTGCTGTTCCTCCATGCCGATAACGATGGCTATAAACTTGATGCCAAGCACGATGCCCCTATTGATGACGATGATTTACCTGGCTTGGTTGCCGCCTACCAGGATTGTGAAGCATGTTGGATGAAATGGGGCAGGCGCAAGGAAGGCGAAGAGTGGGCTGAAAAATGGTGGTTTGCCACTGCTGATGATATCAAAGCTAATGAGTATAACTTATCGGCGGGGCGTTACCGTCCGTTGGTGCAAGCTCAGGTTGAGCATCGTGCCCCGCTTGAGTTGCTGGATGAATTGGCAGCAATAGAATCGGAGATAGTGGAGGAAATTGAGGGGCTTCGCGAGGTGCTGGGCGAGGTTGGATCATGATCTGTGCTCAGAAACAGGCGGCCGCTTATCAGTTATGCCGCGCAAATGTGGCACATCAACCTCTGGGGGAGGTATGTCAAATCAATCCTAGACTTCCAAAGGATGCAAAGCCTGATTCAGACACACAAGTTACTTTTGTGCCGATGACGGTAGTTGATGAAGAAACTGGGTCCATACAGGCTCCGGATATCCGGCCATATTCTGAGGTCGCAAAAGGCTACACCCATTTCTTAAATGGTGATGTGCTCTTCGCCAAAATCACCCCTTGTATGGAGAATGGCAAGGCAGCTATTGCTACTAACCTAGTCAATGGTCTTGGATTTGGATCCACAGAGTTCCATGTTCTGCGTGCAGAACCGGAGGTTTTGCCAGAGTGGGTGTTTTATTTTGTTCGCCGTGAAAGTTTTCGATGTCAGGCCAAAGCAAGCTTTACTGGTTCAGCAGGCCAGCAAAGAGTCTCAAGGCAATTTATGGAAACTGTGCAGATTCCTGTTCCCTCTCTTTCTGAACAACGCCGCATCATCGACATCCTCAAACGCGCCGACGGTATCCGCCGCTTGCGCAAACAGGCTCAGGATACCGCCCGCCAACTGATCCCCGCCTTATTCGTCGATATGTTCGGTGACCCGGTGGCGAACCCAAACGGCTGGATAATCAAACCGCTCAAAGAAGTAGCTCATATCGGGTCAGGTATAACCAAGGGACGAAAACTGAACGGGCATCAGACTGTAGAGTTGCCCTACTTGGCAGTGTCAAATGTTCAGGATGGCCATCTGAACCTTACGAAGGTTAAATCTATCCATGTCAAACCTATAGAAATAGAGAAATACCGAGTACTCCCAGGCGATTTTCTGATGACTGAGGGAGGTGACCCTGACAAGCTCGGTCGCGGTGCGATATGGAACGGTGAAATCGATGTCTGTCTCCACCAGAACCATGTGTTCAAAGTGCGATGTAACAGAGAAGTGATTCTCCCGGAATACCTGAGATCACTTGTCGGTAGTTATTACGGAAAGGGATATTTTCTTCGTATTGCAAAACAGACAACCGGGATAGCTTCTATCAACAAGACACAGCTCGGTAACTTTCCTGTGCTGGTGCCACCGATAGAGTTCCAAAATGACTTTGTAGCGCAATTAGAGGGCATTCAGTCCATTATGGGCCAACAGGAAGCGGCACAGGCTAGTGCTGAGTCAAGTTTTCAATCACTCATACACCATGCATTTTCCGTTGGGTTCTGAATGATGAAAAACCTTCGTGAATCTTCGTCCCCTTCGTGGATAACATTTATTCCAGACCAGGTTAAGCCAACATGCTGACACACATAACCATCCGCAATTTCAAAGGCTTCGAAGAGGCCTCTTTCGAGCTGGGCGACCGGGTTGTGCTGATCGGGCCGAACAACTCCGGCAAGACCTCGGCGTTGCAAGCCCTGGCGCTGTGGGACATCGGCCTCAAACGTTGGATCGAGAAGCGAGGTACGGGTCCACTGCCAAAAAAGAAACGTCAGGGCGTGACGATCAACCGCCGTGACCTGATTGCGGTCTCAGTCCCCGCAGCCAACCTGCTCTGGCGCAACCTTCATGTTCGGGAGTCGGTTAAGGGCAAGGGCACCCAAAATATCCGTATCGACATCATCGTCAAAGGGGTTTCGAACGGTGGGGCCTGGGAATGCGGTCTGGAGTTCGATTACGCCAACGAGGAGTCCTTCTACTGTCGGCCCTTACGTTTGAGTGAGGAAAAGGATCCCGAACGTATGCCGGTCCCCGAGCAGGCGCGGGGGGTGCGGGTTGCCTATCTACCACCCATGTCTGGTCTTACTGCCGTCGAGACACGGCTGGATGCCGGGGCGATCAATGTCAGGCTGGGTGAGGGACGCACTGCGGAGGTTTTGAGAAACCTCTGTTACCGGATACTTGAGGGGGAGAATGGCGAACAGCAATGGGTTGACCTGACCGATAGGATCAAAAAATTCTTTGGCGTGGAACTGGATGAGCCGCGCTATTTGACCGAACGAGGAGAGATCATGCTCTCCTATCGTGACCGGGGTGTGCAACTCGATATCTCATCATCCGGACGCGGGTTGCAACAGACCATTCTGCTGCTGGCTCACATGATGGCGAATCCCGGGTCGGTGCTGCTCATGGATGAGCCGGATGCCCACCTTGAGATATTACGCCAGCGGCAGATATACCAATTGCTGACAGACACTGCCAGGCAGTATGGCAACCAGCTTCTCGCCGCCAGCCATTCCGAGGTTATCCTCAACGAGGCCGCAGATCGGGATATGGTCATTGCATTCGTGGGAAAACCCCACCGAATTGACGACAGAGGCTCCCAGCTACTCAAGTCCCTGAAAGAGATAGGCTATGAGCAATACTATCAGGCGGAAGAGACCGGGTGGGTGCTTTACCTGGAAGGCTCCACTGATCTTGCGATCCTTCGGGCCTTTGCCGAGGTTCTCGAACATCCTGCAAGTGAGGCTCTCGAACGTCCATTCGTTCACTATGTCGCAAACCAGCCCATGAAGGCGCTGGATCATTTTCACGGTCTGCGGGAGGCGAAGCCCGATCTGTCCGGGATCGCCATCTATGATCGCCTTGCTAAGAGCCTGCCAGGCAACTCGAATCTTGAACAGCGAATGTGGCAGCAATGCGAAATTGAGAACTACCTGTGTGGCAGGGAGGTGATACTGTCTTGGACAAGAGCGACCGCAGAAGGGGAATCGGAAGGCCCGCTCTTTGCTCAACGATGGGGAAAACTAATGAAAGGGACGATCGCAGAATTTGAAACGGCTTTTGAAACACTGGGGAAACCATCACCTTGGGGGGCGGAAATCAAGGCTACAGATGATTTTCTTGACCCATTGTTCGACAAGTTCTTCGAGAAACTAGGGTTGCCCAACCTCATGCGTAAGACTGACTATCACGAACTAGCAAGATTTGTTCAAGCCGAAACACTTGATCTGGAAGTGAAGGAGGTGCTGGATGCTATTCAGCATGTAGCAGAGGCGGCTTCTTCTTGATACGTCCAGAATGAGCAGCAGATTAACTAACAACCCTTTGTATTACACTCTTGACTACCCGGCTTATTCGCGGGCCTACTCAGTGACGCGGGGCGATTTGGAGGCAAAAGCTCTATATCTCTTTGCGCAGAGAATGAAAAATCAAACCTCCACAACCACAGGCACCTCAATCTATAGATATCCAGCTCGGTTTCCGGCGTCATGACCGACACAATAAGCGCATATCGTACTTTTTTGTTGTAGCGTTTCAGATGATGCCGTTCACGCCACCAGCCTATTGTTGGATAGACGGCGATGTGGTCCCGGCTGGCGAGATCGGTGGCCATGCCATGCCAGATGTCAGAGTGCAGTAATCCAAGATCATGGAAATGAACTGCTGGCTAAGATTCATGAGGAGTATGAGGAGCATCTCACATATCGCACCAGTCGGCATACGCTTAGCCGTGTCGTGGCGGCACTCAACGTGTTTAAACCCCGTGGTTGGGAGGTTGCCGTTGATGTAAGAGATGCTGTTGGCATGTTTACTGGGTATATGGATATGGGGGGGTTGCCAATGTGGGCATCGTCATGATGGCCCTTGGGCAGCGCTATTTTGGCTTCGAATTGGAGCTGAAGTTGGCCGGTCTCAGGGCTAATCTACTGCTCTGGTGGGATGGAATATCGGTATCTTGTCGAGTGTAAATCCTGACCACTATGCACTGAGAACAGTGCACACTGGTGAGGACTCACGTCCTTTATGCTTGTTGTGGCGTCGGTACTTGGTTTGGTCACGGAATGTAGATGCCCGCTGAAATCGTGCCGCATATCTGGCAACGGGGTTTCGGCGAGATGGCTTGGGCGGTTTTTTGCTCATAGTTGCTTTCCTTTCAGGTTGTAGAGAAGGTTATCATTTGGCCCACTTATATCGTGCCCGATGAATGTGATGGTTAAGAGGAAGCCGGCCATCATGCTGCAGCCGGCCAACGACGATTCCCGGCGCGATATCGATCTCATCGGAAAATGATGCAATATTTGCAGCAGTGAAGTGTCCTGCCTTTACAAAAGCTCGATAAGGCGCTGGTGGGATGAGTGTTTTTTGGGCAAATTCATCGGCTTCTTCTTCCTGTTTCTTCCAGTTAGGGTCGTTAAGCCCATCTTCAAGGAAGGTATGGCGCTTGTCATGCAGCAGGATGTGCCCCAGTTCGTGAAATAGGCTAAACCAGAAAATATCCGCCCAGCTTCCCCGGATGCTCATCATTAAAACAGCCTTGTTCGGGTTGGCCCAGAAGGTTGCACCATTGGTATAGGTTTTTGGAAAGCGTGGCAGTAGTACGAACGCAATGCCCACTTCCGCCAGTTGCTGCTTGAGTGCCGACAGAAAGGCTCCAGGTTCTTCACGAGTCAGATGGCGAAGTTTTCGCAATGCTGCGCGTGCCTTGGCCTGGTCGAATGGCTTGGTATCAATCTTGTCAGCCTCCAGTGCGCCTCCACGCAACCACGCAACCAGTGCCTCATGCGAGGCTTTGCTCTTGGTGGATTGGCGAAATGCTGGCGCATAGGCACGTACACCGGGCAGATTGTGTAGCGAGGCCACACCGAAAAATCGGCGCAGTTCCACCACCTTTTCTGATCGTTTGCGGGTTGGCTTTACCCAGCCGAGTTTTGCGATTTCGGGGTAGGGGAAGTGAATAGCCAGATTGGTTTCGTGTTCAACCTGTTCTGCTGCATTGCTTCGCGCCTTTGTCAGCTGATACTCTGCCTCCAGACCGGTCCAGATATGAGCGGGCACACCAAGCACCTGCTCCAGTTGCAGCGCAGTATCCGGCGTAATGGACTTGATACCACTGGCAATCTCACTGATTGCCTGGACAGGCCGGCCCATGCGTCGCGCCAATTCAGCCTGGCTCATGCTCATTTCTTCAGCAATCTCGGACAAATAAACCCCCGGCGGTACTGCAAGATCCGAATAGATTTCCTGGTTAGTCGCCATAATGTTTGCTTACCTCTTCGATGTGGACAATTTCCAGCATCTCACCCTCAAGGGAAAAAATCAGTCGATAGAATCCGGTGATATTGACGGCGTATTGCCCAGTCCGATCCCCTTTGAGTGGATGACATCGCAATACGGGCAGTCTTATCAATTCCTCGATATTCTTGGCTTGCTTGATCGTGTTGATGCGTAGGATATATCGCTTCGCGGCGTCCTCGCCATACGCCTTAACGGCCTTCCGATATTCTCTGTAGCAGCGTTCCAGCTGTCTGGTCCTGAAAACAACGATCAAGGTAGAATCCTTTTGGCATAGTGATCGGCACGTTAGGTATCAGATTAATATTCACCCATGGGGTGAATACAATATAGCATAAGATTCTCGGTTTAGTCAGCATGTAGGATCGGTTGATCGATGTCTGCAAGTGGCTATTCTTGGCTAGGCATGAAAAAAATGGCCTAATTTCGCGGTACACTGCCTGCTATCCTAATTTCCTCGCCAAATCCTCTGCCTTGAGGTGCGTATATCTGCGCAGCATGCGCAGATCTTTGTGCCCGGTAATGCTGGCCACTTCCATGATGTTGAGACCGAGTTCGAAAAAGCGCGTTGTGGCTTCATGCCGCAGATCATGGAAATGGAGGTCTTCAATTCCGGCCCGGCGTACCGCACGGATATAGGCGCGTTTGACGGCCTCGGTAGTGAGTCCGGGGAATACTTGGCCGTGGATGCCGCGTGGGAGTGATCGCAGAACTCTGATAGCAATGGATGACAGTGGCACGTCACGCGATTCTCCATTCTTGGTGTCCGGCAGGTGGGCAGTGCGGCGATTTAGATCAATATTCTCCCAGCGAAGGCTGACCAGCTCTGCCTGGCGCATGGCAGTCTCTAGCGCCAGGTGAACAATAGGGAGGAGGAATGGGTTTTTGGCCCCTTTGCATGCTTCCAGCAGTCGGCTTTCTTCGCTTTTCTCACCGTCGTGGCCGGTCTGAAGGCGGCGTTCCCGGGCTTTGGAGTGTGGAGGCAGTTTGATGTCCCGTACCGGATTGGCGACGTGAATCCCCCATTCTTTGCGGGCGACTTCAAATAGATGGGAGATGATCACAAGCTCCTTTTTGACGGTGGCCGGTAGAACCTTTTTTAAACGCGCATCCCGGTAGCGAGCGATATCAACACCGCGGATACTGGCAACAATTCGGTGTGCAAGCGAATGCTTGAGGAAAGCACGGATACGGGCGGACTCGGATGCGACCCCTTTCTTCAGCGGAGTGATCTCTTCCTTATAGCGCTCTAACAGCTCCCGCAGCGTGGTGGATTCTGCTTCTGCCCGGGATACGAAGATGCCCTGGTCCATTTCATACTCTACTGCCCGGACCCACTTCTCTGCGGCAGCGCGGGTATCAAAGGTATTGCACTGATGGTCGGTCGATAACTGCTCCTGCATGATCGACACTTCCGCCATCCATGGTGGTCGGAGTGAGAGGATTCGAACCTCCGGCCCCTGCCTCCCGAAGGCAGTGCTCTACCAGGCTGAGCTACACTCCGATCTAGCTTGAGCGCTTGACAGAGAGATCCACCAATGAGGCCAGCGCATCCCGGTAAGGGGAGGCTGGCAGCACCTCAAGCGCCGCTTTGGCCTTGTCGGCCTCGCGTTCCGCAATTCTGGCTGTATAGGCTATGGCATCGGTGGCGTTGATCGCCTCTGTTACGGCATCTATCTGCTCCAGCCCGCCCTGTTCAATAGCAGACTGGATGATCTTTTTCTGTTCTGCGGTTCCCCTCTCCATGGCGCGGATCAGTGGCAGTGTCGGTTTGCCTTCGGCCAGGTCGTCGCCAACATTTTTCCCCATCTCTTCGCTGGAGGAGCTGTAGTCCATCACATCATCAATCAGCTGGAAGGCGGTGCCGAGGTGGCGGCCATAGTCGGCCATGGCGGCCTCCTGTTCTGCCGTTCCATCGACCAGTACAGAGCCGATCTTTGCCCCGGCTTCAAACAGGGTGGCGGTTTTGCGGTAGATGACCTTCATGTACTCCGCTTCGGTCGTCTCCGGGTTGTTGCAGTTGAGCAGTTGCAGCACCTCGCCTTCAGCGATCTGGTTGGAGGCGTGAGAGAGGATGTCCAGCACGCGCATGATGCCAACATCAACCATCATCTCGAATGAGCGGGAGTAGAGGAAGTCGCCGGATAGCACGCTGGCGGAGTTGCCCCAGAGCGCATTGGCGGTATCCTTGTTGCGGCGCTTGTCTGATGCATCCACCACATCGTCATGCAGCAGGGTAGCGGTGTGGATAAATTCGACCACGGCAGCCAGTTCGATGTGCTTGTCACCCTGGTAGCCGAAGGCGCGCGCTGCCAGCAGTACGACCAGAGGGCGCATGCGCTTGCCGCCGCTGTAGACGATATGGGCGCCGATCTGGTTGATCAGCACAACGTCTGATTTCAGGCGCTTGAGGATGACTTTGTCGATGGCAGTCAAGTCGTCTGCAATCAGTTCGCGGATGGCGGCAATATCCATGGAGACTCTTATTTGTTTGGCGTGGTTGAAGCGAAAAATGCACTCGCATGCTAGGAGTGCGTTATGGTTGTGTCAAGCATGAATAGAGATAAAACATAGAATAAACATAGATAAGGGTCTGCCAAAGTATGGATTTTGATTGACCTGGCCGCAAGGGGTATGTAGAATCCCGCCTCTTTCGTCGGCTGCTTCTTTCTGCCGGCACAATAGATTTTCTACGGAGATTGGGTATGTATGCCGTAATTCAAACCGGTGGCAAGCAGTACCGGGTTTCCCAAGGTGACACCTTTAAGGTTGAGAAACTTGGGGCCGATGAGGGTGCCAGTATTGAGTTGGACAAGGTGCTGATGCTTGCTGACGGTGAAAACATCACGATCGGGGCCCCTTATGTGGAGGGTGGCAAGGTAACGGCCACCGTTAAATCCCACGGTCGGGGTAAAAAAGTGAAGATTATCAAGTTTCGCCGGCGCAAGCACCACATGAAGCGTCAGGGTCACCGTCAATGGTACACCGAGCTTGAGATTACCGGAATCAGCGCAAGCTAAAGGGGTTATACCATGGCACATAAGAAAGCAGGCGGCAGTACACGTAACGGTCGCGATTCAGAGTCAAAACGCCTTGGCGTAAAGGTTTATGGTGGTGAGAGCATCAAAGCGGGCGCCATCATTATCCGCCAGCGCGGCACCCATTTTCACCATGGTGAAAACGTAGGGATCGGCAAGGATCACACCCTGTTTGCCAAGGCGGACGGAAAGGTGCTGTTTCAGGTCAAAGGCCCCAATAACCGCAAGTACGTCAGTGTAGTCACTGATTGATCGGGCTTCCGGTTGCAGGATCAAAGAGAGCCTCGTCAATCGACGGGGCTTTTTTTATTCTTAATTCATTATCCAGAAACCATACCCAATGAAATTCGTCGATGAAGCAACGATCCGGGTTGAAGCCGGTGATGGCGGCAATGGCTGTGTCAGCTTTCGCCGTGAGAAATATATTCCCAAAGGTGGGCCGGATGGTGGAGATGGTGGAAACGGCGGAGATGTCTTTCTGGTGGCCGATTCCGGATTGAATACGCTGGTTGATTTTCGCCACCACCGCACCCATCGCGCAGAACGCGGCCAGAATGGTATGGGCCGTAACTGCACGGGGCGTGCGGGTGAGGATGTCTATGTGCGTGTTCCGGTGGGCACGCGGGTGTGGGACAAGGAGACCGAAGAGAGCATTGGCGAGCTGCTGGAACATGGTCAGAAGCTGCTGGTGGCCAAAGGAGGGTTTCACGGCATTGGCAACACACGCTTTAAAAGCAGCACCAACCGTGCCCCCCGGCAGGCCACGAAAGGCACCTTGGGCGAGCGGCGACAGCTGCATCTGGAGCTGATCCTGCTGGCGGATGTGGGTCTGCTGGGGATGCCGAATGCGGGTAAATCCAGCCTGGTTCGCAAGGTCTCCCATGCGCGCCCCAAGGTGGCTGACTACCCATTTACCACCCTCTATCCCAATCTTGGGGTGGTGCGCGTGAGCACCGATCACAGCTTTGTGATTGCAGACATCCCAGGCGTGATTGAGGGGGCCGCAGAAGGCGCCGGGCTGGGCATCCAGTTTCTGAAGCACCTCTCGCGTACCCGTCTGCTGCTGCATCTGGTGGATATGATGCCGGTTGATGGGTCGGCTGATCCGGCTGAGGATATACGCCGCATCATCAAAGAGGTGGAGCAGTTTGGTGGTGATCTGGCACAGCGTGAGCGCTGGCTGGTATTGAACAAAAAGGATCTGCTGGATGATGCTGAGTTTGAGCAGCGGCGTCAACAGCTGCTGGAGTCTCTTGGCTGGGAAGGCCCCGTCTTTGCCATATCGGCACTGAATGGGGAGGGTACCCAGGAGCTGGTCTATGCGTTGATGGAGTATCTCAATGCGCTCAAGGCCGCTGAGAATATCGAGCCGGAGGCGGAAGATGAACCGTGGGATCCGACAAAGTAGAGTGTTGTGAGATGACCTCCCGAGAGCAAATTTCTTCACACAGGCGCTGGGTCGTCAAGATTGGCAGCGCACTGCTGACGGGTGATGGCAAAGGGCTGAATCGGCAGGCGCTGGCCTCCTGGGTCGCGCAGATGGCAGACTGGGTCGCGGAAGGTCGCGAACTGGTTCTGGTCTCATCCGGCGCAGTGGCAGAGGGGATGAGCCGCATGGGCTGGCAGCAGCGGCCAGCCACCATCCATGGACTGCAAGCAGCGGCGGCCATCGGCCAGATGGGGCTGGTGCAGGCCTATGAGACCTGTTTTCAAAAACATGGATTGCACACCGCGCAGGTGCTGCTGACGCATGATGACCTCACCAACCGGCAGCGCTACCTCAATGCACGCAGCACCCTGCGGACACTGCTGGCGCTGGGCGTGGTGCCGGTGGTGAATGAGAATGACACAGTGGCCAATGACGAGCTGCGCTTTGGCGATAATGACACCCTGGCGGCGATGGTGGCCAATCTGATCGAGGCGGACCTGCTACTGCTGCTGACCGACCAGGATGGGCTCTTTGACAGCGATCCCCGTTCCAGCCCCAATGCCAGGCTGATCAACGAGAGCCAGGTGGATAATCCAGAGCTGGATGGGTTTGCGGGTGGCTCCTGCACCGGGCTGGGCCGGGGCGGCATGGTGACCAAGCTGCGTGCGGCGCGGCTGGCTGCCCGCTCGGGTGCGGCAACCATCATTGCGCCGGGCGCGGGTGAGCGTATCCTGAACCGCATTGCAGCGGGTGAGGCGGTGGGTACACTGCTGACCTCAAACCAGGAGCCGGAGGCGGCAAGAAAGCGCTGGCTGGCCGGTCACTTGCAGGTGCAGGGCAGGTTGACCCTGGATGCGGGCGCAGTCAAGGTGCTGTGCAACTCGGGTCGAAGCCTGCTGGCGGTTGGCGTCAAAGCGGTTGATGGCGGCTTTGTCCGGGGCGAGGTGGTCTCCTGCGTGGATGAGCAGGGCAGGGAGGTGGCGCGTGGATTGGCGAACTATAGCGCCCAAGAGAGCCGGCGCATTATGGGGCGGCCCAGCAGCGCCATCCGGGAGATACTGGGTTATGTGAATGAGGAGGAGCTGATTCACAGGGATAACCTGGTTCTGGTCTAAACACTGAAACATCAGGCAACAAAAAACCGGCAGCCGCCGGTTTTTTAAGATACTGCCTGGGGTGAGCCAGCCTACAGCGCCTTGACCCGTGTATTCAAACGGCTTTTGAAGCGTGCCGCCTTGTTCTTGTGAATCAGGCCATTGTTGGCTGAACGGTCAATCAGAGGAACGGCCTCGTTATAGGCTGCCTGCGCCTCCTCTTTGTTGCCAGCGGCAACAGCGGCGAGAACCTTCTTGATGTAGGTGCGCATCATGCTGCGGCGGCCTGCGTTATGTTGACGGTGCGTTTCCGCCTGACGGGCGCGCTTGCGTGCTTGTGCTGTATTAGCCAACTTCGGTCTCCTAGAAATATGCCGAGGTGAAAGGCCGGGTATTCTGCTGAAACCTCCGCGATTTGTCAAATAAATATCGCTATTGCCGGCAGAACGGGCAAGCTGCGCAAAGCGGACAATGATTTCATCACTTAATGGTTCGGGCACCGTATAATCAGGTGCTCTTTATTCCAAAATTATTGAGGGAAGACGACTGGCCTCGCTGATCAAATCCACTGCAATGGTGGGTAGCAATACCCTGCTGTCACGCATCCTGGGGCTGGTGCGCGATCTGGTGTTCGCGCATGTTTTTGGTGCCAATGCGAATACGGATGCCTTCTTTGTCGCCTTCAAGATCCCCAACTTCATGCGCCGCCTGTTTGCCGAGGGGGCGTTCTCGGTCGCCTTTGTGCCGGTGCTGTCAGAGTACCGGGCAAAGCGCAGCTTTGATGAACTGAAGGGCTTCGTGGATCGGATGGCGGGCACCCTGGGTGCCGGGCTGCTTGCTGTGACACTGCTGGGGGTGATCGGCGCGCCGGTGCTGGTCACGCTGTTTGCGCCAGGCTTTATCGCCAAGGGTGAGTCGTTCGATCTGGCAGTGGATATGCTGCGGCTCACCTTTCCCTATCTCTTCTTTATCTCGCTGGTGGCCTTTGCCGGCGGCATCCTCAATGCCCACAGCCGCTTTGGTGTACCCGCCTTTACCCCGGTGCTGCTGAATATCTCGATGATCAGCTGCGCCCTGTGGCTCTCGCCGCAGATGGAGACCCCGATCATGGCGCTGGCCTGGGGTGTGCTGATTGCCGGGGTGATCCAGTTCGTCTTTCAGATCCCCTTTTTGAACAAGCTGCGGCTACTGCCCAGACCGCAGATTGCACCCAGGGATGAGGGGGTGCGCCGGGTGGGGAAATTGATGGTGCCTGCCCTGTTTGGTGTCTCGGTCGGGCAGATCAATCTGCTGCTGGATACCCTGATCGCCTCGCTGCTGACGGCGGGCAGTATCTCCTGGCTCTACTACTCCGACCGGCTGATGGAGTTCCCGCTGGGTATCCTTGGGGTGGCGCTGGGGACGGTCATCCTGCCCAGTCTGTCACGCAAACATGCCGAGGCCTCCCCGCAGGCGTTCTCCAAAACCATCGACTGGGCGCTGCGCTGGGTGCTGTTGCTGGGGCTGCCCGCCGGGGTGGGTCTGCTGGTATTGGCGGGGCCGATGAATGCGACGCTCTGGTATTCGGAGGCCTTTAACGCGCACGACGTGGAGATGGCCACACGCAGCCTGATGGCCTATTCGCTGGGGTTGATCGGCTTTATCCTGGTCAAGGTGCTGGCTCCCGGGTTCTATGCCCGGCAGGATACCAAAACCCCGGTACGGATCGCGATTATCGCCATGGCCTCCAACATGGTGCTGAATATCATGCTGGTCTTCCCGCTGGCGCATGCCGGGCTGGCGCTGGCGACCACGCTGTCGGCCTATATCAACGCCTTTCTGCTGTTTCGCGCACTGCGCAAAGAGGAGATCTATCAACCGGCGCAAGGCTGGCTGCTGCTGCTGTTGCGGGGGGCATTGGGCTGTGCCGTAATGGCCGGGGTGCTGCTCTGGGGGGCGGGTGATATTGAACTGTGGCTGTCGCTGACGAGCTGGGAACGGGTTGTGCGGCTGGCCTCCCTGATCGGCATCGCTGCGGCGGCCTATTTTGCAGCGCTGTTTCTGCTGGGGATTCGTCCGCGCCATTTTCAGAGCGCTAATGGCTGAGCAGTGGCTTAAGCCCCTTCCAGATATTGGACAGCAAAACAGGTTGCGCCGCCGCTGTGGGGTGCAGCCGGTCGGGCTGGAAGTGTCTGCTGCTGTCCTCCAGCCCCTGCATCAGGAAAGGCACCAGCGGGATCTCATTTTGCTGTGACAGTTTTTTGTAGAGGTGGTGAAACTGGCGGGTATAGCCCGCCCCGTAGTTTGATGGCAGCCGCATCCCGACCAGCAGCACCTTGCCCTGCTGCTGACTCAACTGGATAATCTGCTGAATATTTTTCCGTATGGCGTGCAGCGGCTGGCCGCGCAACCCATCGTTGACACCCAGTTCGAGAATGACAATAGCGGGCTGATGGCGCTTCAACAGCGGCTTGAGCCGGGCCAGCCCGCCGGCCGTGGTTTCACCGCTGATGCTGGCGTTGACGACGCTGTAAGCGTATCCGTGGCGCTTCAACCGCTGCCGCAGCAGGTTGACCCACCCCTGCTCCCGTCCTATCCCGAAGGCGGCGCTGAGGCTGTCGCCCAGTACCAGAATGGTCTCGCTGGCGGTTGCACAGGGGGGTGCTGCGGCCAGTGCAAAAATAATGAGTGTTCGATAGAACCATTTCATGGTGTGATAATCCTACCCAGTTGATCCCTCTAAAATATAACCCGGATGCCCCGTATGACAGCAGAAATCGTAGTCAATACGCAGAATCTACATAAACGTGTCATGAGCCCCGAGGGTGAGTTGACCCTGCTACAGGGCGTTGACCTGAGTATAGCCGCAGGTGAGACCGTTGCCATTGTGGGCGCCTCGGGGTCAGGAAAGTCGACCCTGCTGGGGCTGCTGGCCGGGCTGGATGAGCCTACCGAAGGCCAGGTCTCGATCGCCGGGCAGGATCTGTTTGCGCTGGATGAGGATGGCCGCGCCCGCCTGCGGGGTGAAAAGGTGGGGTTTGTCTTTCAGGCCTTTCAGCTGCTGCCCAATCTGACGGCGCTGGAGAATGTGATGCTGCCGCTGGAGCTGGCCGGGCGGCACGATGCCCGGCAGGTGGCAGAGGAGGTGCTGCAACGGGTCGCTCTGGCAGAGCGCGCCAGCCACTATCCGAAGCAGCTCTCCGGTGGCGAGCAGCAGCGGGTGGCCATCGCCCGCGCCTTTGCGCCGCACCCGCAGGTGCTGTTTGCGGATGAGCCGACCGGCAACCTCGACCGCCGCACCGGCGAACGCATCATCGACCTGCTGTTCCAGCTCAATGCCGAACAGGGCACCACGCTGGTGCTGGTGACCCACGATCCGCATCTGGCCGCACGTTGCCAGCGCCAGCTGGAGCTGGATGAGGGGCAGCTACAGATGGAGCTGGAGCCATCATGAACCATTTTCCCCTTGCCCTGCGCCACCTCCATCGTGAATGGCGCGCCGGGGAGCTGAAGGTGCTGGCCATGGCGTTGATCATCGCGGTGGCGAGCGTCACCTCGGTCAACTTCTTCACCAGCCGCATCCACCAGGCGCTGGCCGGGCAGGCCAATGAGCTGCTGGGTGGTGACCTGGTCTATCTCTCTGATCGCGCCATCAAGGCGCAGCGGGTGGCGCGCGCCACAGAGCTGGGGCTACAGAGCGCCACAACGGTGGAGTTCCCCACCATGGTGCTGGCGGGAGAGAGAAACCAGCTGGTGGCACTGAAGGCGGTCAGTGCAGGCTACCCGTTGCGTGGACAGAACCGCACCGCACCCAGGCTGTTTGCGGCGGATGCTGCGGTTACAGGCGGCCCGGCACCGGGCACGGTCTGGGGCGGCAGCCGCCTGCTGACCATCCTGGGGGTGGATGTGGGGGAGAAGATCACTGTCGGCAATATTGATCTGAAGGTAGCCGCAGTGCTGACCAGTGAGCCGGACCAGTCCGAGGGGGTGCTGCTCAATATCGCCCCCCGGCTGCTGATGCATACCGATGATCTGCCTGACACCGGCCTGATCCAGCCTGCCAGCCGGGTGGTCTATCGCCTGCTGCTGGCGGGGGATGCGGAGGCCATTGGGCAGATCCGCCAGGAGTGGCAGCCAGGGCTGAGGCCGGGTGAGTCGCTGCTCGATGTGCAGGATGCCCGGCCAGAGGTGCGTACGGCGCTCAAGCGGGGCGAGCACTTTCTGGCGCTGGCGGCGCTGGTCAGCGTGCTGCTGGCGGGCGCGGCAGTGGCGATGGCGACCCGCCGCTTTATCAGCCGGCACCTGGACAACTGCGCCATCATGCGCTGCCTGGGGGCGGAGCAGGCGATGATCAGCCGGCTCTATCTGATCCAGATGGCGGTGCTGGGGCTGCTGGCCAGTGTGGTGGGCATCTTTGTCGGCTATCTGGCGCAGTGGGGGCTGATGCTCTTTCTGGCGCCACTGGCAGGCATCGAACTGCCTGCCCCCAGCCTCTGGCCGGTCGCGCTGGGGCTGATTACCGGGATGGTGACGCTGCTCGGCTTTGCGGTGCCGCCCATCCTGCAACTGAAGAATGTCCCCACCCTGCGGGTGCTGCGGCGGGATCTGGGCGGGCTGCAGGCCAATGCCCTGTCGGCCTACGGTATCGGCATCCTGGCCTTTATGGTGCTGGTGCTGTTTCAGGCGCAAAATCTGAAGCTGGCGGTTGCCATTGTGGCCGGTCTGCTGCTGGTGCTGCTGATGCTGGCGCTGGTGGCGGGCGGGCTGTTGCTGCTGCTGCGGCCACTGCGCAAAAAGGGTGGGGCCGCCTGGCGCTTTGGGGTGGTGAACATCTCTCGCCGGTCGGGCCATAGCCTGGTGCAGATGGTCGGTTTCGGGGTGGGGTTGATGGCGCTGCTGCTGCTGGCGGTGGTGCGGGGTGATCTGCTCAGTGAGTGGGAGAATCGTCTGCCCGCAGATGCGCCCAATCGGTTTCTGATCAATATCCAGCCCGATCAGCTGGAGGATGTGCGGGACTTTTTGCGCGCTGAGGGTGTCGAGCCGCCACTGCTCTACCCCATGGTGCGCGCCCGTCTGGAGCAGATCAATGGCAAGGCCATTGTGCCGGACGAGCTTAAAACCGACCGCGCCAAGCGTCTGGTGGCGCGTGAGTTCAATCTCTCCTGGGCAGAGGCGGTGCAGAGCGGCAATGCGGTCGTCAGTGGCAGCTGGTGGCAGCCGGGGGATTATGGCAAAGCTATTATCTCGGTAGAGCAGAGCCTGGCCAAAGAGCTGGGGCTGGGGCTGGGCGATACCCTCACCTACAATGTGGCCGGAGAGCTCTTTACGGCCGAAATCAGCAGCCTGCGCCGGATCAACTGGGAGAGCTTCAAGGCCAATTTCTTTGTGGTAGCCCCCCCGGGGTTGCTGGATAAATATCCGGTCAACTACATCACCGGCTTCTATCTGCCAGCGGAGCAGCATGCAGTGCTGAACAGGATGGTGCAGCAGTTCCCCAATATCATGGTGCTGGATGTGGCGACCATCCTGAATCAGGTGCGTGATATTATCGAGCAGGTGATCATGGCGGTGGAGTATGTCTTTATCTTTACCGTGCTGGCCGGGCTGATGGTGATGTATGCCACCATCCATGCCACGCTGGATGAGCGTATCCGCGAGGCCGCTGTGTTGCGCACCCTGGGTGCGCGGCGCAGCCAGCTGCTGAGCAGCATCATGCTTGAGTACACGGGGCTGGGGCTGCTCTCCGGTCTGGTTGGCGCTATCGCGGCCGGGGCCATCGGGATGGTGATTGCCAAACAGGTCTTTGATCTGGCCTATCTGCCGGGGCCGGCCCTCTGGCTGAGTGGTATGCTGATCGGTGCTGTCGGAGTGGGTGTGGCGGGAACGCTGGGTACCCGGTTTGTGCTGAATCAGCCGCCGTTGAAAACACTAAGAGGTGCATGAGCAGCCATTATGATCTCAGTCTGGGACAAGGTGAAGTACCAAAGGGTCGATGGTTTCGTCAGCGTCATTCTGCTGGGCAGCATTGCGGGGTCCATGGCGGCCTGGTACTACGATGCGGTTCCAAACCAGGTGCTGCTGATTACCATACTGCCGATTGGCCTGGCGCACTGGTATAAACGAAAGCTGGAAAAACTGCTAAAGACATTTGGCGGCGCGCATGTTGAGGTTGATGACAAAGGACTCAGGCTGTCAAAGCCGGATCAGGGTTATGAGACCACAATAAAGTTTCATGAAATCACCGCGGTGGAGTCCTCCCGCTGGTTGTTCCTGGATAAAGCGAAGCTGACTCTGAAGCGCGACAGGGAGGTTGAGCTGGTTAATCTGTCTGACCAGGATTTGATTCTGGAGAAGATCAATGCCAATCGAAAAAAGCCTAAAAGATCCTGATGGAGTGCCCGATGCTGCCCTATCAAAATCACCCTGTAATCGATAAATCCATCCCTGAGCGTCTGGGCGTTCTGCTGGTCAATCTGGGGACGCCTGATTCCCCCGCAACGGAGGATGTGCGCCGTTATCTGGCAGAGTTTCTGAGCGATACGCGCGTGGTGGAGACCCCTCGCTGGCTGTGGTGGTTTATCTTGAACGGCATTATCCTGCGCACGCGCCCCAAGCGTTCGGCTGCGGCCTATGCCTCGGTCTGGACGGATGAAGGCTCGCCGTTGATGCGGGTCTCGCAGCGTCAGGCCGAGGCGTTGCAGCAGCAGCTTGATGATCGCATGGATCAGCCGGTCAGGGTGGTGCTGGCCATGCGCTATGGCAATCCATCCATTGCGGCCGGGCTGGATCAGCTGCGCCAGGCCAATGCCAGCCGGCTGCTGGTGCTGCCGCTCTACCCGCAGTATTGCGCGGCAACGACCGCCTCCATCTTTGATGCGGTGACCGCAGAGTTGCAACATTGGCGGCGCATCCCGGAGTTGAGGTTTATCAACCACTATCAGGATCATCCCGCCTATATTCGTGCGCTGGCCGATTCAGTGCGCACGGTGTGGGCGCGTGAAGAGCAGCCCGAACGCCTGCTGATGTCGTTCCACGGTATTCCCCAGGATTATGCCGATGGGGGTGATCCCTACCCGCAGGAGTGCCGCACCACGGCATCGCTGCTGGCGGCAGAGCTGGAGCTGTCCGATGATCAATGGGCGGTCAGCTTTCAATCCCGCATGGGGCGCAAGCCATGGATTCAACCCTATACCGACAAGTTGCTAAAGGCGTGGGGAGAGGAGGGGGTGAAGCGCGTGCATGTCATCTGCCCCGGCTTTGCGGCGGATTGCCTGGAGACGCTGGAGGAGATTGCGGTTGAAAACCGGGACTACTTTCTCAAGGCGGGTGGGCAGTCGTACCACTATATCCCTGCACTCAACGAGTCGCCGGGGCATATCGAGTTGATGGCTGAGCTGGTGCAGCAGCACGCCTAGGAGGCTGTCCGAGAACTCGGCTTTTTACGAAATGCAATTTCTAACTCATTGATTCATAAGGATTTAATTATTGACATATTGCATATTTACCTATTCTCGGACAGCCTCCTAGCTATTTGATAAAGCGCATTGAAAAATCTGTGGCCTGCAGGTCTTTGGTTATTGCGCCGACAGAGATGTCGTCAATACCTGTCTGCGCGATGGCGCGAATGGTTTTTAGATGGATGCCGCCCGAGGCCTCCAGTCTCGCCCGCCCCCGGTTGAATGCAACGGCTTCACGCAGCTGATCGAGGCTGAAGTTGTCCAGCAGCACGCGCTGCACACCTGCGTCAAGCGCCTGTGCCAGCTCATCCATACTCTCCACCTCGATCTCGATCTCCAGGTCGGGGGCGCTGGCCTGGGCAGTCTCAACTGCTGCGTGGATGGAGCCTGCGGCCATGATGTGGTTCTCTTTGATGAGGATGGCGTCGTAGAGGCCGATGCGGTGGTTGTGGCAGCCGCCGCAGGTGACCGCATATTTTTGCTGTAGCCGCATGCCGGGCAGGGTTTTGCGGGTGTCCAGGATGCGCACCCCGGTTCCCGCCACCGCGTCGGCATAACACCTGGCCTGTGTTGCCGTGCCAGAGAGGGTTTGCAGGTAGTTCAGTGCGGTGCGCTCGCCGGTGAGTATGGCGCGGGTATTGCCGGTGAGGGTGCAGAGCAGCTGGTCGGGTTGCAGGGTGTCGCCATCGGCTGCCTGCCATTCGATTGCGATGTTGCCATCCAGCTGGTGGAATGCCTCGTTAAACCAGGCAGAGCCGGCGAGTACTGCCTGCTCCCGGCATATCACCTGAGCGGTGGTGGTGGCATCTGAAGGGATCAGCGCGGCAGTCTGGTCGCCGGAACCGATATCCTCTGCCAGTGCAGTGGCTATCTGTGTCTGGATGATGGATGCAGGTGGCAACATGGTGGTTTCGTCAGCTGTGGGGGTGCCTGCTTTTATATAAAAAACTTTATATAAAAAACGGCGCCACCAGGTGAGGTGCCGCCATTTTCAGGTTTTATTGCAGGCGTGGTCAGTAGCGCCCGTGCTGTTTGGTGATGTAGTTGTTCATCTCGACATATTGTTGATTCATCTTGGTCAGCAGCTTGTGCACTACGCGGATGATGGTCTGCATCAGTTTGTAAACAAGGTGTGGGTGGGTGTCGATAAGCGCCTCAAGGGCATCCCGTGAGAGGCTGAGGACGCGTGATTTACCCATTGAACGCAGTGTTGCGGAGTGAACCGAGCCGTCGATAAACCCCATTTCACCGGCAAAATCACCATCTTTGAGTATCGCCAGGGTGACCCAGGTGCCGCCCTGGGTGTTTCGGGTGACCTCAATTCTGCCTTGGTCGATAATAAACAGGCGGTTATCGGTGTGGCCTTCAGACATCAGGATATCGCCGTCATCGAGGTTGAGAACCTTAATGGTCTCTGCCAGAACCTGAATCTGTTCATCGGTCAAACCCGCTGAGATGTCGGATCGTTTGAGCGATTCAATGTTGCTGCTGTCATTCATTTCTATATCACCTTGTTGAGAGTAAAGGTACTACGAATATTGCGGCAAACAGCACCGCTGTAAATAAAGTCAATTAGTCATTAAATTCTAGCGTGGATAGCGTTATATCTCTATGGACAGAGGCTATTTATTTATGATTTTTTATCTTGCCCCACGGGGTGAATTTTGCTGAAGTGGCCGTTGTGAAGAAGCTGTTACTACATCTTGGTTCGTCATTGGTCGATAGCATCAAGGATCTGATGCCGATCATTGTTGTGGTAGCCTTTTTTCAACTGGCGGTTTTACGCCAGCCTATCCCCAATCTGGCCGATATATTGGTTGGGACAGCATTGGTGGTGCTTGGCCTGACCCTGTTTGTATACGGCTTGAAAACCGGGCTGTTTCCCATTGGCGAGACCATGGCGTATGGCTTTGCGCGCAAGGGCAGTCTCCCCTGGTTGCTGGCGTTTGCGTTTGCGCTGGGGTTTGGCACAACGGTTGCCGAACCTGCATTGATTGCGGTTGTGGATGAGGCGGCCAGGGTTGCCGCAGCAGGCAGTATGATTGAAAACACGCAGGTGGCGATTGCCGATTATGCCAATGGCCTGCGGCTGACGGTGGCCCTCTCGGTGGGGCTGGCGATCATGCTTGGCGTGGTGCGCATCATCAAGGGGTGGCCGGTGCACTATCTTATTATGGGTGGCTATGCCGGGGTGGTGATTATGACCGGCTTTGCCCCGCCTGAAATCATTGGTATCGCCTATGATTCGGGAGGTGTGACCACTTCGACCATCACGGTGCCACTGGTTACGGCACTGGGCGTGGGGCTGTCCAGCAGCATTCACGGGCGTAATCCGCTGACGGATGGCTTTGGGCTGGTCGCCTTTGCATCACTCACCCCGATGATCTTTGTGATGGGCTACGGGATGCTGCTGTGATTGCCGGGCTGCTCCATTTCTTTGATGTGCTGGTGGCCACAGTTCGTGATGTGCTGCCGATAGTGGTCATCATCTTTGGCTTTCAGCTGTTTGTGCTGCGGCGCCGCATCCCCAATCTGCCACAGCTGCTGGTTGGCTTTCTCTTTGTGATTATTGGGCTGGCGCTGTTTCTGCAAGGGCTGGAGCAGGCGCTCTTTCCCATCGGCAAGTTGATGGCAGAGCAGCTGACCGCCTCTGCCTTTCTGGGCGTTGATACGGCAGCCGGCCATCAGGCCCCGGATTGGCGCTACTACAGCTGGGTCTATCTTTTTGCAGCGGCCATTGGGTTTGCCACCACGATTGCAGAGCCGTCGCTCATTGCGGTTGCCATCATGGCCAACCAGGTCTCCGGTGGCACCGTGGGCATCCGCGGGCTGCGGGTGGCGGTGGCCATTGGGGTCTCTGTCGGCATCGCGCTGGGCACCTACCGCATCGTGAGTGGCACGCCGCTGCACTACTACATCATTGCCGGTTATCTGGTGGTGATGCTACAGACCATGGTCGCCCCCAAATCCATTGTGGCGCTGGCCTATGATTCGGGTGGCGTCACCACCTCTACGGTTACGGTGCCACTGGTTGCTGCGCTGGGGCTGGGGCTGGCATCCAATGTACCCGGCCGGAGTCCGTTGCTGGATGGGTTTGGTCTGATCGCCTTTGCCAGCCTGTTTCCCATTATGAGCGTCATGGCCTATGCACAGTTGAGTGAGTGGTATGGCAAACGCATTCGCCGACAACCATCAGGTTCCCGGGAGGAGTAGTCATGCATTTCAAACTTATCATTGCCTTTGTTGAAGATACTGAAACCACCAGGGTGCTGGATGCCGCCCGCGAAGCGGGGGCGACGGGATCAACGGTGATCAATCAGGCGCGCGGTGAAGGTATCCAGAAATCCAAATCCTTTTTTGGCCTCAATCTGGAGAGCCAGTGTGATGTGGTGCTGCTGCTGGTCGAGGCGCATCACTGCCGCTGCATACTGGAGACCATCGCTAAGGCGGGCCAGTTCGATGAGAAGCCAGGAACGGGTATCGCCTTCCAGATCGATGTGGAGGATGCGGTTGGTGTGAGCCACCAGATACGTGCGCTGTGCCAGAAAGTGGAGGATGAGCTATGAGTGAAAGGAGCATTGTGCGTGTCCGGGATGTGATGAAGAGCAACTTCAGGCTGGTGGATGGCATGAGTACAGTGGCAGAGGCGCTGAACACCATGCTTGAGGTAGAGAGTATGGCGCTGGTGGTGCAGAAGCGAAATGCTGACGATGAGTTCGGCATGGTGATGCTCTCGGATATTGCGCGTCAGGTGCTGGCTGAGGATAAGGCGCCAGCGCGGGTCAATATCTATGAAATCATGTCAAAGCCGGTGATTGAGGTAAAACCGGAGATGGATATTCGCTACTGTGCGCGGCTCTTTGGCCGCTTCAGAATCAGCCGCGCCCTGGTGACGGAGGAGGGTAAAGCCGTTGGCGTGGTCAGCTATACCGATATGGTGATAAAAGGGATGATCGACCGATAGATTATCGGGATAGAGATGGAGATCACGGCTCAAGGCACTGTTGCGGAGGCGCGCCAGTGCCCCTCACCAAACCATGATGAGCGACCACCTGGCAGAGAGGTTGACCTGCTGGTGATTCACAATATCAGCCTGCCGCCGGGCCAGTTTGGCGGCCCCTGGATTGATGACCTGTTTCTGAACCGGCTCGACCCGGATGCAGACCCCTGCTTTCAAAACATCTGTGAACTGCGGGTTGCCGCCCACCTGCTGATTCGACGCGATGGTGAACTGGTGCAGTATGTTCCGCTATCCAAACGGGCATGGCACGCAGGGCCGTCAGCGTTTCAGGGATGCGGAAGCTGTAATGACTTCTCTATTGGTATCGAGCTGGAGGGGGTGGATGATCTGCCCTATGCCGATCTTCAGTATCGGGTGCTGGCTCAGGTGACCGATGCCATTGTGCAGGCCTTTCCTGCAATAACGGCAGAGCGGATCGTGGGGCATAGCGATATTGCCCCTGGGCGTAAAACAGATCCTGGCCCGGCCTTTGATTGGTGCTATTTCAAGGGGTTGCTTCGGTCTCTCCCCCGTATTGGTTCAGGTGTGTAACAGCGCCTCGGCAGCTGCCAGCTGTTTGGAGGCGGTTTTTAGAATCTTTAGGCTCTTCTTTGGGGTGAGCTCACCTAACGAGAATTTGTTGAAGGCCGGTACCTGATCGAATGCCGGCAGCATTTCCATCCTGGGTGTGCCGATGAAGCTGTGCAGCTGGGCGATAATGACCAGGTCAGCATAGTCCGGCTCTTTAGCTGGATCACGCTGCCAGTTCTCGGCCTCCTCTGTCACCTGGATCAGGTCATCAGCGAACCCCCATCGGTGCAGAATCATGCTGCCGACGGCTCCGCTCATCTCGGCTATTACGTGCTCTAGTTGATCCTGGTCGTTAGCTATATCAGGGTGCTTCTCTGCGTAAGTAAGAATGACCACTGCGCCGACATCGTGCAGCAATCCAGCCAGCATGGCATGTTCCGGGTTGAGCTGTTTTGTCAGTTTGGCCAGCACATAGCAGATTGCAGCGACCTGCCTGCTATGGCTCCACAGTGACTGCATGCGTGCCTGAATTATTTTGGATCTGGTATGAAACAGCTCTCTTAGTGCAAAGCTGAGTACCAGCTGGTGTGTCGTATGAATACCAAGGCGCACGACAGCGGTCGAACAGTTTTCCACCGGGTTGCGGCTTGCATAGAGCGCACTGTTGGCAACTCGAATGACCTTTGCTGTCATGGCCATATCGGTCTGGATGATTTTGGCAATGCGTTTGGCATCGGTCACTTTATCACCAAGAGCCTGGCCAATGCGCACAGCTACATCCGGCAGGCTTGGCAAGCAGAGCCGTTCATTGGCCAGGTCCTCTTTCAGGCACTGTTTCAGTATGGTGACGGTATCGTTGATATCGGAGTCGGAAAATGTCTCGCTAAACTCCATCTGCTCGATATCGGGTTGCTCGGCCAGCCCGGCCAGCAGCTGATTATCAATCTGCACGAACTGGATTGGCGTTGCTGCAACCACGTCGTAAAGCCGGGGTATGAGTTGCGCAATGGGGTCCTTGGCACGCTCCTGGTCACAGGAGATGCGCTGGGTGTTCCCATCCCTGGCCTGAAGTTCAACCTCTCCGGCAAGGAGAAAAAAACTGACCAGCTCTTTTGCTCCCCGCTCGATCACTTTTTTGCCTCGGGGAGCGCTCTCTATGGTTAGCGATTTTGCCAATAATGAGAGCTGATCGACAGACAAGCCTCTCAGAATGCGGTATCGCTGTAGGGCCTCTACTGACGGATGCTTGCCCGTTGGCGTCATATCAACTGCTCCTGTTTGGTGGCGACGGTATAGCCAGAGTAAACGCTACATTTGCATGAAATCAACATTGCTGGAGCATTGGTTACGGTTTCCCTTTTGAGATGATGGATAATCCCTGGTTGGCCTGGATACAGAAATGCTCAAAACTCGTGACACTCTCCTGGGTGATTTTGCGTTTACTGGGTATCCGATCAGCATAGATGACGCCGATGGGCTTGTTGTTGATAACAAGCGGGGAGAGGAGAAAATCACCTTTGCCCAGGGACTCCCGGATATCAGGGGTGATGAGCCTGGCGAGACTGTACTGCCTCTCTGATTTGACCCAGATAGAGGCTTTTTTTGCCATGGCGTAGAGGAAGATATTGGGGTTGAGCTTGCTCAGGGTGAACTGGAAGCGGTCGGTAAAGGCTTGTCGCTGTGGTCCGAGTGCATATTTGGCCTTCAGCGCCTTGTGGTCGGGCGTCATCAGGGCAAAGAGGGTACGATCCATGCCGACTCCCCGATAGATGCCTTCGAGCACCATCTCCAAAAGCCCGCTGAAGGTTGGGTTTTCATGGGTCAGCGCCTTGATCTCTTTGAGAATGTTGAGCTGAAGTTTGGGGTCGGCTGTTGGGAAATCAGGCGCCGCAGGCTCTTTGGGGGCGGTCTCCTCGATCAGCTGCACCCTGTCTTTCAGCTCAGGTGGAAGAGGGATGATTTTGGCCGCATTCGATGCGCCATAGGTGCAGGCAATGACGGCTGCATCCTTGGTGCTTCCATGCAGCAGCTCAATGGTTGTTTCGACCGGCTGCCCAACCAGCGATGCGATCCTTTCCGTCAATATCTGCACCTCTTCACTCTCCCACCCGCGGTTGGCGGCTTTGGCCAGCTCATGGCTGAGTATGATGTTCTCTACCCTTGGGCCGGCATCGGCATCATTTGCCAGTGCATCTTGCAGCAACTCCCCCAATCCCCAATCTTTTGAGAGTGATCTGGTCAGCTCGCGCAGTGGAAACCCCAGCACCTCCTGTTCGGTCTGCGCGGGGGGGGCATCAGATGCCTTCAGTGCCCTGTCGAGCTTGTCGGTGGCGGCATCATCGCTGCACCAGAAGGCCATGTTGCCGATCTGCATCAGCAGCGTGGCGATGAAGACCTCTTCCGGCTCCTTGTCTCCCCGCTCTTTTGCGATATTGCGCGCCTGCACGGCGGCGTGGATGGAGAGCCCCATCTCTTTGGTCAGCCGGGCCTGGTTGCTTCTCTTTACCAGGGTGTCGATCAGGTTGATGGTGAGACAGATGTTGCAAACGGCCTCCAGCCCCAGCAGGATGATTGCCCGGCTAACGGTACTGATTGATTTTCCCTGAGGGTTGTAGAAGACTGTGTTGACCAGCTTCAGTATGCGGGCGGTCATTGTGGGGTCTTGAAGAATGACCTGTGTCAGGTCAGAGACTGTGGAGTCGTCATCTTTCGAAATGTCGATCACAGAGCGTGTCGTGCGTCCAAACACAGGCATATCTTGCGACGCAATATTGTTGACCCATTGTTGGAGTGCGATCTTCTCTTCTGTCACAATTTATAGATCATTTTTAGGGTGGTGCTGAGTAAATGGACAAAGGTTTACCGTCTGAGAGGCAAGAATATCTGAATCAGCTGCGGGAAGATATTCTGTTTTCCGAAAAAATATGTGGCCATGATTTGAAATTTCAAACCACCTGGGGGCTCTTTTCACCCAAGGGGGTGGATGAAGGCAGCCGGTTGCTGCTGGATCTGCTCGAGATCAATGAAGATGACGACAGCATAGATTTGGGTTGCGGTTATGGGGTGCTGGGATTGACCATGGCCAGGTTGGCGCCCAAAGGGAGGCATCTGCTGATCGATAAGGATTTTGTGGCAGTTGAGTACAGCCAGCGCAACGCCCGGTTGAACAGGCTGGAGAACACAGAGGTATTCCTGAGCAATGGTTTTAATCAGGTTGGGGACCGGCGCTTTGACCTGATAGTCTCCAACCTTCCCGCCAAGACAGGCAAAGAGCTCTACTATCTCTACTTTTATGATGCGCTGGAGCGCCTCAAACCGGGCGGGCGGATCTACGTGGTAACGATTTCAGGGCTGCGTAAATTTGTGAGCCGGGCGTTTAAAGAGGTATTTGGAAACTATACAAAGGTGAAGCAGGGGAAGGTCTATACGGTGGCGATGGCGGTTAAGGAGTAGGCGTCAGCTCTCTTCCCCTGTTTTGTTACCGTACTCACACAGATCTTCAATAATGCAGGAGCCACAGCGGGGCTTGCGTGCGATGCAGGTGTAACGCCCGTGCAGTATGAGCCAGTGGTGTGCATCCATCAAAAACTCGGCCGGCACCAGACGCAGCAGCCGTTTCTCCACCTCAAGCACGGTTTTTCCGGGTGCGATCCGGGTGCGGTTGGCAACCCGGAATACATGGGTGTCAACGGCCATGGTGGGCTGCCCGAAGGCCGTGTTGAGTATGACATTGGCCGTTTTGCGGCCAACCCCGGGCAGTGACTCCAGCGCCTCTCTCTCCTGCGGAACCCGGCTGTTGAACCCTGTTTTCAGCATTTGGCATGTCTGAATGATGTTTTTGGCCTTGCTGTTGAACAGGCCAATGGTTTTAATCTGCTCTTTCAGCCCCGTTTCGCCCAGGGCCAAAAAGGCCTCGGGCGTATTGGCCACAGGAAAAAGCCGTGCGGTGACCTTGTTGACACTCTTGTCGGTCGCCTGGGCAGAGAGAATAACGGCAATCAGCAGCTCAAACGGCGTACTGTAGTTCAGCTCGGACGTGGGGCTTGGATTGTCTGACTGCAGGCGCTGAAATATGGCGGTGCGTTTTTCTTTGTTCATGAGAGGCTGTGGCTGTTTGGGTGTGAGTGGTAGTATCGCTTAGAATTCAGATATTGTTGCCACTACAGAAAGTCCATCTATGCTGGATCGAATAATAAAACCCGAGCTGCGCGCCAACCAGGAGTTTCAGGCAGCGCTGATTCGCTTCTCCATCTGGCTGTTTGCCGCCAGTTTTATTGGCCTTGGCGGTGTATCGCACTACTACCAGGTTGTCGAAACACACTACTATTGGCTGTTTGGCACCTATTTTGTCATTTTTTGCGGCCTGTTTGCCAGCATCATCCATCGAGCTGTCTGGGAGGCCAGGCGCTATTTCTCGGTATTGGTGGATATCAGCGCCACCAGCTTTGCGATCTTTTTGACGGGTGAGGTCATCAGCCCCTTTTTCCTGCTCTACATCTGGGTTTTTATCTCCCAGGGCACCCGGTATGGCAAGCGCCATCTCACGGTTGCTTCACTCCTTAGTGTGGTGGCGTATGGCCTGTTGCTGACGCTGATGGATGGCTGGCGTGAGCACACCTTCGAGGCCTTCTTCTTTATGTTGTCGCTGCTGCTGTTACCGCTCTACCAGCACTCACTGCTGCAAAGATTGCGGGAGGCCCGGGCTGAGGCAGAGCGCCTGAATCGGGCCAAAAGCGAGTTTCTCTCAACCATGACGCATGAGTTGCGCACCCCCCTAAGCGGCATTACAGGCATGACAGGCCTGTTGGAGGAGACACCGTTAGCGCCTGAACAGAGAGAGTATGTCGCATCGATATCGAAGGCCGCCAACCACCTGGGCGCACTGGTCGACGATGTGCTGGATATGTCCAAGGTTGAATCGGGCCGGATAGAGCTGGAGTCTGCCCCCATTGATCTGGGCGAGCTTATGCTGGGCATCTGTTCCAACCTGATGAGCCAGGCGCGGGCCAAACAACTGGAGCTGGTATGCCAGATTGATCAACAGATACCAAAGATGATTCAGGGTGATGAGCTGCGTCTGCGGCAGATACTCTTCAATCTCATGGGTAATGCCGTTAAATTCACCCCAAAAGGCGAGGTTCTGCTGCGAGCCAGACTGCTGGAGAAAGAGGCCGGTGCTGCTCACCCCCGCCTCTATATCGAGGTTATCGATACCGGGATCGGCATCCCGGAGCATGCGCTGGTGACGCTGTTTGACCGCTTTGCGCAGGTGGATGCATCGACCACCCGGCGCTTTGGAGGGACAGGGCTTGGCACCTCGATTGCGCAGCACCTGACGCATCTGATGGGGGGGGAGATTGGAGTGCGAAGCAAGCTCGGCAGAGGCAGCTGTTTTTGGGTCAAGCTACCCCTGTTGTTGCCTGATGTGGCGGTGCAGAAACCGCAATATCCAGCGCTTGAGGGGCTGAATGCGGTAGTGTTTGAGCCTAATGCAGTCAGCCTTGCTGCTATAGTGGATGCCTGTAAAGGCGTGGGCATACAGTACCGCTGCGCAAAAACGGCGGCTGGTTTGCAGGATGCTGTTACAGCGGCAACCCAACAGCGTGCGCTCGACCTGCTGATGATTGCAGATTCGCCCCAGGGAGAGAACCTTGCAGAAGCAGGCGCCCTTGCCTGTGGACTCTCCCGGCAGGATCTGCCCATTGTCTACCTGGGCTACAGCTACCGTCAGACCCGCTATGAGATCCCGCATGACCGCCTGCTGATAAAGCCCTTTATCCCCGAGCAGCTCCATGCCCGGATAGACCAGGTGATGGGTGCTAAAGTAACGGGCAGGCCGACACAGCGAAGCAGATCTGCGGTGCCAGGCGCAAGGGGGATTCATATCCTGGTTGCAGAGGACAACGAGATTAACGCCAGAGTGCTGGAGGCCATTCTGGTCAACAGTGGCTATCAAGTAACGCTGGCAAAGGATGGGCAGGAGGCACTGGAGCTGACAGAGCACAACCGCTACCAGATTGCGTTTATTGATCTGCACATGCCGCGCCTTGACGGCCTGGGTTTTGTGCGGGCCTATCGTGCCAGTGAGGTGGATGCCCAGCCCATGCCGGTGATTGCGCTATCGGTCACCGTATCGGATGAGACGAAGAGAGAGTGCCTGGCAGCAGGCATGGATGCCGTTGCAACCAAACCCATAATGGCCGATGAGCTGGTTCGGCTGATTCAATCGCATCTGCGCAAGGTTTAATCCTAGAAAAATCAGTTGAGCCGTAGCGAGAGCGGCTAAGGTGCTTAAGATACTGGATTTTTTCCCACATTTTGAACTCACCGTATGGGTGATACGCAATCGTTCAAAATGTGGGAAAAAACCCTGTAGATTGAGTGCATTAGACGTTCGCAGTAGGCTCAACTGATTTTTCTAGGATTAATATAAATCCCTTGCGCTGACGGATAAGTGGCATTATCGTGTTGTTCGAGAGTCGGCCGGATGGTCGCCGCCTTAGCGGGCGGAGGAAAGTCCGGGCTCCGCAGGGCAAGGTGCCAGGTAACGCCTGGAAGGCGCAAGCCTATGGAAAGTGCCACAGAAAATATACCGCCAGCCTCGGCTGGTAAGGGTGAAATGGTGCGGTAAGAGCGCACCGCGCCGGTGGCAACATCGGTGGCAGGGTAAACCCCACCTGGAGCAAGACCAAATAGGGGAGCAGGCAGCTTCGAGCTGCAACGTGTGGCCCACACGGCTCCCGGGTAGGTTGCTTGAGGTGCATGGCGACATGCATCCCAGATGAATGACCATTCTCGACAGAACCCGGCTTACAGGCCGGCTCTCACCCCCCTTTTGCCTGGCGCCCTGCGCGCCGCGTCTTAATAAGTCACATTAAGTCCGCTTCCTAGCTGGCTGTTTTATCGCATCTTATTTTTTCGTTGTTCTCATTACGTTTTCACTCCTAAGTCCCTGTCTTTAAAGGAAGTTTTCCTCTGTTTTACCTTGACATGGTGGTGTGAGGTGTCTAAAGTTGGTAAAAAGTGGGGATAAGTGGTTAAAAAGGGATAATTATCTGCTAAGGGGAGAGTCTTTTGTTCCGCGGTGTTAACAACATCAGCCTTGATGCGAAAGGGCGCATGGCTATTCCGACACGTTTTCGGGAGAGCCTGCGGTCCAGTTGTGCGTCACAGCTGGTGATTACCGTGGATACAGATCGTTGCCTGCTCATCTATCCACTGCCGGAGTGGCAGGAGATTGAGCGCAAGCTGGTAAAATTTCCCTCCCTCAACAAGGTTGCTCGTGATCTGCAGCGCATGCTGATGGGTAATGCCACAGATGCCGAGATGGATGGTCAGGGGCGTATCCTGATCCCAACGACCCTGCGTGACTATGCCGGGCTGGAGAGAAAGGCCGTAATGATTGGTCAGGGGCATAAGTTCGAGCTGTGGAATGAAGAGAGTTGGAACAGCCGGTTGAATGAGTGGCAGGAGACAGATTTAGAACAGCTGGAGCTACCGGCTGGTCTGGAAACATTCTCGCTCTAAGCCGTGATGGGCACTCATCAAACAGTACTGCTGCATGAGGCGGTAGCGGCGCTGAATATGAAAGAGTCTGGCTGCTATGTGGATGGCACCTTTGGGCGTGGCGGCCACAGCAAGCTGATGATGCAGGCGCTGGGGCCGGAGGGGCGTCTGCTGGCGATTGATAAAGACCCGGCTGCGATTGCATCAGGGCAGCGGCTTTTTGCAAATGATAACCGATTTATTATTGAGCAGGGTTCCTTTGCCATGCTGAACCAGCTGATGGACCGGCATGGTCTGACAGGTAAGGTAGATGGCCTGCTGCTTGATCTGGGTGTCTCATCCCCTCAACTGGATAGCGCAGAGCGGGGGTTTAGTTTTATGCATGATGGTCCTTTGGATATGCGCATGGATACGACGAGTGGCATGAGTGCGGCAACCTGGCTGGCCCAGGCTGAAGAGCATGAGATCACCCGGGTGCTCAAAACCTATGGTGAAGAGCGTTTCGCCAGGCGCATCGCACGCGCCATTATCGCAGCCCGCCAGCAGGACGCGATTGAAACCACAGGCCAGCTGGCGGCCATTATTGCACAGGCAAACCCGGTAAAAGAGCCGGGCCGCAACCCCGCAACCCGGAGCTTTCAGGCAATTCGCATCTTTATCAATAGTGAGCTGGATGATCTCTCCGATTGTCTCGACCAGGCACTGCGGGTACTGGCCCCTGGTGGACGGCTGGCGGTGATCAGCTTCCACTCACTGGAAGACCGGATTGTAAAGCGCTTCATGCGTGATCATGCGCGTGGTGATGACTTCCCTCCAGGCCTGCCGGTAACAAAGGATCAGCTGCAACCCCGCTTGAAGCTGGTGGGCAAGGCCATCCGCCCCTCTGCATCCGAAGTGAGTCAAAACCCCCGGGCGCGAAGTGCCACATTGCGCATTGCAGAGCGACCATCATGAGATATGGACAACCACTGCTGATCCTCTTTCTGCTGCTGGCGGTACTGGCTTCAGGCATAGGGGTGGTGTATGCCAAATACGCCAGCCGCAAACACTTTGTCACACTGCAACAGCTGCTGGCAGAGCGTGATGCCGCCAATGTGGAGTGGGGCCGGTTGCAGCTGGAAGAGAGCACCTTGGGCACACATGGCCGGGTAGAGCAGCTGGCACGCGAAAAATTGGATATGCATACCCCCGTGGCGCATGAGATTGTGATTATTACACCCTAAAACATGGCAACCACGAAACGAAAAAAGCGCGCAATCCAGGCGCAACAGCAGACCGTGCTGGAGCTGCCAGGCTACACTGGCCGCCGCCGCATGCTGCTGGGCCTGCTCTCCCTGGCGCTGATCGCACTGGTTGCCAGAGCCGTGGATCAACATGTGCTGGAGAGGGACTTTCTTCAACATGAGGGGGAGCGGCGCCACCTGCGGATCGTGGAGATACCTGCTCACAGAGGCATGATTACCGACCGTAATGGCGAGCCGCTGGCGATGAGCACGCCGGTGGACTCCATCTGGGCCAACCCCAGGCTGCTCAAACCCGATGGAGAGACACTGGCCCAGTTGGAGAAGATACTGGGGAAAAACCAGGATGATCTGCGTCGGTTACTGGCCCGCTATAGTGATCGGGCCTTCATCTATCTGAAGCGGCGGGCAAACCCCGATGTGGCAGCGCAGATCATGGCACTGGCTCAGGTGCGCAAGCTCAGCGGCATCGGACTGAAGCGTGAGTTTCGCCGCTACTATCCCGGTGGAGAGGTTTTTGCCCATGTCATAGGCTTTACCGATGTGGATGATGTCGGCATCGAAGGCATGGAGATGGCTTACGATGAGTGGCTGGCAGGCAAGGCGGGGGCAAAAAGGGTGATACGGGATGGACACTCCAACATCGTAAAGGATGTTGAAGGTATTCGTGCGCCAAACCCGGGAAAGACCCTGGTGCTCAGCCTGGATCGGCGGCTGCAATATCTGGCTTACCGGGAGCTGAAAGCGGCTGTTGTGCGGCATAAGGCGCGCTCAGGCTCGGTGGTGATTCTGGATACCCGCAACGGCGAGGTGCTGGCGATGGTCAACCAGCCCTCCTATAACCCGAATGGCTCCCGTGACAGCCGTGGCGGGGTGCTGAGAAACCGGGCGCTGATCGATGTTTTCGAACCTGGCTCAACCATGAAGCCCTTTGCGGTAACCACCGCCATGGAGCTGGGCCAGATAACCCCCTCCACACTCATTGATACCCGGCCGGGCATCCTGCAAGTAGGGCGTGCAGAGGTTAAAGACCACCATAACTATGGCGTGCTGGATGTGGCGGGCGTTATCCGCAAATCCAGCAATGTCGGCGTCAGCAAGATTGCACTGGACCTGCCGCAGGAGGAGCTTTGGAAGGCCTACTCCAGGCTGGGTTTCGGACAGGCCAGTTCAGCCAGCTTTCCGGGTGAATCTGCCGGCCAGCTTGCCCCCTATCGGCGCTGGGCGAAAATTGACCAGGCCACACTCTCTTTCGGATATGGCATCTCCGTCACACCCCTCCAGCTGGCACAGGCCTATAGTGTGCTGGCGGCAGATGGGGTTTTGTACCCCGTGTCACTGCTGCGCCAGGAGCAGCCGCCCGAAGGCAGGCGGGTGATGAGCAGCGCTACCGCTGTTGCAATGCGGCGGATGCTGGAGTCGGTTGTCTCGGCAGAGGGGACGGCCCCCGCTGCGGCAGTAGCGCGGTATCGGGTAGCAGGCAAGACAGGCACGGTGAAAAAATCAATTGCAGGGGGGTATGCAGAGGATCGCTATCTGGCCGTATTTGTCGGATTGGCACCCGCCAGCAGTCCCCGTCTGGCGATGGTGGTGATGTTGAATGAGCCATCCGCGGGCGAGTTTTATGGCGGGCAGGTGGCGGCCCCGGTGTTTTCAAGAATCATGGCGGGTGCGTTGCGACTGCTGAATATTGCCCCCGATGCCCTGGAGACCCCTGGCGTGCGGCTTGCGGGTGGGATGGTGCAACCATGATGGCGGCTCAACTGGTCAACCGTCAGTGGCACCTGTCAACCCTGCTCTCGAACCGGGTACGGGTAAGGCCGTCGCAAGACCCTGCCATCTCCAGCATTTCATCGGATAGCCGCACAGTAGTGCCGGGCAGCCTTTTTCTGGCCTGTGCCGGTCAGCAGCAGCACGGGCTGGATTTTGTGCTTCAGGTACTGGAGCAGGGGGCAGCGGCCATCCTGTGTGAACCCGGTGGTGATTGGCCGCAGGCTCAAATCGACGCGCTGGCTACCGAAATTGCAGTGCCACTGCTCTCGATGGAGGGGCTGAGCCAGCAGCTCAGTCAGCTTGCCGGGCGTTTTTACGGCGAGCCAAGCCATGAGATGAAGGTGATCGGCATAACCGGTACCAATGGCAAAACCAGCTGTAGCCAGTTTTTGGCAGAGGCGCTACAGGCCAGCATGCCCTGCGGCATCGTCGGGACGCTGGGCAGTGGATTCCCCGGTGCGCTACAGGCCGGTCGCCACACCACACCCGAGCCGGTGGTGCTGCAATCCATCCTGGCTGAGCTGAGAGACCAGGGTGCGCAGGCGGTGGCGATGGAGGTCTCATCACATGCGTTGCAGCAGGGGCGGGTGGCTGCGGTGCAGTTTGAGTGTGCGGTACTGACCAACCTGAGCCGGGACCATCTCGATTTTCATGGCGACATGGCAGGTTATGCGGCAGCCAAGCAGCGCCTGTTTGAGCAGCCTGGCCTGAGATGCGCCGTACTGAACCTGGATGACCCCTTCGGCTGGAGCCTGCTGGAACGGCTGCCTGAAACCGTGCGGGTGGTGGCCTACGGCCTGTCACGCCCGGATCGCCCGCTGCCCGGCCGCATTAAAGACTGGCTCTGGAGCCAGGCGATCAAGCTCACCCGGCAGGGCATGTATATCCAGCTGGAGAGCAGCTGGGGCGCAGGGGTTATCGACAGCAGGCTGCTGGGGCGCTTCAACGTCAGCAATCTGCTGGCGGTGCTGGCGGTGCTGCTGGAGCAGGGGGTGCCAATGGCGCAGGCGCTGCAGCGGCTCTCTGCCCTGCACGGGGTGCCGGGCCGGATGGAGTGCTTTGGAGGCGGCGAGCAGCCGCTGGTGGTGGTGGATTATGCCCATACGCCAGATGCGCTGGAGCAGGCAATCACGGCACTGCGGCCACACTGTACGGGTCGCCTGATCTGCCTGCTGGGCTGTGGTGGAGATCGTGACAGTGGCAAACGGCCGCTGATGGGTGCGCTGGCAGAGCGGCTCTGCGACCGGGTGATCGTGACCGATGACAACCCCCGCAACGAGGATGGTGACCAGATCGTCGCAGATATCCTGGCGGGCATGAGCCAGCCGGATGCGGTGCAGGTGCAGCGCAACCGTGCCGAGGCGATCAACCGCGCAGTAGCGGAGTCGCAGGCGGGCGATCTGGTGCTGGTCAGTGGCAAGGGGCACGAGACCACCCAGCTGTGCGGTGATCTGAACCTCTGTTTCAGTGACCGGGAGCAGGTGCAGAAGGCGCTGGCCGGGGTGGTGGGTCGATGATTGCCTTCTCGCTTGCCGAAACGGCAAAACGGTTGAATGGCCAGATTGTGGGGGCAGATGTCCAGTTTAAATCGGTCAGCACCGATAGCCGCACCCTCTCTGAAGGGGATCTCTTTGTTGCATTGCAGGGGCCTAACTTTGATGGCCACGAGCACCTGGATCAGGCGCAGGCCAAGGGTGCGGTTGCGGCAATGGTGAGTCGCCAGATGGCCACTGATCTGCCGCAACTGCAAGTGGCGGATACCCGGATGGGGCTCGGCCAGCTGGCCGCGGGCTGGCGTCAGGCCGGCCGTGCTGAAGTGGTGGCGGTAACCGGCAGCAACGGCAAGACCACGGTAAAAGAGATGATTGCAGCGATCCTCTCCCGACAGGGGCGGACGCTGGCCACGGCCGGCAACCTGAATAATGAGATCGGACTGCCACTGACCCTGCTGCGGCTGCAGGATGAGGCCTATGCGGTGGTGGAGCTGGGCGCCAACCATCCGGGTGAGATCAAATACCTGAGTGAAATTGCGCAACCCGATATTGCCCTGCTGAATAATGCAGGCAGCGCCCACCTGGAGGGCTTTGGCTCGCTCGAAGGGGTGGCCAGGGCCAAGGCCGAGATCATCTTCGGCCTGGTTGAGGATGGGGTCTTTCTGTTCAATGCCGATGACCGCTGGGCAGGGCTGTGGCGTGAGCTGGCGGCGGATCGGAAGATATGCACCTTTGGCATGCAGCATGAGGCCGATGTCAGCAGCCCGGAAGCGGCCATTGAGATGCGCTGGAGCGAGTCTGGATTTTTCAGCCGCTTCCCGGTCACCACCCCCATTGGAGAGGTTGAGATCGACCTGCCGCTGGCGGGCCGCCACAACCGAATGAACGCCCTGGCCGCTATTGCGGCCACGCAGCTGATGGGCATCAATCTGCAACAGATCCGCGACGGCCTGCTGGGGTTGCAGCCGGTGCCGGGGCGTCTGCAACCAGTCGCTGGCGCGGGTGGGGTGCGCATCATCGATGACAGCTATAACGCCAACCCCGACTCGGTGAGTGCGGCCATTGCCGTGCTTGCCACTGCCCCGGGGCGTCGTTTTCTGGTGCTGGGTGATCTGGCAGAGCTGGGGCCGGAGGCCGGGCAGCTGCATGAAAGGCTGGGGCGGCAGGCGCATGCGGCCGGGATCGAGCAGCTCTGCTGCCTGGGGGGTCTCTCTCGTGCAGCGGCCCGTGGTTTTGGCGCGGCTGCCCAGTGGTTTCAGGATCAGGGTTCACTCATCGCTGCGCTGAAGGGGCAGCTAACCAAAGGTGATACGGTATTGATAAAAGGTTCTCGCAGCGCCCGGATGGAGCAGGTGGTAAAGGCTTTGGCTACAGGGGATGGAAGCTGACATGCTGCTCTACCTTGCAGACTATCTGACCCAGTACCACAGTGGCTTCAATGTCTTTCAATACCTGACCCTGCGCGCCATCCTGGGGGTGCTGACGGCGCTGATCATCTCCTTTGTTGTCGGCCCGATCATGATACGCCGCCTGAGTTTTCACCAGATCGGGCAGACCGTCCGGGATGACGGGCCGGAGAGCCACTTTGCCAAGGCCGGCACCCCGACCATGGGTGGTGCCCTGCTGCTGGTGGCGGTGGTGGTGAGCACCCTGCTCTGGTCGGATCTGACCAACCGCTATGTCTGGGTGCTGGTGATTGTGACGCTGCTGTTTGGCGCCATCGGCTTCGTGGATGACTACAAAAAGATTGCGCTGAAGGACTCGGTAGGGCTGTCTGCCCGGAAAAAGTATCTGTGGCAGTCGGTTGTCGGGTTTGGTGCCGTCTGCTTCCTCTATGCGACCGCCTCGCTCCCCGCTGAGACCCAGCTCATCATCCCCTTCTATAAAGATATCATCGTGGATCTCGGCTTCTTCGGATTTGTGGTGCTGGGCTATTTTGTCATCGTGGGCACCAGCAATGCGGTCAACCTTACCGATGGGCTGGATGGACTGGCCATTATGCCCACCGTGCTGGTGTCGGGTGCCCTGGGGATCTTTGTCTACATCTCCGGCAATATCTCCTTCTCCAACTATCTGATGGTGCCCTACCTGCCGGGCGTGGGCGAGGCGGTGGTCTTCTGTGGCGCCCTGGTGGGGGCGGGATTGGGCTTTTTGTGGTTCAACGCCTACCCGGCCCAGGTCTTCATGGGTGATATCGGCGCGCTTGCGCTGGGGGCGGCGCTGGGGCTGCTGGCGGTCATCGTGCGCCAGGAGCTGGTGCTGTTGATCATGGGGGGGGTCTTTGTGGTGGAGACAGTATCCGTCATCCTGCAGGTGGCCTCCTTCAAACTGACCGGGCGGCGCATCTTCCGCATGGCGCCGCTGCACCACCACTATGAGCTGAAGGGGTGGCCGGAGCCGCGCATTATTGTGCGTTTCTGGATCATCACCGTCATCCTGGTTTTGATCGGGCTTGCCAGCCTGAAGATCCGTTGATTCTGCAGAGGCAAACTGTGGGGCATAGATTGATATGAACAGTGCAGCGATAGAGATGACAGAGCAGAAATTGCAGGCGGGAACAGCGCCCCTCCGGACCCTGATCGTGGGGCTGGGGCTGACCGGACTCTCCTGTGCGCGCTATCTGCAGGCGCGCAACGTGCCTGTGGTGATCATAGACAGCCGACGCCACCCGCCCGGCCTGGCGATGCTGCGGGAGCAGATGTTTGGGGTGTCAGTGGTGACTGGCGGCTTTGATCCGCGCGTCTTTGCCTCGGCCGAGCGGGTAGTCGTCAGTCCGGGCATATCCATCCAGGAGCCGCAGATCCGGGCGGCGCGTGAACGCGGGGTCGAGGTTGTTGGCGATATCGAGCTGTTCGCCCGCGAGGTGAAGGCGCCCGTGGCGGCCATCACCGGCTCAAACGGTAAAAGCACCGTGACCACGCTGCTGGGCGAGATGGCGCGCCGCGCCGGAAGCGAAGTGGCCGTGGGGGGCAATATCGGGCTGCCGGTTCTGGATCTGCTCTCAGAGAGGGTTGAACTCTATCTGCTGGAGCTCTCCAGCTTTCAACTGGAGACCACACAATCGCTGAAGCCCAGGGTTGCCGCGGTGCTGAACCTCTCTGCGGATCACCTCGACCGCTATGACGGGATCGAGGCCTATGCCGAGGCCAAGCGCGCCATCTACAACGGGGCGCAGATCCGGCTCTTCAATCTGGATGACCCCAGGGTGATGGCAATGCGCGGCCAACCACAGGCGGAGGACCTCTTTTTCACATTGCAGGGCACGGACAGCCCCCATCTGTTTGGGGTGAATGAGCAGGGCGGCGAGCCGTGGCTATGCCGTGGCCAGCAGGCGCTGCTGCCGGTCTCGGCGCTACAGCTGCCGGGTCGGCATAATCGGGCCAATGCGCTGGCGGCGCTGGCGCTGGGCGTTGCGCTGGAGCTGCCGATGCCGGCCATGCTGGATACCCTGCGTGACTTTGGTGGGCTGCCCCACCGGACCCAGTTTATTGCAGAGCATGCCGGCGTGCGCTGGTACAACGACTCCAAGGCCACCAATGTGGGGGCCTGCGTAGCGGCGCTGGAGGGGATGGCGGATGATGTCGGCTGCATCGTGCTCATCGCCGGTGGTGAGAGCAAGGATGCCGATTTCTCGGAGCTGGCTGCCGTGGTGGAGCGCACCGTGCGCGCCGTGGTGCTGATCGGCCGGGATGCGGCGCTGATTGAAGATGCGCTGGCGGGTGTCGTGCCGGTGGCCCGGGCGGCGGATATGGATGCGGCTGTTGCGCGGGCAGATGAGCTGGCCAGGCCGGGTGATGCGGTACTGCTCTCCCCCGCCTGTGCCAGCTTCGATATGTTTCAGAACTTTGGGCAGCGGGGTGTGGCCTTCTCTGATGCGGTGCGGAGATTGACGGCATGAGTATGCCGCTCTCCTCCCAGGCCACAGCGGGCGCCTCTTCGCCTGCACTGCCGGAGCTGGACTACTGGCTGATTGGCGCAGCCGTGGCACTGCTGGGGTTTGGAGTGATTATGGTGGCCTCCGCCTCGCTGCATGAGGGGGGGCAGATGGAACCCCCGAACCCCTTCTATCACCTTATCCGTCACGGCATTGCCGTTGCCCTGGGTCTGGCTGCTGCGCTGCTGGTCTCACAGATCCCCACCAGGTGGTGGGAGCAGTCCGGCACAGCGCTCTACTTTATCGGCCTGCTGCTGCTGGTGCTGGTGCTGATCCCCGGGGTTGGGCGCGAGGCCAATGGCGCCGTCCGCTGGATTCCAATCGGCGCCTTCAACCTCCAGGGTTCCGAGTTTATGAAGCTCTTTCTGGTGGTCTATATCGCGGGCTATCTGGTGCGCCGCCAGCTTGAGGTGGCGCATAGTTTTTGGGGCTTTTTCAAACCGATGCTGCTGCTGATCGTGGCGGCGGCGCTGATCATGCTGCAACCGGATTTCGGCACCACAGCGGTGCTGCTGGCCACGGCGCTGGGGATGCTCTTTCTGGGGGGGGTCGCGCTCTGGCAGTTTGCGCTGCTGCTGCTCTCGACGGGGGCGGTTCTGGTGGGGCTGGTGCTCTCGTCAGAGTACCGGCTGGGGCGCATCACCGGCTTTCTCGACCCCTGGGCAGATGCCTATGGCAGCGGCTATCAGCTGGCTCAGGCGCTGATCGCCTTTGGCCGGGGCGAGTGGTTCGGGGTCGGGCTGGGCAACGGCATCCAAAAACAGTTCTACCTGCCAGAGGCGCATACCGATTTTCTGATGGCGGTGATTGGTGAGGAGTTTGGCCTGCTGGGAACCCTGATGGTGATTGCCCTGTTCAGCCTGATTGTCTGGCGCGCCTTTCGGATTGGTGCGGCGGCCGAGGCGATAGAGCGCCGCTTTTGCGCCTATGTGGCCTATGGTTTTGGGCTCTGGATCGGTATGCAGGCCTTTGTCAATATCGGCGTCAATGTGGGTCTGTTGCCCACCAAAGGCCTGACGCTGCCGCTGATGAGCTACGGTGGCAACAGCATTATCGTCGCCTGCATCGTGATCGGGATGCTGGTGCGAATCGGCTATGAGACACAGCGGGATGCCCCGGCATATAAACTGGAGCAGGTGAAATGGGCCGGCGCGTGATGATTATGGCAGGCGGAACCGGTGGCCATGTCTTCCCCGCGCTGGCGGTGGCGGAGGAGCTGCGCGCCCGTGGCGTGGAGCTGTTCTGGTTGGGAACCCCTGACAGCTTTGAGTCACGGCTGGTGCCGGAGGCCGGTATTTCGCTGGAGCGGATTGATGTGCAGGGTCTGCGCGGCACTGGATTGCGCCGCTGGCTGGTGGCGCCGTTCAAACTGGGTGGCGCCATGGTGCAGGCGCTGATGGTGCTGAGACGCAGACGGCCCGGCGTGGTGCTGGGGATGGGTGGTTTTGTCTCTGGCCCAGGTGGCGTGGTGGCGCGCTTGATGGGGATTCCACTGGTGATCCATGAGCAGAATGCGATCCCCGGCATGACCAACCAGTGGCTGTCGCGTATCGCCAGCCGGGTGCTGGAGGCGTTCCCCGGCAGCTTTGGGGCAGCGCGGCAGGCGCAGCTGGTGGGCAACCCGGTGCGTGCCGGGATTGCGGCACTGCCGGCCCCGGCCGAGCGCATGGCCGGTCGGGAGGGTGCGTTGCGGCTGCTGGTGCTGGGTGGCTCTCTGGGTGCCCAGGTTTTGAATGAGCGTGTGCCGGAGGCGTTGGCAAAGATGGTCCCGGATAGACATCCGCAGGTGCGGCATCAGGCCGGTCGGGGCAAGGATGAGGCGGCACGGGCGGCCTATGCCGCGGCCGGGGTGGAGGCCAGTGTGCAGCCCTTTGTGGCAGATATGGCGGAGGCCTACGGCTGGGCCGACCTGGTGCTCTGCCGCGCCGGTGCGCTGACGGTCTCCGAGCTGGCGGCCGCCGGTGTGGCCGCGCTGCTGGTCCCTTTTCCGCATGCAGTGGATGACCATCAGACCCGCAATGCCGCCTTTCTGTGTGACCGGGGTGCGGCAAGGCTGTTGCCGCAGAGTGAGTTGAGCGTGGACAGCCTGTCGGCCTGCCTGGGCGAGCTGCTGAGTGATCGTGCGCAACTGCAACGCATGGCCGAACAGGCGCGTGCGCTGGCACAGCCGGAGTCGGCACAGCGAGTGGCTGATATCTGTGAGGAGATGAGCAACCGATGAATATGCCAGGCAGCAACCTCAGTCGGCGGCCGGCCGAAGTGATGGGCCGGGTAAAGCGTATCCACTTTGTCGGTATTGGCGGGGTGGGCATGAGCGGCATTGCCGAGGTACTGTTGAATCTGGATTTTCAGGTGACCGGCTCCGATGTGCGTGAGGGGCCGGCCACCCGGCGGCTGGCGGAGCTGGGAGCCAGTATCATGATCGGCCACCGCTCCAGGAATGTGGTCGGTTGTGACGTGGTGGTGATCTCCAGTGCGGTGAAAGAGGACAACCCGGAGGTGGCTGCAGCGCGGGTGCAGCAGATCCCGGTGGTGCCGCGTGCCGAGATGCTGGCTGAACTGATGCGCTTCCGCTTCGGCATTGCTGTGGCGGGGACACACGGCAAGACCACCACCACCAGCCTGGTCTCCAGCCTGCTGGCGGAGGGGGGGCTGGACCCCACCTTTGTCATCGGCGGCCGACTCAACAGCGCCGGCAGCAATGCCCGTCTGGGAGAGAGTGACTACCTGGTGGCCGAGGCGGATGAGAGCGATGCCTCATTCCTCTACCTGCAACCGATGCTGGCGGTGGTGACCAATGTCGATGCCGACCACATGACCACCTACGGCGGAGATTTCAGCCGCCTGCGCAGCACCTTTGTTGAATTTCTGCACCACCTCCCCTTCTATGGGCTGGCGGTGCTCTGTATTGATGATCTGGAGGTGCGGGGGCTGCTGTCGGAGATCTCCCGCCCTGTCTGCACCTACGGCACAGTGGCCGAGGCCGATGTGCGCGCCAGTGATATCCGGCAGGATGGGGTGAAAACCTGTTTCAAGGTGCATCAGGCGGGCTATCCGCTGCTGGATGTCACCCTGAACATGCCGGGTCGGCACAATATGTTGAATGCGCTGGCGGCGATCACGGTGGCGCGGGAGCTGAAGGTTGACGATGCCGCTATCCAGCGGGGGTTGCTGGAGTTTCAGGGTATCGGGCGCCGTTTTCAGGTGATGGGCGAGTGCCGGACGGCAGCCGGGCAGGTGATGCTGGTCGATGACTATGCCCACCACCCCAAAGAGATCGAGGCCACTATGGATGCGGTACGGGCTGGCTGGCCGGAGCGGCGGCTGGTGATTGCATTTCAGCCCCACCGCTACACCCGCACCCAGGAGCAGTTTGAGGATTTCGTGCAGGTGCTTTCACGCGCCGATGTGCTGCTGCTGGGCGAGGTCTATGCGGCAGGCGAAGAGCCCATCGCAGGTGCGGATACGCGTGCGCTGATCCGGGCGTTGCGGGTGCGCGGCCAGGTGGAGCCGGTCTTTGTCGACCCGATTGGCGAGCTGGTCACGGTCTTGCCGGGGGTGCTGCGGGATGGGGATATCGTACTCACCCTGGGTGCCGGGGATATCGGTGGGGTGGCTGCCCGGCTGGTGGCCGGGATAGCGCCGGCAGGAGGGGATCAGTGAGCCAGTTCAGCCTGCGTCATCTGCACATGGGATGCGGTGAGCCGCTTGTGGCCTCCTGGCCGGCACCCGGTAAAGCCCGCTCCAAAGCGGGGCCGACAAAACCACTTGCCGGCGGCATCAAGCAACCTGTTCAGAAACAGAAGGGTAGAGGGGTCTAGTGGCGGTGCAACCGAACGGGCAGGGTGTGATGCTGCATGATGAGCCGCTGGCGAGGCATACCAGCTGGCGGGTGGGTGGCATTGCGCGGCGTTTTTACCGCCCGGCAGATGGCGCAGACCTTGCCCGGTTTCTACAGCAACTGCCTGCGGATGAGCCACTGCTGTGGCTGGGCATGGGCAGCAACCTGCTGGTGCGGGATGGTGGTTTCAACGGCACGGTTGTGGCAACCCGGGGCTGTCTGACCGGGATGGCCGTTATGGAAGAGGATCTGCTGCGGGCAGAGGCGGGTGCCGCCTCTGCCCAGGTAGCGCGCTTTGCTGCCCGGGCCGGGTTGTGTGGTGTGGAGTTTCTGGCCGGTATTCCCGGCACCCTGGGAGGGGCGTTGGCTATGAATGCGGGTGCCTTTGGTGGTGAGATCTGGCCGCTGGTTGAGCAGGTAGAGACGATCGACCGCGCCGGTCAGGTACGGGTGCGCAGGCCGGAGGATTTTGATGTGGGCTACCGTAAGGCCACTGGTGTTGAGGGTGAGTGGTTCCTCGCCGCCTGGCTGCGGCTGGAGCAGGGTGATGCGCTCGAAGGGCAGGCGCGTATCCGGCAACTGCTGGAGAAGCGGGCGGCGACCCAACCCATTGGGCTGCCCAGCTGTGGCTCCGTGTTTCGTAACCCGCCGGGGGATCATGCGGCACGGCTGATTGAGTCCGCCGGGCTGAAAGGCAGCGCCATTGGCGGCGCCTGCGTCTCTGAAAAACATGCCAATTTTATAATCAATACGGGCACTGCAACGGCGGCGGATATCGAGCAGCTGATCGAAAAGGTACAGCAGCAGGTGGCGGCCCGGCATGGTGTTGAGCTGCGGACAGAGGTCTGCATTGTGGGTGAGGCATGAGCGCCAGCGCAGCGGATTTTGGCAAAGTGGCGGTGCTCATGGGTGGGCAGTCGGCCGAGCGGGAGATCTCGCTGCGCAGCGGACAGGCGGTGCTGGCGGCATTGCTGCGCCAGGGGGTGGATGCCCATGCGGTAGATGTGATGCCGGATCTGATGGCGCAACTGATGGGGTTTGATCGGGCCTTTATCGCACTGCATGGCAGAGGCGGTGAAGATGGCGTGATCCAGGGGGCGCTGGAGACGCTGGGGCTGCCCTATACCGGCAGCGGGGTGGCCGGCTCGGCGCTGGGGATGGACAAGTATCGCTGCAAGTTGTTGTGGCGTGGACTGGGTCTGCCCACCGCAGATTTTGTGATGTTGCAGAGTGAGCCGGATCTGGATGCGGCGGCAGCACTGGGTTTTCCGCTGATCATCAAGCCATCGCATGAAGGCTCCAGTATCGGCATGGCGCGGGTGGAGAGCTGGGCTGAACTACAGCAGGCCTGGCGGGATGCTGCCCGGTACGATGCCGAGGTGATGGCGGAAAAGTGGATTAGTGGCGCAGAGTTTACCGCCGCTATTCTGGGTGATGAGGTGCTGCCGCTGATCCGGCTGGAGACGCCGCGCACCTTCTATGACTATGCCGCCAAGTATGAGGCGGACGATACCCGCTATCTCTGCCCCTGCGGGCTGGATGAGGCGCAGCAGCAGCAGTTGCAGCAGCTGGCGCTGAAGGCGTTTCGCTCGGTGGATGCCGGCGGCTGGGGGCGGGTCGATCTGATGCAGGATGCCGATGGGCGATTCCTGTTGCTGGAGGTCAACACCTCGCCGGGCATGACCGACCACAGCCTGGTGCCGATGGCCGCCCGCGCGCGAGGCATCGGCTTTGATCTGCTGGTGTGGCGGATACTGGAAGGGACACTCTGAAGATGCAATCAAAGCGTTCAAGTGCAGCGGCAAAAAGCAGGGCGCCATCCCGGGCCTCTACCCTGCGCTGGTCTCTGGCGCTGCTGCTGTTCGGTGCAATGGGCGGTGGCGGCATGTTGCTCGCTGAGCGGTTGCAGGACCCACAGGCCTTCCCGCTGAAGGTGGTGCAGATCAAGGGTGATTTCAGGTATCTGGACCGCCAAAAACTGGAACGGGCAATGGAGGAGCAGGTGCGGGGAGGCTTTTTTACCCTGGATGTGGAGCAGCTGCATGCTGAGCTGTTGGCGATGCCCTGGGTGGCGGGGGTGGCGTTGCGCCGGGTCTGGCCGGATACCCTGCTGATCACGGTAAAGGAGCAGCTGCCGCTGGCGCGTTGGGGCAGACAGCAACTGGTGACGATGCAGGGCGAGCTGTTCCAGCCGGCAGAGGGTGAGATTCCAGCCGGGCTGCCGCAGCTTGAGGGGCCAGAGGGCACCGAGCGCGAGATGGCCTCACGCTACCGCGTCATGCAGACCTATTTTGATCAGATTGGATTGCAGATTGCCAGGGTTCAGCAGGATCTGCGCAACGCCTGGGTGGTTGAGTTTACAGACGGCAGCGCCATCAGGCTGGGCAACCGGCAGGTTGACGAGCGGCTGGGGCGTTTTATCCGCCTCTACCCCCGTCTCAAGGCAGCCGGGCAGGGCAGGCCAAAGCAGGTCGACCTGCGCTACACCAACGGGTTTGTGGTGCATTGGGAGCTGGATGAGGTGAATGGAGCAGACGGCCTTGTGGCCAACCAAACGTAATGGGCAGGGGTAGATGACTAAGAAAAGTGAAATGAATCTCATTGTCGGGCTGGATATTGGCACCTCCAAGGTGGTGGCCATTGTCGGGGAGATCAAGCCGGATAACGAGATTGAGATTATCGGTATCGGATCACACCCCTCCCGTGGTCTGAAGAAGGGGGTGGTGGTCAATATCGAATCGACGGTTCAGTCGATGCAGCGGGCCGTTGAAGAGGCCGAGCTGATGGCCGGCTGCGAGATCCAGTCGGTCTATGCCGGGATTGCCGGCAGCCATATTCGCAGCCTGAACTCTCAGGGTGTGGTCGGCATCAAGGATCAGGAGGTGACCCACAGTGATCTGGATCGGGTGATCGACGCGGCGCGGGCGGTGGCGATCCCGGCGGATCAGAAGATCCTGCACATCCTGCCCCAGGAGTTTGTGATCGATGATCAGGATGGCATCCGCGAGCCGATCGGGATGTCAGGGGTCAGGCTGGAGGCGCGGGTGCACATGGTGACCGGGGCGGTGAGTGCGGCACAGAATATCGTCAAGTGCGTACGCCGCTGCGGGCTGGAGGTGGATGATCTGATCCTGGAGCAGCTCAGTTCGGCCAACGCGGTGTTGAGCGAGGATGAGAAAGAGCTGGGGGTCTGTCTGGTGGATATCGGCGGCGGCACCACCGATATTGCGATCTTTACCGAAGGGGCGATCCGCCACACGGCGGTGATCCCGATAGCGGGTGATCAGGTGACAAATGATATTGCAGTGGCGCTGCGTACCCCGACCCAGCATGCGGAGGATATCAAGATCAAGTACGCCTGTGCGCTGACCCAGCTGGCCTCCGATAACGAAACGATCGAGGTGCCCAGCATCGGCAACAGGCCGGCGCGACGGCTCTCGCGTCAAACGCTGGCAGAGGTGGTAGAGCCACGTTACGAGGAGCTGCTGGTGCTGATCCAGGCCGAGCTGCGGCGCAGCGGGTTCGAGAATCTGATTGCCGGTGGTGTGGTGCTGACCGGCGGCAGCTCCAAGATGGAGGGGTTGATCGAGCTGGCGGAGGAGGTGTTTCACATGCCGGTGCGGCTGGGTGTGCCGCAGTATGTCACCGGGTTGGCGGATGTGGTGCGGAATCCGATCTATGCCACGGGTGTGGGGCTGCTGCTGTTTGGGCGGAACCATCATGCCAAAGGGGGGATGGAGCTGTCACGCAGTGGCAGTGTGAAGTCGGTATGGGCGCGAATGAAGAGCTGGTTTCAGGGCAATTTTTAACGTCTGACAAAAAGTCTGTTTTTTAACGAATTACAATATACCAAGTGTTGAGGAGATAGGGTTATGTTTGAATTGATGGATGCATATAGCCAGAATGCGGTAATCAAGGTAGTCGGCGTGGGTGGCGGTGGCGGTAATGCCATCAACCACATGCTGGGGGCCAATATAGAGGGCGTGGATTTTATCTGTGCCAACACAGATGCCCAGGCGCTGAAGAACAGTGAGGTGCGAACCATACTGCAACTGGGTTCCAACATCACCAAGGGGCTGGGGGCAGGCGCCAACCCGGCGATTGGCCACGAAGCTGCGCTGGAGGATCGGGACCGGATCCAAGAGGCCCTTGAAGGGGCTGACATGGTGTTTATCACTGCGGGCATGGGTGGTGGCACGGGCACCGGTGCCGCGCCGATTGTGGCAGAGGTGGCCAAAGAGCTGGGGATTCTCACCGTAGCCGTAGTGACCAAGCCGTTCCGGTTTGAAGGCTCAAAGCGCCAAAAGGTAGCGGTGGAAGGGATAGAGGCACTGGCCAAAAATGTGGATTCACTGATCACCATCCCCAATGAGAAATTGTTGGCGGTACTGGGCAAAGAGATGTCTCTGCTCAACGCCTTCAAGACAGCCAATGATGTGCTGCTGGGTGCGGTGCAGGGTATTGCAGAGCTGATTACCCGTCCCGGTTTGATCAATGTGGATTTTGCCGATGTGCGCACCGTGATGTCTGAAATGGGTGTGGCGATGATGGGCTCTGGCTCTTCCAGCGGTGAAAACCGCGCCTGTGATGCGGCGGAAGAGGCGATCAACAGCCCGCTGCTGGAGGATGTCAACCTGTCGGGCGCACGCGGCATCCTGGTGAACATCACGGCAGGCCTGGATCTGTCGATCGGTGAGTTTGAAGAGGTGGGCAACACCATCAAAGAGTTCGCCTGTGACGAGGCCACCGTGGTGGTGGGCACCGTGATCGACCCGGATATGCAGGATGAGATGCGGGTGACGGTGGTCGCCACCGGACTGGGCGAGGTAGCGGCACAGCGGCAAAAGCCGGTTCAGTCACCTGCTACAGAGCGGGTTGCGGTTAAACTGGTCAATCAGGAAGAGCCTGCCCCGGCCCCGGTGGATTATGCAGATATGGACAAGCCCACTGTGATACGGAAAGACCCCAAACTGGCCAACTCCTATGCCGAGTCTGCACAGGGCAGTGATATGGACTATCTTGATATTCCAGCATTTTTGCGTCGTCAGGCAGACTGATGGAGCAGACAGGTTTAAGAGTGCTGAAACCGAACCGTGAAAGCTGTCACAGAAACTGTGCATGCTGTTTTGTAAGCCGTGTGGCGCTATGGTAGGATGCTGCCAAAATTCACGGCTCCCATCTGTAAATGGCAAAAGGTAAAAACCCATAATGATAAAGCAACGCACGCTTAAAAATGTCATTCGTGCAACGGGTGTTGGGCTACACACAGGAAAAAAAATCTATCTAACGCTACGGCCGGCCGCCGTTGACACAGGGATCGTCTTTAAACGGGTGGACCTGGCAGAACAGGTTGAGATACGCGCCTGCCCTGAAAATGTAGGGGATACCCAACTCTCCACCTCGCTGGAGAGGGATGGGGTAAAAATCTCCACCATTGAACATCTGTTATCGGCCTTTGCCGGCCTGGGCATAGACAATGCCTACGTCGATGTCAGCGCGCCTGAGGTGCCGATCATGGATGGCAGCGCCGGGCCATTTGTCTTTCTGATCCAGTCCGCCGGGGTTGAAGAGCAGAAGGCCGCAAAAAAGTTTGTCAGGATCAAACAGCGCGTGGTGGTGGAAGAGGGCGACAAATGGGCCAGCTTTGAGCCGTTTGATGGCTTCAAGGTCTCCTTCTCCATCGCTTTTGACCACCCCGCCTTTACCGAAAGCACCCGCTGCGCATCAATAGATTTCTCCTCCACCTCCTTCGTTAAAGAGGTGAGCCGCGCAAGAACCTTTGGTTTTCTGCGTGACATCGAGGCACTGCGCGAGCGCCAACTGGCGCTGGGTGGTACCCTGGACAACGCCATTGTGGTGGATGACTACCGCATCCTGAATGAAGACGGGCTGCGCTACGATGATGAGTTCGTGAAGCATAAGATCCTCGATGCCATTGGCGACCTCTACCTGCTGGGGCACAGCCTCATCGGCTCATTCAGCGGCTGCAAATCAGGCCACGCCTTAAATAACCGATTACTCCAGACACTGCTGGCGGACAAAAATGCCTGGGAAGAGGTCACCTTCACAGAAGAGGGCAATGTGCCTATCTCCTACATGAAGCCGGTGCATGCAACGTAAAACATAATCCATATCTGCACCGGCTGCGTAACTGAGAACAGCGGCGCAGATTGGTCTCATGGGTTCGCCTATGATTTCCCCAGGAGGCTGCCGGGCTCAGGGTGGACAGGCCCCTAAGCGGCGCCATGTTGGCTAAGTCTTTTCAGGGCAGCGCGCAGCTTGGCATCCTGGATCTCATCCGCAGTGGCTTCAATCAGTTTTGCATTGTCCTGTGAGAGGCGGCGAACGAGGCGTGTTGAACGCCTTGTGGGTGGGTTGCCAATGAATACCCGCACCTCAATCTTTTGCACCAGTACCCCCTTGCCGCGCAGTTTTGCACGGAGATCGCGCGAGAGATAGCGCAAGCGACTGGCCCATGCGGATGAGCCGGTATGGAGGATAAGATGGCTGCGGCGCTGTTGTGCTGAGAGACAGTGCTGACCCAGCGGCGCAGGCAGCAGGCTGCGGGTTAATGTAAGCAGCTTCTCCTGCGCGCCGAGACAATGGCGCAGCTCCCTGAGCGCGGAGCCTGAGTGCAGCAGTTGATTGACGGTGCGTGGTTTGGCCATAATTATAGAGTCGGCAGAGCGCTGATTTTTTGCAGAGGCAATGATCTGCAAGATCCAAAGTATATGCAGGTACTATAAATGAACTTCATACTGTTTACCGGATTTCGCAACCGGACAGGCACTGTAAAACTGGGTCTGCCTCTGGTTATGGGTGGTTTACTGGCGTTGCTTGGCGTAGTCTCTGGCGGTGTTGGCTGGGCCGGATACAAGATGGGCCAGCAGCATGCTGAAGCAGCGGCTGTGGTTGACCCCGTGGATCTCATGTTACAGGCCGCCCTGGCAGATCAGCGCAGCGCCATTGCAGAGGCACGCGAACAGACGCAGCAGCATCTGGATGCACTGGCATTGCGTTTGGGGCAGATGCAGTCTCACATCATGCGTTTGGATGCCCTTGGCGAGCGTTTGACCAAGGTTGGCATGCTGGATGAGGATGAGTTCAACTTTTCTGTTGCCCCTCCCATTGGAGGGCTGGATGCCTCGAGCGCAGCTGAATCGCTGGAGCTGGACGAATTGCTGGCGGACCTGCAACTGATGTCGCAGATCATTGATGATCGTGAGCACAAGCTCAACTTTATGGAAGAGCTGATCATGAACCGCAGACTACAGCAGGAGATATACCCCGCTGGCCGGCCCATCAAAAAAGGCTGGATCTCCTCCCATTTTGGTTATCGCAAAGACCCCTTTACCGGCAAAAAGGCCTTCCATCACGGGGTTGACTTTGCCGGCAAGAAGGGCTCAGATGTCTTTTCAGTAGCCGCCGGCGTCGTCTCAAAAACCGGCAGGCAGAGCGGCTATGGCTATCTGGTGGAGATCAACCACGGCAACGGCTACACCACCCGCTATGGCCATAATGGCGAGATATTGGTAAAGCCGGGTGACCGGGTTGCCAAAGCGCAGGTGATTGCAAAAATGGGTTCGACTGGGCGCTCTACCGGCCCGCATGTCCATTTTGAAGTCTTGCAGAATGGCAAAAAGGTTAATCCCTGGAAGTATCTTCGCAAGTCAGCAGCCAAAAGCGGAAACCCGAAAAAGAGTTCAGGGTAGCATCTGCTGCCTATAGTACGCTGCCAAACCTAACTTGATAGAGTGCTATGCCCCACCGTCAGTTGGGCAGCAAGCAGGCCGGTTTTGCGGTATTATCCCCTATCCCTTTTCCACCCTTTTGAATAACGCCTACGGATTTAGCATACATGGTCAGCAAACTTCTCAGTAAAATCTTTGGCAGCCGGAATGACCGCATGGTTAAGCGCATGTCAAAGTCGGTGGACAGGATCAATGAATTGGAGCCACAGTTTCAGACCCTGTCGGATGAGGAGCTGCGGGCAAAGACAACCGAGTTTCGCGAGCGCCTGGAGCAGGGCGAAACACTGGATGACCTGCTCTCTGAAGCATTTGCCACAGTGCGGGAGGCGGGCGTGCGCACCCTGGAGATGCGCCATTTTGATGTGCAGATGATCGGCGGTATGGTGCTGCACAGAGGCAAAATTGCCGAGATGCGGACAGGTGAGGGCAAAACCCTGGTGGCAACGCTTGCAGTCTATCTGAACGCCCTGTCGGGCAAAGGGGTGCATGTTATCACCGTCAACGACTATCTGGCGCGCCGCGATGCAGAGTGGATGGGGCATCTCTACCATTTTCTGGGGCTGAGCGTCGGCATCATCAATGGCTCGGGCGGTGAGGGGCCGGATACCAGCTCCTATCTGTTTGACCCGGAGTGTGATGGTTCTGCGTCTGGCTATCGGAACCTGCGCAATGTGACCCGGCGCGAGGCCTACAGTGCAGATATAACCTATGGCACGAATAACGAGTATGGGTTTGACTACCTGCGCGATAACATGGCCTTCGAGGAGGCTCAACGGGTGCAGCAGAACCGGCGCGCCTTTGCGGTGGTGGATGAGGTCGACTCTATCCTGATCGACGAGGCGCGCACCCCGCTGATCATCTCCGGGCCAACCGAGGGTGGCTCTGAGCTCTACAAGAGCATGAACTCCTTTATCCCTCAACTGACCCGGCAGGAGGCGATAGTAGATGATGAGGGTCGTCCCGACTTTGGGCCGGGCGACTACTCGATCGACGAGAAGTCACGGCAGGCCTACCTGAGCGATGCCGGGCATGAGAAGGTCGAAAAGATGCTGGAAGAGATGGGGCTGCTGGCAGAGGGAGAGAGCCTCTACGATTCCAACAACATCAGCCTGATGCACCATGTCAATGCGGCACTGCGTGCACATGTGCTGTTTCATAAGGATGTTGACTATATCGTCAGCAATGGCGAGGTGGTCATTGTCGATGAGTTTACCGGCCGCACCATGCCCGGACGCCGCTGGTCTGATGGACTGCATCAGGCAATTGAAGCCAAAGAGGGGGTGAAGATCCAGAAGGAGAACCAGACGCTGGCCTCCATCACCTTCCAGAACTACTTCCGGCTGTATGAAAAGCTCTCCGGCATGACCGGCACGGCAGATACCGAGGCCTTTGAGTTTCAGCAGACCTATGGGCTGGAAGTGGTCGTGATCCCCACCAATGTCCCGATGAAGAGGGAGGATATGGGGGATCTGATCTACCTCACAGCGGATGAAAAATATGCTGCCATCATCGAGGATATTGAGGATTGCGTAAAGCGCGGCCAACCTGTGCTGGTGGGTACCGCCTCTATAGAGACATCAGAGCTGGTCTCCAGGCTGCTGAAGGATAAAAAGATTGACCACCAGGTACTCAATGCCAAGCAACATGAGCGCGAGGCGGGGATCGTGGCAGAGGCCGGGCTGCCGGGCAGGGTCACCATCGCCACCAATATGGCGGGTCGCGGTACAGATATTGTGCTGGGCGGGAATCCCGATGTGGAGATTGCTGCGCTGGGGGAGAAGGCAACCCCCGAAGCCGTGGAAGCGATTCGTGAAAAATGGAAAGAGGTGCACCAGCAGGTATTGGATGCCGGTGGCCTGCGTGTCATCTGCACCGAACGCAACGAGTCCAGGCGCATCGACAATCAGCTGCGAGGCCGTGCTGGCCGCCAGGGTGATGCAGGCTCCTCACGCTTCTATCTTTCACTGGAAGATAACCTGATGCGCATCTTCGCCTCTGAGCGGGTCTCCTCCATCATGCAGAAACTGGGCATGGATGAGGGTGAGGCGATTGAGCACCCCTGGGTGACCAAGGCGATTGCCAATGCGCAGAAGAAGGTAGAGGGGCGCAACTTCGACATCCGCAAGCAGCTGCTGGAGTATGACGACGTTGCCAACGATCAGCGCAAGGTGGTCTATCAGCAGCGCGATGAGTTGATGGACACGGATGACATCTCTGAAACCATCGTGGATCTTCGGCACGATGTGGTGAATGATCTGGTCGGCATCTATATCCCCCCCGACAGCCTGGATGAGCAGTGGGATGTGCCGGGGCTGACCGAGGCGCTGGAGAAGCGCTTTGCCATCTCCTGCCCCATTCAGCAGTGGCTGGATGAAGATGACAGCCTGGATGAAGCAGGGCTGCGAGCGCGGATCATCAGCGAACTGGAAGCCCAGTATGCCGAGGTTGAATCGCTGGCGGGCAGCGAGGCGATACGCCAGTATGAAAAAGCGATCATGCTGCAAACGCTCGACAGCCATTGGAAAGAGCACCTTGCGGCAATGGACTATCTGCGCCAGGGTATCCATCTGCGCGGCTATGCCCAGAAAAACCCCAAACAAGAGTACAAGCGGGAGGCGTTTGAGATGTTCTCCGCCATGCTGGAGAGTATCAAGCGGGATGTGATCGAGACGCTTTCAAAGGTCAGGGTTCGTGCTGAGGAGGATATGGCCATTCCAGCCCATGAGCAGTACAGCAGCGATGTTCAGTACCGACATGATGAGTTGTCAGGATATGGTGGTGAAGAGGGCAGCGAGGCGCAGCAGCCAGAGGCCGCAGCAGAGCAGCCATATGTGCGTGATGGTCGAAAGGTGGGGCGGAATGAGCCTTGCCCCTGTGGCTCAGGCAAGAAGTACAAACAGTGTCATGGGCGTATTTCATAAAAACCCGGTTGGTTGACAGCATAATGAGTATCAATAATAGAGATTTTGCCCCGGTTATGGGCATCCGCCTGGGCAGCGCTGCTGCAGGCATTAAATATCCGGATCGGGCTGATCTTGTTGTTATTGAGCTGCCGCTGGGAACAACCTCCGCAGCGCTCTTTACCCGCAACGCATTCTGCGCAGCGCCGGTGGTGGTAGCGCGCAGAAACCTGGGGGTCAGGCCGCCTCACTACCTGTTGATAAATTCAGGCAATGCCAATGCCGGTACCGGTGACCAAGGTATGGAAGATGCAGAGGCATGTTGTGAAGGGCTGGCAGAGATTGTTGACTGCCAGGCATCGCAGGTACTGCCTTTTTCTACAGGTGTTATTGGTGAACCCTTGCCGGTCTCCCGGCTGGTAGATGCTTTGCCACAGGCTATCAATAGTCTAACAGAAGATGGTTGGGTCACCGCTGCAAATGCCATCATGACGACAGACACGGTGCCCAAACTGGCATCGCGCCAGTTTCTGGTTGATGGGATGCCCACTACTGTCACAGGCATGGCCAAAGGCTCTGGCATGATCCGGCCGGATATGGCCACGATGCTGGCCTTCATTGCAACAGATGCCATTATCACCCCGAAGCTTCTGCGTGAATGCCTGCAGCAGGCTGTTGAACCCTCTTTCAACGCCATCACAGTCGATGGCGATACATCGACCAATGATGCCTGCGTGCTGGTCGCCAGCGGTATGGCTCCCACCACGCCAATTTCTGATGCAAAGAGTGTTGCCTACCAGAAATTCTGCACTGCTGTAGCTGAGGTCTGTATGGATCTGGCGCGTGCCATCGTGCGTGATGGTGAGGGCGCCACAAAGCTGGTAGAGATATTGGTGGAAGAGGCGGATAGCTCGGCTGAGGCAAAGGATGTCGCCTACACCGTTGCCCACTCGCCACTGGTCAAGACGGCGCTGTTTGCCGCTGATCCCAACTGGGGGCGTATCATGGCGGCCGTTGGGCGCGCCGGGATAGAGGATCTGGATATTCAAAATGTGGCCATCTGGCTGGATGATACCTGCGTTGTGTGTAATGGCGCTCGTGCCGAAGAGTACACCGAAGCGGCTGGGCAGGCCGTAATGGATCAATCAGAGTTTGTCATCCGGATTGTGCTGGGTCGGGGCGAAGCAGAGAGCCGGGTGCTGACCTGTGACCTCTCTTATGACTATGTGCGGATCAATGCGGAGTATCGTACTTAACTACTCCCCTTGCGATGCCACCCGTGCTTTCATTCCTATGCTGTCAACATAGGGGATTCGCAGATAATTAATAACCTCGCCACTCTTATTGTCGGCGGCCAGTATATATTTTCCGAGCCTTCCTTTAATGGGTAGAAAAGTGGTTGTGTCCAGCGTGCGTTTATAGGTATTCATAAAGTCCTGCAATATAGCTCGCCACTCACTGTTTGAGGCAGTATATTTTTCTATGTCGATTGCAATAGTGGAGGTCTGCTTTTTATTGCTGAATGATAGGGGTTCTGCGTATTTATAGAGCAGCTCAATAGCGCGCCCCTCTTTGAATGCCTGTATGGCTTTGGCGACAAGGTCAGGCTGATCTTTAGGCAGGTTGATATAGAAATATGTCGGTTCCAGGCCAATAATTTTACTGATTTCCGCTTTTGGGATGCCGCTCTCCTTGATGGCGCTGTAGCTGGTAGTATAAAGGGCATCATAGCTAAGAAAAGCAGTAACAGGACGGGCTAATTGAACCATCCATATACCGTAAATCAATGCAGAGAGCTGAAAAATGGCAATGAGAGAAATATCAAATTTAAGCCCAGGCTTGCCTGGCTTAAAGATAATCAGGGTTAGCAGCGGCCCAAGCACCAGGTCAGCAAACAGGATAATCTGAATGGCTCTTGAGCCATCCTCAAGATCAAAGAAGGGTGTTTTGTACCAGTAGCCGAGAAGCAGCACCAACAGGCAGGCAAAGATGACCATGCTTATGCCAAGGTGAATGGCAAATGCCCTGAAGCGTGTTATTTTATATCTGTTTGCAGCCATGATTTTACAGGTTATTTTGCAAAATAAGCGTCTATTTTTATCTATAGAATATAGCAGAAAACATGAGCCTTTCTGCTACGGCAGAGAGCTGGAGAAACACCATAAACAGACCGATCCATGTTGCAGTTGCCGTGATTCAAAATGCCGCCGGCCAGATACTGATTAGCCAGCGGCCGGCACATCTGCATCAAGGCGGGTTGTGGGAGTTTCCTGGCGGCAAGCTGGAGCCAGATGAGACAGTTTCCCAGGCGCTAAAACGTGAAATTCATGAAGAGATTGGGTTGGAGGTAAGGGCCCATTTGCCACTGATTCGCATAACCCACCACTACCCTGATCGTGTGGTGTTGCTGGATGTTCATCGGGTAACGCAATTTGCAGGTTGCGCTGAGGGACGCGAGGGGCAGTTGCTACGCTGGCTATCCCCGGAGCAGCTGAAAAACCATCCTCTCCTGCCTGCTGACCGCCCCATTGTTGCTGCGATAAATCTGCCTGATTGCTATCTGATTACAGGGGCTGACCCACTGGATCAGAGACAATTTCTGCTGAGACTGGAGCAATCTTTGATGCAGGGTGTGAGACTGGTTCAGCTGCGGGCTAAATCGCTCGCTCAAACGGAATTCTTCCTGCTGGCTGAGGCCGCACTCAAGCTGTGCAGAGGGTATGGTGCGCGACTGCTGCTCAATGCAGCGCCAGACTGGGTCGAACAGCTGGCTGCTGATGGGGTTCACTTGACCAGCAAGCAGCTCTCTGACCTCAATGAGCGGCCACTGGACTGCGACTATTTGATTGGAGCCTCTTGCCATAGCGCCGATGATCTCGCCAGGGCCTCAGCGCTGGGGCTGGATTTTGCGGTGCTCTCCCCGGTACTGCCTACAGCGAGCCACCCGGATGCGCAGCCATTGGGCTGGCGGCAATTTGGCGTGCTGGTTGAAGCGGCAAAGCTGCCGGTCTATGCATTGGGTGGAATGCGGCAGGGGATGCTTGATGAAGCGCAAGGCAATGGTGCCCAGGGGATTGCAGGTATTAGCGGGTTCTGGCCGGTGCCTTGAGGCTGCCTTAAGTTGAGAGTGATGCCCCTTTTCAGACTAAAAAATACAGCAGACCAAAGAGAACTCTACATCCAGCTGGGTTTGATTGGGTCGGCCGGAGTGGCTTGGCTCCAAAAAGCGGATAGTGAACCGGTGTTTACTGCCGCTGATCTCTGGAAAAAGCGAGGTCTCTTCTGGCAGGCCTACCCGAATGAGCTGGGCGGGTGATTGTGACTCCAGGTTGTGCTGATAGAGCCCTGCTACCGCCAGTGCCTGACTGGCGTGGGCGCTATTGCGCATAAGTGACAGGAGCAGCCGGGTTGCACCCTGTAGCGTTTCCAGTTCCTGAAACCAGCCTTGCAGATCGGCATGCCTTCTCTCTACGGGCTGTTGCAGCCAATAGTGATATTGTGGCAGATCAAAATCGCAGGTTCCGCCAGGGATGGTGCTGCGCTGCATGATGTTGCCGAGAAACTCGTTTTCGCGCAATCCACGCCCAATCTGAGTGGTTATCCGGCGCAGCCTGTTGGTACTGTTCTCAAGGTCAGTCAGGATGAGATCCAGCTGCTGACCATCTACCCCTGGTGCAGAGCGGATCTTGTTAAGGTTTGCTGTATGGCGCTCCAGCTCCTTTATCACCTCTGATCTGATGTCTGCCCGGGCCAGGATATTGGTGATGTCCAGCAGACCGCTAATGGCAGCCCGGCTGCTCCACTCATCTGGCTGTGGCAGATGGAATGTGATGCGCGTGAACAGGTGCTCAAGTCGCAAAAGCGTTCGAACCCGCTCGTTCAGCGGGTGTTCGTAGATGATCTGATTGGGCATTAAACTATCAGCTCTTGTTGGCAGCGAGCCTGAGGTAGCGGTTGTGCATCTCTGTTACCTGGTGATTGAGTTGCTCCAGGTCTCCAGTGTTGTAGATTACATCATCTGCTGCGCTTAGCCGATCTTTTCTGCTGCACTGTGCTGCAATAACAGCCTGAATCTGCGCTTTGCTCTGGTGGTCGCGCTGGCAGGCCCGGGCGATCTGTTGAGATTCATCGGCATCGACTACCAATACTCTATCAATTCCCTCCCGGCGTCCACCCTCCAATAGCAGAGGGATGGCCAATATGACATAGGGCGCATCCAGTCGGGAAAGTCTCTGATCCATCTCTTCACGTATCATTGGATGAAGTATGGCTTCAAGTTTTTTGCGGGATGATGCATCGGAGAACACCTGCTCACGAAGTTTATCCCGATCAAGAGTGCCATCCTGGGCCAGCATCTCTTTACCAAACTGGTGGATAACCTGTGTGAGACCTGATGTGCCGGGCATGACCACCTCCCGGGCAACCAGATCAGCATCAATTATGGGCGCGCCGAGCGCAGCAAAGCCGTTGCAGACGGTGCTCTTTCCGCTGCCGATGCCGCCAGTGAGTCCGATAATGAGCATTTGGCAAAGAGTGCTATTTTGGCTTTTCGCAGGCGTTGGCAGCTGCCTTGAGCGGTTCATTCATGGGGTACATCCTGGCTCCAGTGTGGATGATCCTGCAGCGCGCCTCTTCAAGCCCTAAAAATGTATAGCCGTTGTTCAGGTCTTCAAATAGCTTTAGCTGGGGATTTGTGCTGATCTGTTGCTCCGCCCACTGGGTAAAGTAGTGAACTTTATCAGGGTTTTTATCCAGTATGCCTGAGTGCAGCAGGCTGCGCATGGCTAATCTTTCTGCATAGGGCTTGAAGTAGAGGTTATTGAGCGCTATCTGCAAGTAGGGCCCCTGCTGCTCCTTGTTGGTCAAGTATGCATGGATGTCAGCCTGGGCGCGGGCAGAGTGGATCAGAAAATAGCTGCTGCCAATGCAGAAGAGGATGGCAGCACTTTTGATCAGGCGCACCGCAGGCAGGCTGAGCGGTATGCTGTTTGCGCTGGTGTGGTGGCGTAAAACGATAAACACCAGGAACAACCAGAGGAACCAGTGCAGGGAGGAGAGATAGAAGGGCAGCTCTACCTGTGCATGCAGGCTGATGGGGATCAACAGAGCGGCGTAGCCTCCCCCTCGTTGCGGGCCGCATCTGATCAGGGCAAGCAGTATGGCGCCAATGGCGACCAGTATGCCGGCAAATGAGATGATGCCGCCCTCGATCAGCCAGTAGACCAGCTCATTATGGGGGTGCGTTACATAGGGCGGGAGTTTGGCGCTGGGGTTGCGCTGATGATAATCGCCGCTCTGCATGCCCCACACCCGCTGAAAATTGCCAATGCCATGCCCAAACCATGGCTTTTGAGCGACCAGTTCCAGGGCAATGGCGTACATGTTAACGCGTATAGAAGCGTCTGCCCCTTTGGCGATCTCTATAGTTTTTTGGGATAGTTTTTCAAAGCCACTAATCTCTTGAATAGTACCTCCGGGTATTGCCCCTCCTAAAAGCGACAGCAAGCCAATCAGTGTCAGCGCGGCCCTTTTTTTGAGCTGCTGCCGACGACTGACAAGCATAATAGTGAGGCCTGCTACAACAGAAAGCATCCCGATCCGGGATCCAATATAGGTGATAATAAAGGCACAGCTTCCAATGCAGATGATGAGCAAGAGCCTGGCAGCAAGAGAAGCTGAGCGGATGGATGGCCTGCTCATCAGGTAAAAAGAGAGGATGATGCCCGTTGCCAGGTAGGATGAGAGCACGTTGATCTGCTGAAAAACACCCACAGGTGTATTGCCTGCGGTCACCAGCCATCCCCGGATCAATTCAGGGGAAAATATCTGGGCAATAGCGATGAGGGCATTTACAAAGGCAGAGGCTACAACCACATACAGGATACGCTCAATCTGCTGCTGTTTGATGTTGAACTGAAAGAGGCTGAACAGAAACAGCACCCCGCCAATAACATAGATCTGCCTGAAGAGCCAGGGAATGGGTTGGGAGGAGCCAGCAATAATGCCGCTGAGAACCATCACGACGGGAAACAGTAAAAAAGCCCATGAGTGAGCGGGGCGGACGAACCACTGCGTGGCTGCGATCAGATAGAGGCCGCTGCTGATTAGAAAAGAGGCAGCGGCCCACACCGGGATGTTGAAGGTGAGCTCCAGCCCTCTGCCACCAAGGTTGGGTTGAAAATAGAGAGGGGCTGCTAAAAAGAGCGCTGTCAGCAGTATCTGGCAGAGTGTAGCGCCACTATGCTTTTGTTGTGCAATAGAGGAGTGGTCTGCCTGCATCAGATTCCAGCCCAGTTTAGGTAGGCCTGATTAATACGATCACCCCAGAGCAGACTGATCCAGCCTGCAATAGCCAGGTAGGGGCCAAAAGGGATGGGTACATTGCGGTCGCGGCCACGCAGTAAAACCAGTGTTAAACCAATGATTGCGCCAACCAGGGACGAGAGCATAATGATTTGGGGTAGATACTGCCACCCCAGCCAGCCACCAAAGAGCGCCAGCAGTTTAAAATCGCCAAATCCCATCCCCTCCTTGCCGGTTATCAGCTTAAAGAGCTGAAAGACACTCCAGAGTGCAAGGTATCCTGCCACAGCGCCGACGATGGCTGACTCGGGTGTCGCAAAGATGCCCCAGAGACTCAGCAACAACCCAAGCCAGAGGAGGGGAAGGGTGATTGAGTCGGGCAGCAGTTTGTGATCAAAATCGATCATGCTCAGGGTGATGAGCGCCCAGGTCAGGAGCAACGCTGCCGCCGTCTGGCTGCTGATGCCAAAGCGCCAGGCTACGGCTAATGATAACAGGCAGGTGAGCAGCTCAATCAGTGGATACCGGATAGAGATGGAAGCACCACAGCCTGAGCAGCGCCCCCTCAGAAAAAGATAGCTGATGAGCGGGATGTTCTCAATGACTTTGATTTGATGGTTGCAGTGCGGGCAGCGTGATCGGGGTTTGCTCAGAGTAAGCGGAGGTTTCTCATCGGCGCTATCCTCTTGCTGCCCAAGAAACTCCAGGCATTGAACTCGCCAATCCTGCTCCAGCATAATAGGCAGACGGTGGATGACGACATTTAAAAAGCTGCCAACAATAAGCCCCAGCAGGCCAATGTATATAAAAAATGCTGAAGGATTATTTTGCAGGTAGTCAATAAAACTCATAAATTCTGGCTTGGCCGCATGGTTGAGTCTCTTACCCGATCGCCTGACCCATCTGAAAGATCGGCAGATACATTGCAATAACCAACCCGCCAACCAGCACGCCCAGAACAGCCATGATGAGTGGTTCCAGCAGGCTGCTGAGGGCATCAACGGCGTTGTCTACCTCTTCCTCGTAAAAATCTGCAACCTTGGAGAGCATGTCGTCTACAGAGCCGGACTCCTCACCGATGGCAACCATCTGAACCACCATGTGTGGAAAGAGATTTTGCTGTTTCATGGCCAGCTGCATGGTTTGACCGGTTGCAACATCCTCGCGCATACGCAGCACAGCTTCGCCGTAGACAATGTTGCCGGTAGCGCCAGCGACAGATTCCAGCGCCTCTACCAGCGGGACACCCGCAGCAAACATGGTGGAGGTGGTGCGTGCAAACCGGGCGATAGCGGCTTTGTGAATGATGACACCGAAGACGGGTGCCTTGAGGAGCGCCTTGTCCAGAAGGTGGCGAAATTTGCGGGATCTTTTATAGAGATTCCCTAAAAGAAAGGCGGTGCCCCCCATAGCCAGCAGGATAATCAACCAATACTCTTGCACAAATTCAGAGAGATCGACCACCATGCGGGTAAAGGCGGGCAGGTCGGCCCCAAACCCTGAAAAGAGCGATTCGAATTGTGGGACAACAAAGATCAGAAGGATGGTGGTCACGATAAAGGCAACGATCATTACCGCCGTAGGGTAGAACAGCGCCTTCTTTATTTTGCCCTTGATCGCTTCCGTCTTCTCTTTGTAGGTGGCGATTTTGTCCAGCAATATCTCCAGCACACCGGCCTGCTCACCTGCCTGTACTAAGTTACAGAACAGGTCATCAAACTGGAGTGGGTGTTTGGCCAAAGCCTGGGCCAGGGTGGTACCGCCTTCGATGTCGGCTTTGATGCTCAGGAGCAGATCCTGCATGCTGGGGTTGTTATGACCGCGGCCAACGATGTCAAAAGATTGCACCAGCGGCACACCGGCAGACATCATGGTAGAGAGTTGGCGGGCGAATATCGAAATATCAGCAGCTGTGATCGGTTTTTTTCTGGATGAGAAGAGGGGCGCGGCCTTCTTTTTAACCTTGGTTGGCGCTATACCCTGGCGGCGCAGCTCTGCGCGCACCAGTGCAATACTGGCTGCCCTGGTCTCGCCCTTTACCCGGTTTCCACGCTTGTCGGCGCCCTCCCAGGCAAAGATGTGGGCTTTAGGTGCTTTAGGTATTTTTGCTGCTTTTTCTGCTTTTGCCGCCATGGAGTCTACTCTCTTGTTACGCGGTTAACCTCTTCGAGGCTGGTGATGCCAAGGCTGACCTTGTTGAGGCCGGACCGGCGCAGATCCTGGACGCCTTCCTCTTTTGCCAGATCAGCGAGCTGCATGGCATTGCCGCCTTCCATAATCATGCGTCCCATTGCCTCTGAAACGGGCATGACCTGAAACAGGCCAACCCGCCCTTTATAACCTTTGCTGCAGTGATCACACTCTGGCCCTGCTTTGTAGATTCTGAGATCGGGCAGCTCCTCTTCCGTAAAACCCTCTTCCAGCAGCGCCTCTTTAGGGACATCATCGGGAACCTTGCAGTGCTCGCATAAGCGCCGGGCAAGGCGCTGGGCCATGATGAGCAAGACAGATGAGGCGATATTAAAGGGGGGGACGCCCATGTTGGCCAGTCGGGTCAATGTCTGAGGTGCATCGTTTGTGTGCAGGGTCGATAACACCAGATGGCCGGTTTGAGCCGCCTTCACGGCAATCTCTGCGGTCTCAAGGTCGCGTATCTCGCCGACCATCACGATATCCGGGTCCTGCCGCAGAAAGGCCTTTAGCGCTTTTGCAAAGGTCAGGCCAGCGCTGGTGTTCATGTTGACCTGATTGATACCGGGAACCTGGATCTCCACCGGGTCTTCAGCGGTTGAGATGTTGATCTCAGGCGTGTTAAGCAGGTTGAGGCCGGTATAGAGAGAGACCGTTTTGCCGCTGCCCGTTGGCCCGGTTACCAGAACCATGCCATAGGGTTTGTGAATGGCGGCTAAAAAATCTTCCTGCTGTTTCTTCTCAAAGCCAAGCGCCTCAATGCCAATCTGTGCGCTGGTGGGGTCAAGAATACGCAGCACAATCTTCTCCCCATAGAGGGTGGGGCAGGTACTTACACGAAAATCAATGGAGCGGTTTTTCGACAGCACCATTCGGATGCGCCCATCCTGCGGAACCCGGCGCTCTGCAATATTCATGCGCGACATCACCTTGACCCGGGCTATCAGGCGGGCTGCGATATTGATGGGAGGGGAGGCAACCTCGCGCAGCATGCCATCCTGACGAAAGCGGACGCGGAATGTCTTCTCGTAAGGTTCAAGATGGATGTCTGAGGCGCCTGCGTTGATGGCATCCAGCAGCACTTTGTTAACAAAACGGACGACGGGCGCCTCATCGACATCCAGATCGCTATCTTTTGGGGCTTCATCTTCCGCTGCGGAGATATCCAGGTTATCCAGGTCTGCATCCATCAGGTCAGATATGCTGGTGTCCTGCGCCTCCAGTGCCTGCTCGATATGACGGCTTAGCTTGTCTGCCTCAACGATGACGGCCTCAGAGGCGAGGCCGGTGTTAAATTTTATCTCATCCAGTCCCTGGTGGTTTGTGGGATCTGCAACGGCAAGAAACAGCCGGTTTCCACGTTTGAAAACTGGCAGCACCCGGTGTGTGCGCAGCAGCTTTTCCTCTACCAGTCCAACCGGGGCGGACTCTGTGTCAAGCGCATCCAGGTCAAAGAAGGGGATACCAAACTCTATAGAGGCGGTTTCGGCAATCTCCCTGCTCTTCAATATCCTGTTTTCAACCAGGTGGGATACAAAAGGTGTGCGGCTCTTTAGCGCTTGCTGAAAGGCTTTTTCTGCTTCGGACTCACTGAGCAGCTTGCTTTGAATGAGGCAGCGGGCAAGTCCGCTCAGATTAACTTTGGGCTGTGTTGTGGTCATTGAGTCTCAAGGTTAATTTAGTGCCAAACGGGTTAAGTGGCGAGTGGTGCAGCTGCGATAAAGACGGTAGCCGGTTGATCCGTTTCAGCCTGAACTGCTCCGCCCTTTATAGTTAGAGAACGTTATAGCTGTTTATAGCAGAGTTTTTGTTTTTTGTCGTTTTGTTAAATCTTGATATGTGAAGTGTAACGTTGCAAATCACCAGCTTGCGGATAGATTACGCTGCACTTGCCGCACACGCTGAAATTGTAAGAATGCACCCAAGTTGAAGACAAGCACCGCAGTAGCAAGTCTGTGTGAATTTGCCTTGTTAGCTGTAATTTCTCTCTCTGCCTTCTCTGATAATATCTACAATTTCTGATGAACTTATACCAAGATCTACACCTTTAACATCAAGAGGTGATTTTTTTGGTACAGCAGGCTTTATATAAAATGCCTCACCATCCCTTTTTTTAATGCAAACAGCGCCCTCTCTTTTTGCCTCATCTAAAATAGATGCGAAGTGTTGCC
>WFXD01000005.1 GCA_015490795.1 Gammaproteobacteria bacterium
GCTTTAAGGGGGCGCAGCAAGGTGTTTTTGCCTGTTGGCGCGCCTTTTGGATGATTGTGGCAGCGAGTGCAATCACTGATGGGGAATCCAACCTTGTCGTGGCAGCGGGCGCACCATTTCCCCTGGCCGATGCCTATCATGGTGATGTTGTTGGCGCCCAGTTCATCAATAAACATGGGGCCGCCCTGGGTGTCGTGACAGATGTCGCACTCCAGCCAGTAGCTGTGGATGTCATGCGGGAAGATGACATCGGGCATGCTCTCTCCCTTGGAGGTGAACAGGATCTCTGTATCCCTCAGTTTGTGCTCTGATATGTCGACCTTTGGGTCGAGGCTCCAAAGTGGCTGGACGATCTTCTTTCGTACGGCATCTGCCCAGTCTACCAGCCCATATCTGTCCAGGGGCAAGCCGCTTTTTGATAATGCCAAAGGGTGCCAGCCTGTGCCGATTTCCATAAATTTGGAGTAGGGTTTGGCCGTTGATCCTGTCTTTCCCAGCAAGATGTCCTGTTTTTCATCCTCTCTTACAGAGTGCTGAATGGCACCAGGACTCCATCCCTCTTCAAGGGAGTGGCAGCGCTCGCACTCCAGTGGCTCCCAGGCCACGAGGCCATCGTGACAGACGCCGCACTGTTTTTTTTCTTCGGTGATGGTTGACATGGAGATGTCGTTTGCGCCTGCCTCTATTTTGAAGATGCTTTCGTGGCAAACACTACAGCGGAAGCGAATGCGATGAAACCAGTGAGGGAAGATGACATCATCAACCTCTGCCTCACGCATGGCATCTGCCGTTTTGTTTAGGATAATATCGCCGTACTCAGCATAGATATCAGCTGATAGTATGATCAGGCAGCAAAACAGAATTTTTGCAGGGTGTGATACCAAATCTCTTAACATATAGAAGATTGCTTATGAAATGGGGTTAGCTGCATTCGTTGATTTTCAGCCGGTATGTGAGCTTGCCCGTCTTGGCTTCCGCTTTTGTTTCGCTCTCCTCTTCAATCTCTTCGCCAGAGATGTCTCGCAAGCCATGAACCATTACGCGGATATAATCCAGCTCATCCTTGCCTGTATTCTTCCATTCGCCACTGTCGGCCTCGATGGCTTTTAGCTCTGCCATCATCTCGTCCAGCGCCTCTTTTGCATCAAGCCGACTCTCTTTTTGGGCCAGAAGTTTAAGAATGGTCTTTTTAAAAACAACGTTTCTGAATAGAAAGAGGTGTTTTTGAAAAAAACTTGCATCCCTGGCCAGGTGTTGGTGAATGGAGGCGAGCTGCCGGTTGGTTAGCCGTATAAGTTTCTTATAGAAACGTACATCTTGTGGGTGGTTGATTGTGCTGCTCATAATGGTGATCTCAATTTAAGATAAAATTCAGGATTTTTTCTTTTTCTTCTTTTTCTTTGGTTTTCCGATGTGGAGCAGGGCGCCGTCGAACATGACGCCTTTTTCCTGTATGTGGCAGCGTGTGCAGTCTGCAAAGGTAAAAGAGACTTTGCCGTGGCAGTGGCCGCAGTATTGCCCCTTTGACATTCTGACCATCTTTACATTGTTGGTCAGGGTTTCGCTGAATACTTCAGGGTGGCAGGATGAGCACTTAATCCAGCTTGAATGTACGTCATGGCTGAAGAGGACATTTTTGGCTTTGCTTTTGGATTCAAAAAGAATCATGTTGTCCCTGGTCTCAGGCTTATAATTTGCATCAAGCGAGTGTATTGGTTCAAATACCCCGGCTTTTTTCATATTTAACCAATCAATAAACCCGAATCGATCCACAGGAAGGCGTCTGCCCGGCAGCTTGTCCGCATCCCATTTCGCGCCAACCTTGTCAGCAACTGCGCTTATTGCCCTGTGATCGACACGGCTTGCATCGTGCAGCCTGTCAGCTTCTGGTTTACCTGCAAGGTGGCAGCGTTCACAGTGCTCTTTGGCGCTGAAAGCGAGTTTTCCATCGTGGCATTTTCCGCACTGTTTACCTGCTTCGATCTTCTCGTGGGTGATATCATTGCGCCACCGTTTCATGATGAAAATATCCTGGTGGCAGACCTTGCATTCAAACCAGATGCGGTGCACCCAGTGAGGGTAGATCACTGGAGCCAGCTCTTTTTCCAGCATCTCTTTTTCGTAGGTTTTCATGACGAAGTTGCCGAGAAAGCGCTCTTCGTTATCCCACTTCATTAGTTCGGCGTTCTTGGCTTTCTCTTTTTCCAGCTCGGCCTTTATAAGTTTGCCAATTTTTCGAAGCAGCTTTTTTCCGCCTCCGTGGTAGTGGTTATAGCCGCTGGCCATGGCGTTGGCGGCGTCCAGCATGAACATCCTTTGTCCCTGGCTGAGGCCTTCGGCCATGGCATCATTGATCAGGCTCTTGATTTCACCCGGCATGATGGCCTTGCTCTCCTTTATGAGCTCTTCTTGTGCCTTGAACTGGAATGATTTGTAGTTGGTGATAAATTCAATACGGAATGGGGTGTCTTCAGCATGGCTTGCAGTTGAAGGGAAGAGGGTAAAGAAGGGCAGGGCAGCAAAAAGCCACAACAGCAGTTGAAGAGACTTGAGTCGCGTCATTTGATGGGCTCGAGCAGTGAATCATGGTCTGTCATGGTTAAGTAAGAGTTCTTCAGTGCTTTTTTGGTATGTTTATTCGTTGGATCTCTGCCACTCTCTTGCTGATGAAATGGATTTTTTCAGGAATTCAGTTGAAAGCTGATAGCCTTTCGATGCCCATTTATATTGCTCTTTTGTCTCTGCATCAATGGCGTCGATGCGCTCAGCTTTTGCGCGGTTAAAAAGCTCCAGTGCCTCGGTTCCGCCTGCGCCTTCATGTATGCCTCTCTGCTTTGCCCGTTCGAGATAGGCGTCACTGGTAATGCGTGCGCTTTCCATTTCGTTTTTGTCGTTTCTGGCTTCTGTCTCTTTTGCCCGTGCCAGCTTCATTGCATTTTTTAGTGATTTGGCAAGTTTTTGCAGCTCCCAATAGGCCTCTTCATACCGCTCTTCGTCAATCTTGCTTGCAATGGTGTTGATGCGTTTGCGCCCTCTGGCGAAAATGGTTATGGCCTCGCTGTTTTCACTCGCTTTTACTTGCTGGGCATTTTTATCTGACAGCTGGCGGCTGTCTATGTATTTAAATTGCCGGATAACTGATTTTTTCAGCTTTTCCGGAGTCATCCCTTTGGGGAGAGCTCTTTTCTCTTCTTTGCTTATTTTACTGCTGCTATAACCTTGCCGTTTAGAGGTGGCAATAGCCTTTTTCAATAGCTCAGCTGAGCTGAGGTAGGCGGCTGTAGACTCTTTATGCTTGTTGTTTTTTTCAAGTTGGCTGGCCTCTTTGCGTTTTTCTATTGCTTGTATGTATAGTTCGTGTGCCTTTTTGCCTCCATTTCCATCATGGATGCTGCGCTGTTTGGCCCGCTCTTCGAAAGCGTCGCTTTTAATTCTTGCGCTGTCCAGATCATCCTTTATTTTCTTGGCGGAGAGCTCTTTTGCGCGAACAAGTTTTGCTGCGCTGCGCAGTGAGCTGCCAAGATCTTTCAGTGCCCAATAGGCGGCTTCCATCTCCCCTTTTTCGATCTGCCTGGCAATGAGGTCACGAGTTTTTTTGCTCTCATTCAGGATGGAGATGGCTTTGTCGTTGCCACTGTTCAGAATCTGATCGGCGCTTTTCCCTGAAAGAAGGCGCTTATCTATATATTTAAACTGGCGGTGGACAGACTTTACCAGCTTGGCGGGGGTCATCTTTTTGGGTAGGGTTCTCTCCTGTGCAAAAACAAGAGGAGCGGTGCATGAGAATAAGAAGAGTGCAATGGTTAAACATCTCAACATTTTATTCATCATGCCCGCCCCAGCCATTTTACGCTATCCGCCTAGTCGTCAAATGTGCAGTCATCACTTGCCTTACATGCAGCAACCTTTTCCCTGTTATGGCACTTTTCGCAATCTTCAAGTGGGAATGCAACCTTGCCGTGACATTCGCCACAGTATTTGCCTTTGGCCATCTCTCTCATGGTCATGGGGGTATCACCTGCTGTACGTACAAATCGGTGTGGATGACAGCTTTTGCAGTTCAGCCACCAGGTGTGCAGGGTGTGTGGAAAGAGCACTTCTGCAATGGTTTTGCTCTTTACCTTGATCACAATATCTTCGATATCCTCTTCACCATCAGGGTCAAATGCATAGTGGATGGGAGATTCATACAGTGGGTTATCGGGGTCGATTGAACCTTTCGGCAGAAGCATGCCGTTTTGTGTGATCTTGATCCAGTCTACGAGACCGTACTTGTCCTTTGGAAGGCCAGCCATAGAGAAGGCGCGTGGCTGCCAACCGCCGCCCCATTTGAAGGCGTTGCCTGATGGTTTGCGGCGATCACCCTTGCCGGCCATTTTGCCGCTGCGGCCAGCAAATAGCAGGTTGGCAGGGTTGGTCTCTTCTGGTGGTGGAGCGGCTTCAGCATCCAACTGCTCCATTGGATAGTAGTGGCAGTTTTCGCACTCAAGTGGGTCCCATGCAACGGAGCCATCATGGCACATGCCGCACTGTTCGCCAGCGCTGATCTGGTCCATATCGACGTTGTTTTCGCCTTTGTTGGTTACGAAGGTATCTTCGTGGCAGACTTTGCAGCGAAAGCGAATTCGGTGGAACCAGTGTGGAAATACAACGGCCTCTACTTCACCCTCTTCCATGCCTTCTCTGGTTCTGGTCATGACGATATCACCGTACACAAGGTTTACGGTCTCATCATCAATCACGGGATCAGCAGGAGCTGCTGCTTTAGGTGCAGGCGCAGGCGCTGCTTTTTCAGCAGAATGAACTGCACCGGTAAATAAGAATAGGCCCACAGTCAGGATGACTGACAGCAGCCCTGAGCTACGCATCTTCAGCATTACGCTACCCTCCCGGATATATGTTTATTATGGTGTAACTGTTCAAGGGGGCTTCAAAGCCCCCTTGAACATTAAGTGTAGCTAATTATTTCTGAAAGCCACGGATGATGTGTACCATAGTCCAGGCTTCCTCTTCGGAGACCTCTTTGCCTTTCTTTGCGACACCTGCTTTCCAGCCTTTCATTTCGGTATCCTTGCTGCCGTTCATGATGAGCCAGTAGAGTTGGCCATCGGTGGCAGATGACCCGGCGGTCCAGTCAGGTGGAGGTGGTTCCATACCTTTGGCGCCTGGCCCTTTGCCGTTGCCCTTGGAGCCATGACACTTTTTACACTTCTTTTTATAGCCTTTTTTGAAGACTTTTTTGATGGCATCGTCATCCGCTTCAACCGGGTTGGTCAGACCTGCTGCTTCGGCTGGCACTTTTGCCAGGGTCTCTTCAGATGTGGCAGCTGCGAACCCAGCGGCCAGACTCATGCTCAGTGCAACGGTTGCTATGGTGATACTTTTTTTCAATCGCTTCATAGTTTCCTCCACGGATACTTGATAGTTCGAAGAAGTACAAGTTGGTAGCGGTATTCCCCCGCTGGTTAGTACTATATCCAGCACAAGGCCTTTATGCGGGATAGAGCTTTAGAGCAGCCCAGCCATGGATAGGTTCATATCTTCATAGCTGGGCTGCACATTTTGTGGTTACTCCTCTTCCATCTCAGGCCATGCAACGTCTGCATGAACAAGGTTGTAGTGGCAGTTGATGCAGGAGACACCTTTTTCCTTCATGGTTTTGTGCTGGCCAATATCCTGCCACCATTCACTCTCTGTTTTATGGCAGACCAGGCACTTTTCACTCTGATCTTCCACCATCTGCTGGCGTACCTTCGCTGCCATTTTAGGTCGAAGCTCATTCTCCCACATCTCTATGTCACGCAAGCTGCTGGAGACGGCGTGGAATGGGCTTTCGCCAATAACGCCCTGGTTTAGGTAGATGAATTTCCAGTGCAGGATTTCGCGTACGCTGTGTGGATCATGGCAGCCTACGCAGCCTGGGCGTACCTCAAGCTCGTTGTCATAGTGAGCGGATTCACGGTACTCCTCGTAGGGGTAGGCGTGGCACTCTGCGCAGCCAACGGTCACATCGAAGGCACCGGGTTCAAAGACCTCTTTGGGTTTGTAGTCTTCAATGTCTTCACTTGCGGTGCCCATGGGTGTGTACTCGTCAAGATCGACGAATATCTCATGGCAGATGGTGCATGCGCTGATTCGAGTGAATCGGTCACTGGTACAGCTCAGACCTGAAAAGAGCAGAACCAGGACGATGGCACCGATGATGATAAGCACACCTTTGGTTGTTGTGTTCAATCTTCCATCCTCCGTTATCGTATCTATTTAAGAGGCCAGGGGGGTTAACCCATCTGTCTCTTATATATGGCTTCATGTTTGGCGTTATCGACTTTGATGTCGCCATATTTGTCGCCCGGTTCTGAAGGTGAAATCGTCACCACCGTATCATTCCAGGCCTGTGCTCCAGATGCTGGATCGATGGCCAGTGGAATGATGTCGTTGGGGTTGACGCCACCGTCTCTCCACCAGAGGTTGGCAGAAATGTCCTCATCCATCTGTGATTCAGAGGCAAGAGGTGTGACTGCGGCGGGGTTTGCCTGAGCAACCCGGCCGTAGGCAGAACGCCCAACAGAGGTAGAGAACCCGATGACCTGAGGATGAATGCCCTGAGTTAACCAGGCCTTGGTGACCAGATAGCCAACCTCGCTTTTGACTCTGACCAGCTCGCCGTCGCCAATGCCCAGTTTTAACGCAATCTCCTTGTTTATCCATAGCGGGTTGGAGTGCCATAGCTCTGACAACACCTTCAGGTTGGATGTGCGTGACAGACTCTGATAACTCACTTTGAAGGTGGTCAAAACGAACTCGTTTGACTTGATGCCAGAGAGTCGCGGGTTTTCTGTCCATGCTGGCGCAGAGAGTTCAACCTTGCCAGAGGGGGTGGCAAAACCAGCCGCTTCGTAGGTTTTGTACTCAACCGGGACAGGCTCGCCGTTTTTGATAATCTTCCGTGTGTTGAGGTCAATCTTGCCGTAGGCAGGAAAGACACCTTTTTTGAGCTTTTTATAGCCTTTTTGCTCCAGCCCTGCGGTGCCTTCAACCTCTTTTTTGACCCACTCTTTGCTGTTTTTAAATGCCCAGTACTGCCTCATGCCACGGCTATCATCAGCGTCGATGGTTTCGATGATCTTCTTCAGTGTCTCCCGGACATCCTGCGCCTTGCCTCGGGAGGGAACACCTGGAATGGTCATGGTGGCCCAGGGGAGCAGAGCAGTCGGGCTGCTGCCAACATCATGGCGCTCGGTGGATACCACGTCAGGCAGGATGATGTCTGCCAGTTCGGATGTTTCGCTCATAAAGGGGCTGAAGTCAACCAGATAGGGAACCAGGCTCTCGTCTTTCAGCACATCACGCCAGACGCTTGCCGCCGGAGATGAGTAGGCCGGGTTGCTCATGTGATTGAACAGTATCGCCACTTTACGCTTGCCGCCTTTAACCTCGAATGGGAAGGTGTGATTCAGCTGGCGAGAGCTGCTGCCTGATGGGGCCGGTGCAGGTTGAATAGAGGCGATATCGAACTGACGTGGCAGGCAGTTGCCGCCTTCAATGTCGATGTTCCCGGTTATGATGGCCAGAAGCTGACAGGCCGCTTCGGCATCTACACCGCCCTGATGGAAGCTCAGGCCATTTTGACTGACGACTGTAGCGGGTTTGTTTTTGGCAAACTCAATGGCGATGCGCTTGATATCCTTGGCTGAAACACCACTTGCTTTTTGTGCCTTGGCAGGTGTGTAGGCCTTCAGTTGCTGAGCCAGTTCTTCCGCAGTGGTGTTGGTCCAGTTGTTGATGAAGTCAATATTTGCCAGGTTTTTCTCCATGATTACATTGGCCATGGCCAGTGCAATGATGCCGTCACTGCCTGGAAATACCGGAATCCACTCATCACTCTTGCCGGCGGTGTGCGACATGCGGACATCAAAGGTGACGAGTTTAAGGCGATTGTTGACGATGCCATCGGTCAGCCGTTGGGCCAGCGGCAGGGCTGTCTCAATGATGTTGGCGCCAAAGTTCAGAACATATTTGGTGTTTTCAAAGTCCGGTAGTGTGGAGTCCACACCAAAGGTCTCTCTAAGTACCAGCTGTTTGGCAACGCTGCTGATGGAGGGAACCCGGCTGCGGATGACTGAGCTTGAACCCAGCGTATCCATAAAGCGTGTTGTGCCGCCATCTTTAAAGGCACCTTCATTCAGATGGATGCTGTCCGGGTTGCTATCCAGTGCCGTTTTTACCTTTGCGGAGACCTCGGCGATCGCTTCATCCCAGCTGATCTCTGTCCATTGGCCAGAGCCGCGTGGGCCTGAGCGCTTCATGGGAGTGAGAATTCTGTCAGGGTCATAGGCACCAAAGAAGGATGCCAGCCCTTTGCTGCAGAACTTGCCGCGTGTTGCGATATGGTCAGGGTTGCCCTCAACCTTCTCTATTTTACCGGCTTCTTCATAGCAGAACCCGCCATCAAAATAGGGACACATGGTGCAGAGAAATGTTGTCTTCTTGCGCTCATGAAAGGTCCTGATCTGATGGAAGTCGGCACCGCCGAGCTTAAGCTCCATCGCTGTACCCATGGAGGGGACTGCCGCAGCAGTAGTAGCGATTGCGCCTGCTTTTAAGAAGTCTCGTCTGTTGATTTTTGACATTGTTCTATTCTCCAAATCAATAGAAAGACTGTATGTACTGACCACCCATTACCCACCAGACCCGCATGCCGTATACGCCGACAGCTACCAGGAAGGCGGCACCATACACCCCAAGCCGTGTACGCTTGAGTGGTGATACCAGAAGGATGAGTGGAATAAGCAGGCCGATGATGACCTCCAGCCATATATAGGGTGTAAAAAAGATACCCATCAACACTGTGCTGTGGCCGAGATACTCGCTTGCTGTACCGTACTGAGTCTGCATGAAGTCAAGAAAGAGCAGGAAGAAGTCAAATACGATGCCGTACATCATATATTGCGCCATCTCCTCCATGAGCTCCCACTTGATTTTTTTCTCTGGTCGCATGAACTGGTTCTGGACCCACAGCACCAGAATCATCAAGCCGATACCCGATATAAAGGCACCTGTAAGAAACAATAGTGGTGCAAGCGGCGTATGGTTGACGTAACGGCCGGGGTTCAGTTCCATAACAACGCCGGTGTACCAGTGCGTTGACAGGGCGAGAACAATAGCGATGATCCCAACTATCTTTGCCCACTTTTGATTGTTTTTTATGACAAAGTAGGTGTAGACAAACATCGAGACCGGGTAGCTCAGGATCAATAAAGAACCCCACGACATGGGGGCCGTTCCGTGCCAGTACCCCGGTAACATGAGGTAGATGAAGCGGAACGGTTTACCCAGATCCCAGATCAGCAGAACGGGGACGATCATCAACATGGCGATGGCCAGTATGGATGCGGTCAGCGCCAGCGGTTTGTAGCGTTTGATGCCGAATACCCAGCCGAACGCGGAGAGTACAAATGAACCGGCACTGGCACCAACAAGCCAGAAGTAGATAGTAATAGGCGTCCCCCACGGGTTGTGGTGGACAGCGTTATACGTAATTATGGTTTCCATTTGTAGTATCCCCCCTTATCCAAACAGCAGCTTTTTAAGCGCTGCGACCACTTCGTGATACTTGTGTGGTATTGACGCTATAAAGTCGGACATGTTTTTGCCTACATGGTACATGGTGTTCTCACCTTCAACGATATCTCCGAAAGCATCTCCGTGATGATTGCGTTTATAGGTATTGAACTCCTCCCTCTGCTGAGCGGTGCGGTGCTTGTAGTTATGCGGCTCATCCATGATCTCCCAGTCGCCACCGATATAGTAGACGGATGGGCTTGTTCCAAGCTCGGGTTTGAGCACCGTCACCTTCTCTCTGGCGACAAGTTTCGCTACTTCGCTCTTGGGGTCGTTAATGTCGCCAAATATGCGGGCACCGCCTACGCAGGCCTGAACGCATGCCGGCACCAGCCCCTTCTTGACCCGGTGGATACAGAAGGTGCACTTATCGACAACCAGTACAGGCAGGTTGTTATTGGTGCGTTTGGCGGGAAGAAAATGTCTGGCATTGTACGGACATGCAACGACGCAGGTTCGACACCCAATGCAACGGTTATACCGTTGCAGCACAAAGCCCTCTTCGTGTTTGAAGGTAGCCTGTGTGGGACAGTTGCGCACGCAGATAGGGTAGTCGCAGTGGTTGCACAGGCGGGGCATGAAGATGCGTCTGCTATCTGGATACCTCCCCTTGTCTGCAACCATAACCCAGGTTCGCCAGACACCCAGAGGGACGCCATATTCGGCTTTACAAGCTACTACGCAGGACATGCACCCAATGCATTTCCTGAGGTCAATGACCATTGAGTAGCGCCTTGTACCGGGGATACCCTTTGTTCCCGGTGTTTGAGCTCCATACTCACGCAGATGGTGAGCAGGGCCTTCATGTTTGTTTTCTGTTGCCATTTAGACTCCCGTTTGCAGTTTTGAGCACTGAAATTTGGGTTCGGTAACAATATGAAAAAACACGCGCCCTTGGCAAGGGATATTTCTCCTGTACTTCCCTGTGAAGGCAGGAACAGCTGCAAGAGATACCACTTAGGTGATACGAGGTGGTAGCTGTGCAATAGCTTGTAAATTAAAGATAAATAATGGTTACAGGCTGGGTGTGGTATGACGGATAAGATTCAATCAGGTTATTTGGTGGTATCCCCTTTTTTCAGGGTGAGAAATGCAGGATATAGCTGTTGTAACTGCTGCAAAGGGAGGTATCTTTTACCTGTTCAACAATTGGCGAACATATTTAACAGGGATGGCATAGCTAATCCCGGTTGGATTGGTCAGTGCGGACTCCTTGGTATTCTTTACCAGAACGCTGTTCACTACGCCCAGCACATGGCCTGTATCCACAGAATACAACGGGCTGCCACTGTTGCCCGGATAGGCTGTGGCATCCAATTGAAAAACATTGAACGGGTTTTTAATACGGCGGATATGCTTTACCTCCAGTTGCCGTGAATTCAGTGCGGGAATGACAATGGGGGTAATGGCAGAGACAATGCCGCGGTGAGTTACTGGATAAAGTCCCAGTACCATGCCGATAGGAAAGCCGGTGAAAGCATACAGTTCGCCCTCGCGCACAGTGGCAGAATCCCCCAGTTTCAATGCTGGCAGTGGATCGCCGGTAATAGCCAGCAGTGCAAGATCGTGAGTCATATCTGTAGCCACTACGGTGGCTTTGCGCCCTTTGGCCTGTTTTCCACGGCCTTGAAATATTGCCAGCGTCTCCCGCCGGGCATAGTCCACTATCTCCGGGATTACATGGTGGTTGGTGATGATATGGCGTCCATCCCCTACGACAAACCCGGTGCCCATGAATTGGGCTTTAGGACTACGGGTAGGCATGATGGTCCCTATGGCTACGATGCTTGGGCGAATGGCCTCTACAGTGTTGGGGAGTTCACTTGCATTGGAGATCAATGGAGAAAGCAATATCATGATCCAAGTGATGTTGCCACATATAAGTGAGTTCAGCTTTCTGGTCATAATTATTCTCAGATATTGGTGCCTGCAAAATGTGCTGTAGTTGTGCTGGACATTGCCTTTTTGGCGGGGTCAATTGAGTTTCAGGATCAATACTCGTAGCGAACGGAGCCCCTGACCTGGGTTCGGTAATAGTTGTAGATTTCAATATTACTATTGCCTTCAGTGTAGTCCAGGTTTGAACGTACAGCCCATTGTCTGCCGGGCCTGTATGTCATGCCAAGTGAATAGTTGCGGTATTCATCCTCGCGTTTTGTAAGAAAAAGCGGGTCGTTTCCCCGGTACCGGCTCTTTTGTGACTGGATGGTAAAGTCGAGACTGAACCTTGGGTTGACTGTGAGCTGGCTGCCGATACTGAGGCCGTAAATATCCCTGTCAATCCTGGATCTGGCAAATGCAGGATCATCCCTTGCGCGCTCTACGCCGCCATAAAGAGAGCCAAAAACCACAGGTTGCAAAGCCCCTGCAAAGATATGTTGAAATCCTGTTCCTCCCATCTGTTGCCGGGAATTATAATACTCTTCAGTATGAAACTTCATATCAGCTAACTGCAAAAAACCAGTCAATTGGGTTTGTGCATCGGGCTGCCAGCTTAGCTCGCTGTTGATTGAAAGCATTTCGCGGTAACGGTCATGGCCTACTTCATAATTCTGCCACTCCATTCCGATCTTAAAGTGCCCCCGGTCACCGGAAAAGATAAGGCCGCTTTGAATATCGAATATGCCAATATTGAACTTGGAAATATCTTCATGGCTCCTTTGGCTGATATTCATATCACCAAATAGAGTGACCCCGGGCTTCAGTGGGTGGTTGACAGTTACTCCGCCAGCAAAGCTGAAATAGTTATCACCCATAGAGAGTGAAGTATCATTCAGGGTGCTAATACCGAACCTGTCTATATATCCAGCAGCAGAGGGTGCGTTGCTGACATTGGAGTCATAACCAAGCCCAAACTCAATATACATGCCAGTGGTGGTTTTATAGTTGGCTTCGCGCAGACGAATGGCATCCATAAACAGGTTGATATTGGCCTTCACTTCCGTTGGAGGAGCGCTGTCCAGTACCTTGGTGAACTCCTGGCGGGCGCGACCATACTGCTTGAGCAGAAAGTAGCCGCGTGCCAGTTCAAGCCGTGCTCTCTGGTCGTTTGGGCGGAGCATGAGTATGCGTTCCAGTGCAAGCATACCTTGGCTGATATGGCCGCTATCAATTGCAGCGAGGGCATAGTGGTAGTCGAAGGCGGGATCACCCCCTGCTTCCAGTAGATGTTTTTTGGCCAGCTTGTAGGCATCATTGATCAGGCCTGCATGGTAAAGTTTTTTGATTGTATTAATGACATCAGCTTCTGCATACGCCGATGCAATACCAAAGGCCAGCAGACAAGTTGTAATAAAACAGGATATCAGCCATTTCATTGTTTTTATTTTTTTGTTAAAGAGTGGTTGCCCTGCTTATATTAATATGGCACTGACATGAAAAGCGCAATAGAAATGAAAAGCAGTAGCGGCTCTCCCTGCCAAATTTCAGCATATCTGAGAGGTTCTGCTTCTGAAAGAGCGCTAGGAGCCTGCCGGACTTAGGATGAACTGGCTGCGGAAGTGGGAGAGCGGCTCAAATATCCCCGGTTTTTCGTTGCGTAGACCCACTATGCGCCTCAAAACCGGGAATATTTGCGCTCGCTCTCCCACTCCCTCGCTACAATCCACCTAAGTCCGACAGGCTCCTAGCTCTTCCCTTTACTGTGGCGCCTGTTTTTGGGTGTTCCCCTGGCTTGCTTCGGTTGCATCTTTAAAGAGCTTCAATATCAGCTGAGGATAGTTGCGTATTACGGCCTCTTTTGTAGGTTTCTCTATAGCCACCAGACAGGCCTCTGTCTTTGCCCGAACGGTTACAGCATGGGGCAGGTTGCAGAAGTAGGCCGTTGGCTCAATAAAGTCCATGACCGGCTGGCCTGGAATGAGCTGGCCATCCCGCTCCCATTGCAGGTCACCCCAAATCAGTTGGTAGAGCCGATCAGCTGGCGACCCCTGTTTGATGATTACTTCGCCTGCTTTTGCATCCACCTGCGCCACAGGCACGGCATTGGTCGCAACAATCTCCTTTAGCTCATCATTGGCCTCTTTGAGGCGTGCAGAAAACTGCTGACAGAGAATCCGGGTAAAAGTGGGGAATCGCTCAATAATAGTCTCAAGGTGTGAAGGTTTGAGTTTAATGGCATAGGTTATCCCTGAACTTCGTACAGAGGCGGTTCGGATGCCGGTTCCCAGATAGGACATCTCCCCGATGAAGCATGGGTTGTCTTCCTCGTTGTGATGGGTTGCAATCGCTTGCAGGCCAGCGGCCCCGCTCTTTTGCTCAACCACAAAGGCACCGCGCAAAATGGCATAAACCTCGCTGCTTTCGTCATCTTCACAAAAGAGATATTCACCGTCTTCAAAGCGCAATAGCTGGGAGTCGCTGCACGCTTTCAGCAGTTTGGGGATCTCGCTTCCCGACATGTTGAGCTGTGAAATATCAAAGGGTTTGGGCATGGTTGCCTCGCTTTTGTCTCGTTTACTGGAATTAAAGGGTAGTTATCCCAAAGATTCAAGTGCTCTGCGGGGTGATTGATGGTGTTTTGTCAGCAAGGCATGTTGATTTTGAATTTATCAGTAGTATGCTTGTTTTATAGATTCGATACGAAAGTCAGCTGGCTGGAATCAATTTCAGGAAAATATAAAGGACCTATATCATGGCTGAAGAGTCCGAACTTCAGGCGGAGGCGTTATCGCCAGAGCATGTGCATGAGTTGCTGTTGAAACTGAAGCAGTATCAGCGCCAGACTGAAGATATGACCCAGGCCAGGCATCAGCTGATCAGCGCCCAGAATCACCTTGAGGCGCTCTTGCATAGCGCTACGGTTGCCATCGTCTCCTTCGCGCATGATGGTATGGTCCAAACCTTCAATAAAGCAGCACAACAGATTTTCGGGTATGCCGAAGGGGAGGTTATCGGCTGTAATATCCCGCATCTCATTCCGACCCAAAACCAGAGCCATGATGATGTGGCCCGCTATCTTCGGGACTTCATTGCAACCCGCGCAACGGAAGATGCCCCTGTTATCGGCCGGCACAAGAGTGGAGATCAGCTTCTGCTACAGATCTCCATCATGGAATCCAGTGGTGCGGATACGGTGCTCTTTGGTGATGATTCAGAAGAGCCTGTCACTACATCCGCCCGTGCAGAAGATAACATTATGGTCTGTTTTCTGTGGGATGTTACCCATAGCAAAATGATTGAACAGCAGCTCAAGCAGCATACCGAAAAGCTGGAAAAGGAGGTTGCAGATCGAGTAAAAAATGAAGAGAAACTGGCCTATCAGCATAGCCTTGATCGAGTCTTGAACAGACTGCTTCAGGTGCCACTGGAGCGGCGCACCCTCAATGAGTGTCTTGAAGAGCTGCTGGATATTACGCTGTCCGTACCATTTACGGGTTCAATGCCAAAGGGTGCTGTCTTTCTGGTTGGGAGCAATCCCACAGCGCTGGAACTGACCGTCTCCCGGAGTCTTGAGGGGGCCGTGTTGCAGACCTGCCGCCGGGTTCCTTTTGGCTATTGTCTGTGTGGGCGAGCGGCTGCTGAACAAACTATTATCCACACGGATCACATAGATGAGCAGCATGATGTGCGGTTTGAAGGCATGGTGGAACATGGCCACTATGCGGTTCCGATCATGGCCAGAAAACAGGCTATTGGCCTGCTGCTGCTCTACATAGCCCACGGCCACCCATGCGATATGGTTGAAAGACGCTTTTTGAATGCGGCCGCACTGGTGTTTGCCAGTGTCATAGAGCGCAAACAGACAGAACAGCAGTTGGTTGACTCCAAAGAGAGGGCGGAGGCGGCCAATCGTGCCAAATCGGCATTTTTGGCCGTTATGAGCCATGAGATCCGCACACCCATGAACGGTGTACTGGGCATGCTGCATCTGTTGGACAAAACAGATCTGGACGCCAAACAGCGGCGATATGTTGGCACCGCAACCGGATCAAGCGAGATGCTGCTCACTGTCATCAATGACATCCTTGATTTTTCCAAAATAGAGGCGGGCAAGCTGGAGCTGGAATCTGTCCCGTTTGATCCCGTTGCGCTGGCAGAGGAGTCTGCGGCGCTGCTGGCAGGTGTGGCTCAAAACAAGGAGGTGGAGCTGATATGCAGGGTAGCCCCTAATCTGCCAGGCCTGGTAATGGGTGACCCGACCCGCCTCAGACAGGTACTGGCAAACCTGATCAGCAATGCCATCAAATTTACTGAACAGGGCGAGGTGCTGCTCTACCTTACCCAGGGGGAAGAGGAGGCATGCCGCATGGAGTTTGGGGTTTGCGATACCGGCATCGGCATGACGGAAGGGCAGCAAAAAGTGGTGTTTGAGGCCTTTAGCCAGGCCGACAACTCAACCACGCGCAAGTACGGTGGCACAGGGCTGGGGCTGGCGATCAGCAGCCGGCTGGTGGTAAAAATGGGGGGCAATCTAAAGGTGGCAAGCAGGCCTGGTCATGGCTCAACATTCAGCTTTTGCATACCGCTGCAGGCGGTGGGAGATGCCCGGCAAACAGGCCATGACTCCGAGCTGCTGCCCAAGCAGCGTATTTTGGTAGTGGATGACAACAAGAGCAGCCGGGAGGTGCTCACAACGATTCTGAAAAGCTGGCAGGTTGAAGATGTTGGAGAAGCTGCAAGCGCAGCTGATGCACTGCGCCAGTTGCGGGCGGCTGCAACTGCAAACAGACCGTACAGTATCGCCCTGCTGGATATGCAGATGCCGGAGATGGGCGGGATTGAACTGGCGCGGGCTGTTCGGGCAGACGCAGCGCTACGCGGGATGCAGCTACTGCTGCTCAGCTCAATGGACTGGAATGGTGAAGCACCGGATCTGGATGCCTGGGTGACTAAACCAGTGCGGCCATTGGAGCTCCACAATAAATTGCTGCTACTGCTTGGTGAAATGCAGGTAGAGCCATCCCGGCCGGGCAACCATGCACAGGCGGACGCCTGGTGGTTTGGTGGTCAACAATTGCTACTGGTTGATGATAATGAAGTCAACCAGCAGGTGGCCGAAGAGATTCTCTCTGATGTGGGTTTTAGTATTGATACGGTAGAGAACGGCCTATATGCGCTGCAAGCGGTGCAACAGCAAGACTATGATGCAGTCCTGATGGATATTCAGATGCCGGTCATGGATGGGCTTGAAGCGACCCGGCAGATCCGGGCGCTTGGCGGAGTCCATGCCGAGCTTCCCATCATTGCCATGACGGCCCACGCCCTCAGCGGCGACCAGGAAAAGAGCCTGGCGGCCGGGATGAGCGCGCATGTCACCAAACCCTTCGACCCGGAGGTGCTTTTTCAGACGCTATCCCAGTGGATCAGATCCGGAAAAAAAATTCAGCGTGAAGAGAGCAACAGTGCTGATATTGACAGCCTGCCGGAGTTGCCGGGCATCAACCTGGCAGCCGGTCTGCAACGTATCCGTGGCAACTGGCCAGCGTACAAAAGGATCTTGAAGGGCTTTCGTCAAAAGCAGTCCACAACCGTGGATGCCATTGAAGTGTATATAAAACAGGGGCAGTTGGGGGAGGCTGCATCTCTGGCGCATACCCTGAAAGGGAGTAGCGGCAATATTGGCGCCGAGGCGCTGTTTCAGCAAGCGGCATCAATGGAGGGAGCCTGCCGCGCCAATGACAAAGCAGAAGCATTGGCCAAAATAGATCATCTGCGGGCTGCACAGCAGGAGGTGATGGCAGGGCTGTTGACGCTGGAAGAGGATGAAACGCCATCAAGTGAAATCAACACCACCCCGCAGGATGTAGACCCTGATGCACTGCATGCGCTGCTTAAACAAATGGAAGGCTATCTGGATACAGATCTTGGCGAAGCCCAGAACTGCCTTCACCAACTGGGCGCATATTCTGCATCGGCAACCTGGTTTAAAGAGCTGGAGAGTGCATTGAACAGCTTTGATATCGAGGCAGCCAAAGAGATTATCCAGCAGGTTGATAAGGCCGAACCATGGGTGGCTAATGCAAATGGAGAATAAACCATGAGTAGTGATAAAAGCAGAATATTGATTGTGGATGACTCGCCTGAGGATATTCATTTTCTGATGGAAAACCTGAAGGATGATTATGCCGTGGTCGTGGCGACCAGTGGAGAGAAGGCGCTGGAGATGATGGCCAAACAACCCGCGCCGGATGTCATCCTGATGGATGTAATGATGTCGGGGATGGATGGCTATGAGACATGCCGGCGGATAAAAAGTGACCCACACACCAAAGATGCCGATGTGATTTTTGTCTCTGCGCACGATTCGATAGATGAAAAACTGGCGGGCTACGAGGCGGGCGGCTCTGATTATGTCATAAAGCCGTTTTTGCCCAGTGAGCTTGTGCAGAAGGTACAGATGTCGATCAGCAACAGGCAGCTTCAGCATGCACTTGAGAAGGAAAAGGCATTTGCCATGGACACGGCAATGACGGCAATGACCAGTGCCGGCGAGCTGGGCGTGGTGCTGGAGTTTCTCAGGCACAGCTTCACCATCACCAATATTGCTGATTTGGCACAGCAAGTGGTTGAAGCCATGTCGTGCTACTCGCTTCAGAGCAGTGTACAGATACGCTCAACAATAGGGCTGATCAATATCAACAACAGCGGGCCGGCATCCCCACTGGAGCAAGAGCTGCTGACACGTTTAAGTAATCAGGGGCGGATAATGGCGCATGGCGCAAGGCTGATCCTGAATTTTGGCGATGTCTCCCTGCTGATAAAAAACATGCCGCTGGATGACCCGGATAAGTGCGGCAGAATCCGTGACAACGTTGCCATATTGGCAGAGGGTATAGAGTCAAAGCTGAAGGCGCTTGAGGTAGAGCAGCGCAATATAGAGAGCAAAAACCGCTTGCAGCAGTTGGTGTTTGATTCAAACAGCGCATTGCAAGAGATTGAAAAGATACAGCAAAGACAGAAAGAGAAAAACATGCAAATTATGGATACCGTTATGCAGCAGATGGAGGCATCATTTTTATCTTTGGGGCTAACTGAAGAGCAAGAGGTAAATTTGCATGATATTGTGCAATCTGGCGTGGACAGGTCGCTCAATAATTTTGAAGCAGGCATTGAAATAGACAGGCGGCTGCAGAAGATTATACGAAATCTCCAAAGCATGGCGGATGGTTGATAAAACCGTACGCCGGGATCTATGCAGGGGGCGCCGGGTAGCCGGTCTCTACTGCTGCGTCTATTTTAGATTGTTCACTCTCCATTAAGAGCAGAAAAAGGCCGATGTTTTTGCGTGACAAGGTGGCTGTGTCAGCGCGCAGAGCATCCATTGGGGTGATGAAATCCGGAGAGATCTCTGCATAGTGCAAAAGAGAGAGCGCATGGGCCTGCTGCTGTTGCATGACACTGCCCACCCAGAGGATCTTGTTACCAGGCATCAGTGTCGTGTTGGATCGCCATAGCCTCAGCACCAGCCGCTTATCATCAGGAGCAGGTTTAATCATGGTCAGTGATGCATAACGGCCATCATGAACCAGGGGCAGAACAGGCCGTGCCTGCAAGGGCAGGGAAGGGGAGAGCAGTTTCAATAGGTCATTCCACTGTAACTCATTGGCTTGCTGCCAGCCTTTTTTCAGCAGTGCTCTCTTTAGGCTTTCCACTGTTCCGGCATATTGAAGGTATAGCGGGTGGCTGGATTTTTCTTTGATACTGCGGCGAAAAACAGGTTGCTCCTGCCATGCATGGCTTAGCCATTCTGACTGGCTAATGGCCCGTTTTTTCTCTGTTGGCGCATAAAGAGTGATCTCTGATTTGTAGCCGTTCCAGATTATCAGGCTGGTTATGAGCGCCAGCAAGATAATGAGGCATGCTGTAACCCAAGGTGCAGCTCGGGGGTAAAGGAACAGAAGCAGCTGCTTGATGCCCCAGATCAGCATTACGAGTAGCAGCAGCAGAATGACCAGTCTGATGACCACCTCGGATGCCAACCCCAAAGATGCCCCCAACACCATGCCGGGCAGCAGGTAGAGCGGCGCCCAGGCCAATGCAGATATGACGTTGGCAATGATGAAGCGATTGGCTGGCATGCCCATCATCCCTGCAATCATTGGAATGATGGCGCGAGTAGGGCCGACAAAGCGCCCAATGACTACACTCATTCCGCCATAACGCTGAAAAAACTGGATGCTCCGTTCCAGGGATTGAGGATGCCTGTTGAATGGCCAGAGCCGGGAAATCCGGTTCTGGTAGTGATGGCCGAGCATGAAACTGAGGCCGTCGCCCACAATGGCGCCGGCAACGGCCCAGCCGCAGGTAGGCCAGAATTCCAGTATGCCGGTGCTGATGAGTGTGCCAAAGCCGATCATCATGGCGGCACCGGGTACCAGCATGCCGATAACTGCCAGGGATTCACACATGGCAACGAGAAAGATGGCGATGCCGGCCCAGATCGGATTCAGGGCGATCCAGTCCAGAAGCTGTTGCAGTAGCTCAGCCATAGGTTGTTTGCGGCTCTCAAATTGCAGGAGCGGCTGGCCGCCCCTTCCATCTCCTGCAATTTGGTGAGTAGTCCTCTACTTTAGCTCAGCAAAGGCGATTTCGGCGGCCTCAAGGGTGGCGGTAATGTCATCATCGCTGTGTGCGGCGGAGAGGAAGCCTGCCTCGTATGAGGATGGAGCCATGTAGATGCCGTGATCCAGCATGGTGTGGAAGAACTGCTTGAAGGCATCCTGATTGCAGGCAGTGGCCTGGGCAAAGTTCTCTACGGCCGGGGCATCGGTGAAGAAGATGCCGAACATGCCGCCGATCTGGTTATAGGTAAGCGGGACGCCGGCCTTCTCTGCCTGGGCGACCAGCCCGCTTGCCAGCTTCTCGGTGATGGCGGAGAGTACATCGTAGAAGCCGGGGGTGGTGATCAGCTCCAGCGTCTGCAGCCCGGCAGCCATGGCGACCGGGTTGCCGGAGAGGGTGCCCGCCTGATAGACGGGGCCAAGTGGCGCAATCCTCTCCATGATCTCGCGTTTTCCGCCAAAGGCGCCCACAGGCATGCCGCCGCCGATGATCTTGCCCAGGGTGGTCAGATCCGGGGTGATGCCGTAGTAGCCCTGCGCGCCGCCCAGTGAGACACGGAAGCCGGTCATCACCTCGTCAAAGATCAGTACGCTGCCGTACTGGTCGCAGGCCTCGCGCAACCCCTCCAAAAAGCCGGCAACGGGTGGGATGCAGTTCATGTTGCCTGCGACAGGTTCGACGATAATGCAGGCGATCTGCTCACCGATTTTACTGAAGAGCTCCTGCACCTGTTCCAGATTGTTGTAGTCCAGTGTGAGGGTGTGTTCGGCCAGTGAGGCGGGGACGCCGGGTGAGCTGGGTTCGCCCAGCGTCAGAGCGCCGGAACCGGCCTTGACCAGCAGAGAGTCGGAGTGGCCGTGGTAGCAGCCTTCAAATTTCACGATCTTGTCGCGGCCGGTGTAGCCACGCGCCAGGCGGATGGCGCTCATGGTCGCTTCGGTGCCAGAGCTGACCATACGTACCATATCCATCGATGGCACCAGCTCGCAGACCTTGTCGGCCATCTCGGTCTCAATCGCGGTGGGTGCGCCGAAGCTGAGGCCATTCTGTACGGTTTTTTGTACGGTGGAGATCACTGCGGGGTGGGCGTGCCCCAGAATCATCGGCCCCCAGGAGCCAACGTAGTCGATATAGCGGTTACCATCCGGGTCGTAGAAGTAGGCACCGGAGGCGCGCTCGACAAATACAGGATCACCACCGACACCACGGAAGGCGCGCACAGGGGAGTTAACGCCGCCCGGAATGTGGTACAGGGCCTGCTCGAAAAGTTCTTGGGAACGGCTCATCTTTGGTAATCCTCAAATAGTTTGGCAAATTGGCGGCAGGCGTGGTGGATATCTTGTTGCGCAAACACCCCCTGGATGACGGCCAGCATATCGGCACCCGCCTGCACGAGTTGGAGACCATTTTCCGGGGTTATTCCTCCAATGGCAACCACTGGAACGGTGAGTTGCCGTTTGGCCTGCTGCAGCAGGTCGATATTTGCCTTGACGGCATGGGGTTTGGTGGCGGATGCGAAGAAGCGGCCAAAGGCGACATAATCAGCCCCGGCAGACTCGGCATCGCGTGCCTGTTGAAGGCTGTTGTAACAGGAGATGCCGATAATAGCAGCTGACCCCAGCTCATGGCGTGCCTGTCGCAGGTCGATGTCGCCCCGCCCGAGATGAACCCCGTCAGCATCGATCTGCCGGGCGAGTGCCAGATCATCGTTGATGATCAGGGGGATGTTGTGGGTTTGGCACAGGGTGAGCAGCGTTGTAGCCTCCAGTAATCTTTTGGCCTGATCACTGCTCTTGTCCCGGTACTGGATGATGCGGGCACCGCCCAAAATGGCGGCCTCCACCTGGGCATGGAGCTTCCCGCCCTCCCCTGATGTCTGGTCGGTAATGGCGTAGAGTCCGCGCAGTTGTCTGCTCATAGCGGGTGCTGCCTGAGTGAATGGAGCCGATTGGGTAGCGCCTGCCCCCGGCCCAGTCTGTAGGCATTGGCCAGTGACTGCCAGGCGAAATCCTGTGCATGGTATGTGGCCTCTGTGAGGCTCTCTCCTTGCGCCAGCAGGGTGGCAACGGCGGCCGCCAGGGTGCAGCCGGAGCCATGATATTCGCCAGGCAGCCTTGGCCACTGCCAATACTCGATCAGCCCTTTGGGGCCATAGAGACTGTTGACAACCTCGCTGCCCTCTTCATGGGTGCCGGTAATCAACAGCTGTTGGCAGCCGTGCTGCAGCAGTATCTCGGCACAGCGGTTTAGGTCGCTGGCGCTGGCCAGGGCACGCGCTTCCTGGGAGTTGGGGGTGGCCAGGCAGGCCAGCGGCAGCAGCTCCTGCAGAAGGGTTTGTCGCAGTGCATCACTGGCCAGTGATGTGCCCCCCCCCGCAGCCAGTACCGGATCAAGCACCACAGGGATACCGGGGTGTTTTTTCAGCAGCTGCGCCAATGCATGGGCAACAGCGGCGCTGCCGACAAGGCCGATCTTGATGGTATTCACGGGTAGATCAGCCAGAACCGCCTCGGCCTGGGCAGTGACCACGCTGGGGTCGATGGGGATCAGCTGTTGAACATTGCGGGTATCTTGAATGGTCAGACAGGTTATGGCACTGGCGGCATAGCCCCCCAATGCCACAATGGCCTCGCTATCGGCCTGGATGCCTGCACCGCCACTGGGATCATGGCCGCCAATGGCGAGTGTTACGGCAGCTGCTGCATCGAATGTGGGTGTTGCCATGGTAAACGTCTGGGCTGTCTGGAAATATAGGTCAGGTAATATATCGCTTTGACCAAATGGATCAATAGCTTGTGCTGTTTATCTGTTTTTTGCTTGAGCTTTCTTTCAGGTTTAATGGAATAAAATCAGTTTTTCAGCCTGTCAGCATCGGTTTTTTGACTAAAATTGTCATGTAGCCCTTGAATGAGTAAGGCTGAATATTATGACTCCTCACACTGACTTTGTTGAAACGGCACGCATCTATTGTGACCTGATCGATCACCTGGATGGTGCTGATACGGTTTGGCTGGAGCGGCTGGCAAAGCTCCTGCCGCGTCTGCATGCAGCGGTGGCTGAAATGGATCAATCCAAAGGCAGCGCTGAGCTCTTCTCCTCAGAGCAGGATCTTGATGATCGTTTTGAGTTGTTCAGCCGTCTGCACATGCTTCTGGGTGAGAAAGACCCCTATTGGCTGGAATTTGATGTGTCGTCGGATGGCCAGCTCATGACAGGCAGTCTGGCGGATGATCTGACAGATATTTTTTGCGAATTGAAGGCGGGCCTGGAGATGCTGGAGAGCCACCCAGAGAAGAGAAGCAGTGCGTTAAACAGGCTCTGTAGTAGTTATAAAACCCATTGGGGCCAGCACCTTATGGATGCCCAGCGCCACCTCTACGAGCTTGATACCCGAAATCAACTGCGCTGAATTCGCATGCTGGAGGGTGGGGTGATACAATTACCTGACTTTATCACTTGTTTATTATTGAAATTCAGGAGGCAGTAGTATGACTGCGACAACCGATAGAATCCTGGGAGCGGGCTACATGACGCTTACTGCCCCGGCTCAGAGCAAGATTGTAGACCTGATTGCCCAGGTGGAAGAGGATATTCAAGGCGTCCGCGTCTATGCAACCGCAGGCGGTTGCAGCGGTGTCGGCTTTGGCATGACCTTTACGGATCAGATTGATGAGACTGACAACGTACTGGAGTGTGAAGGGTTTAAGGTTGTGATAGACGATGGTGCAGTGCCGCACCTGCAAGGCGTAGAGATCGATTATGTCGATCGTGGCGATGGCACATCTGTCTTCAAATTCAACAATGTCCAGCCGGTGAAAGATGAGAGCGCTTGTGGCAGCTGCGCTTCTGCCAGCACTTGCAGCAGTTAGCTGCAACAGGTACCAGTAAAAAAAAGCGGCAGGCCTTTTAGGTCTGCCGCTTTTTTCATGAGGCCAGCATCCAGAAGCCCGACAGGCTCCAGGATTACCAGCCGTAGCCCCGCCCCACAACAGCCAGCAGTACAATAGCAACCAGAATAACCACCGGCACCTCGTTAAACCAGCGGTACCAGATATGACTGCGGTGGTTGTTGTCGCTGGCAAAATCTCTCATCAGCTTCCAGCAGTAGATCTGGTAAACCACCAGCAGCATGACCAGCGTAAGTTTGGTATGCAGCCATGCCATTTTGCCAAAGGCCAGCCAGGCATAGTCATAAAGCATCCAGATGCCAAACCCCAGCGTCAGAACCATCCAGGGTATGGTGAACCAAAAAAGTTTGCGTTCCATGATTTTGAAACGTTCGTTTCCTGCCTGATCTTTGGTCGTTGCGTGGTAGACAAACAGGCGCGGCAGATAGAACAGACCGGCAAACCAGGTCACCATAAAGATAAGATGAAAGGCCTTAAGCCACATACAGTGCTCCTAAGATATTGATCGGTTAGTTTTGGGGGTTGTCGCGTGCATCGTGATACAGCGTTTTCAGAATATCACGCCGGGTCTGGCCAGGTATTGAAGATGGGGTGGGGTCACTCTTGCGCCCGCTGAGCCATGCGCCAATACGCCGGAAAAGCGCCTTGAGGGTGCGCCAGATGCGGGGCAGTATCCAGATGACAACCAGGGCAAAGAGCATCAGCAGGACAATGAAGACAACGGGATAGTTCAGCGCTGTCCACAGCCCGCCAATAACGGCCAGATCTTCAGTGATCGAGGCTGTCCAGTTGGTGACAGGCTCGGGTGAGGTGTTGATCAGCAGTCGACTGCTCGCTTTGGTGACATGGCTGGTTGCGGTTATGCCTCCACCGACCAGCAGGGCGGCAAATTCGGCAGCCGGGCCCACATCCATCCCTTGCGCCATCCCTGCGGCCATGACAGCACCTGCCGGGATTCTGATAAAGGTATGGATGGCATCCCAGATGGTATCGACGCCGGGCGTCTTGTCGGCAAAAAACTCCACGCAGTACATCAGCCCGGCAGCACCCATCACCATAGGGTCATCCAGCATCTCCAGCCCCGGGGGAAGCTCCAGATTGCCGGTGATGGAGAGGTATCCCAACATAAATACGGTGGCATACAGGTTAATGCCAGACGCCCATGTAACACCCAGTGCCAGCGAGATAAGTTGAATGGTTTCCATCTGTGCGTATCCTGAAATATGCCGGGGAGCAGATTGGCCGTGAATTACAAAATTTACCAGGCCCGAGTTTAACCCGGATATTCTACGAATTATACGTGCTCTTGCCCGGCGGTTGGTGCCACAGGGGGCTTTTTGGCGGGTAAGCGGTGCTTGACTTCATCTATGAGTGCCGATAGATTTATTTGCTGGCATGGGGCGTCCACCAAAAGAGGGTGGGTAATCAAGATCAGAAAATTGCACCATCCTTACTTCTCAAGCGGCTTCAGGCCGCTTTTCTTTTCGGTTGGATTCTTATGATCAAGATTGGGATAGTGGGCGGAACAGGGTATACGGGCGTGGAGCTTCTGCGTTTGCTGGCTCCCCACCCGGCATTGGAAGTAAAGGTGATCACCTCCAGGGGCGAGGCGGGCAGGGCGGTTGCAGAGCTGTTTCCAAATCTGCGCGGCCATCTGGATCTCTGCTTTTCCGAGCCGGACAGCAAGCAGCTGGCCGCCTGTGACCTGGTCTTTTTTGCCACACCAAACGGCACCGCCATGCAGTTGGTGCCAGAGCTGCTGGCCGCCGGTACACGGGTGATTGATCTGGCGGCTGACTTCAGGCTCAGTGACCCTGATGAGTGGGCAAAGTGGTACGGCATGCCGCACGCATGCCCGAATCTGCTGGCAGAAGCGGTCTACGGCCTGCCCGAGATCAATCGTGATCGTATTAAAAGCGCCTTGCTGGTCGCCAACCCGGGCTGCTACCCAACAGCCGTAACCCTGGGCTTCATGCCGCTGCTGGAGGCCGGGCTGGTTGACGCTTCCCGCTTGATTGCCGATGCCAAATCGGGTGTCAGCGGGGCAGGGCGAACGGCTGGCGTAGCTGCCCTGATGGGTGAGTGTGGTGAGAGCTTCAAGGCCTATGCAGTGCCGGGGCATCGCCATCTGCCTGAGATCAGCCAAAGCCTCGGCAGGATTACGGGTGATCCAGTGGGGCTGACATTTGTACCACACCTGCTGCCGATGATCCGTGGTATCCACGCCACGCTTTATGCAGAGGTGAACGACAAGTCAGTTGACCTGCAAAAGCTGTTTGAGACACGCTATGAAAATGAACCGTTTGTTGACCTGCTGCCCGCAGGGGCGCATCCCGAGACACGCAGTGTCCGGGGTGTGAACAGCTGCCGGATAGCGGTGCATCGTCCGCAGGGTGGTAATACGGTAGTGGTGTTATCGGTGATTGACAATCTGGTAAAGGGTGCTGCGGGGCAGGCCGTTCAGAATATGAATCTGATGTTTGGGCTGGAAGAGCGCACGGGTCTGAATGGCATTGCGCTTCTGCCCTGATGGTACCGCACCGAAAAATCGCTAAACCCAGAATTGTTCACGCTGACCATGGGCGGCGGCGTTGGTATCTGGCGTTGCTGCTGTTCCCTGCTATAGTGGTGGTGGCATCCTGGTATGCCTATGAATACGGGCGTACCGGCACCCTGCTCAACAGTATGGCTGCTGGATCAACCGTTACTGTGCTTGAGCGCCAGGTTGAAGGGCTTCAGCAGCAGGTTAAAGCGCTTGAATCGGAGCGGGTCAAGCTGCGTGAAGAGATAGCGGTGCTGGAGCGCGCAAGCCAGATTGACCGTGAGGCTGTCCGTGCTGCGGGAGAGGAGATAAAAAGCGTGCAGGAGGGGCAGCTCAAAATGGAGGAGGAGCTGGTTTTTCTGCGTGGCATTATCTCGGACAGGGTGGATAAAAAGAGCCTGCGTATCCGGGATTTCAGATTGCGGCCAACGGAAAGCCAGCATCTTTTCCAGTATAGTTTCACCGTCAGTCAGGTATTGGGTGATAAAAAAGGTGTAAAAGGCGATCTGTTTATTACGGTTGCTGGCGAGCAGGAGGGCAAAAAGGCATCGCTTGAACTGCCTGCGCTGACGAAAGAGAAGAGCAACAGCTTGAAGGTGGATCTCAAGCATTTTCAAAAATTTGAAGGATTATTGCAACTGCCGGAAGGGTTTGTAGCAAGCAAGATGACAATCGACATCAAGCCCGACAAGAAAAAGCAGCCGCGTTTGAGTGAAACATTCAAGTGGCTTGTGGAGGAATAGCGATGTTTGGAGGTGGTGGTGTGTCAAAATCGAAAAAATTCAAGGCATCAAAGATAGCCACAGTGATCGGCCATGGAACAGAGATCAAAGGGGATATCTCCTTTTCAGGCGGCCTGCACCTGGATGGCGTTATCAAGGGCAACCTGACGACCAATCAGGATGATTCCGCAACCCTGACGGTGAGTGAGGATGGCTCCATTGAGGGTGATGTACGGGTGCCCAATGTTGTTCTCAATGGTGCAGTAGCTGGTGATGTATACGCCTGTGGCAGGGTTGAGCTGGCTGCCAGGGCGCGAGTGACAGGGACGGTCTACTACAACCTGCTGGAGATGGCCATGGGTGCAGAGGTCAATGGGCAGCTGAAACGTGTCAACGAGAACGAGCCGCGCATGCTGGGCTTTCTTGATGAAGAGAAAAAGGCCAGTGATGTGGGCGCGTAACAGTATGGTTTCAACTTGAACGGGATAGATTTATGAGTACCGCTGATACAGAATCTGAAGCACCACTGGTATTTACCGCCGCAGCTGCTGCAAAGGTGGCAGAGCTGGTGGCAGAGCAGGATAACCCCAGGCTCAAATTGCGGGTCTATATTGAAGGCGGCGGCTGCTCGGGCATGCAGTATGGCTTCACTTTTGATGAGAATGAGGATGAAGATGATACCAAGATTGTCACGGATGGCATTGCGCTGCTCATCGACCCTATGAGCATCCAGTACTTGATGGGGGCGGAGGTTGATTATGTGGACAACCTTCAGGGTTCACAGTTTGTAATCACCAACCCGAACGCCGCCACAACCTGTGGCTGCGGGTCATCCTTCTCGGTTTAGGCTTTTTGACTCTGATCTGCTTTGGCCGTGAGTGTGAAACAAAAAAGAGGCCAGCAATAGCGCCAGCAAGGCTGAAACAATGCCCCAGTTGCCGATTGATGCATAGGGCGTCATGCCCTGCATGGGGATGATTTTCCGGGTCAGAACCGCTTTTTTAAATGCAGCTGACACCTCCTGGATCTCTCCTCCAGGCCCAATGATTGCCGAGATGCCGGTATTGGTGGCGCGCAGCAGGTACCTGCCGCTCTCCAGTGCGCGCATGCGGGCGATTTCCAGATGTTGATGCGGGGCCAGTGAGTCGCCAAACCAGGCATCATTGCTGGCGTTTATCAGAAAGGCAGCCGCTGGCAGAGCCTGGATGACCTCCTCTCCAAAGGCATCTTCGTAGCAGATGGAGATACCCGCAGGATAGCCTGCCAGATTGAGCACGGTTTTGTCCTCATCCCCTGCGCTGAAGTCAGACATGGGTATCTGCAGGAAATCAATCAGCGGGTTCAATAGCCACTTCAGCGGGAGAAACTCCCCAAACGGCACCAGATGCCGTTTGCTGTAGCTGTCCCGCTCTTTTCCAAGGCTGACCATGGCATTGAAATAGCTTGAATCCTCAGTGCTCTGCAGCACAATGCCGACCAGCAGATCCGTGCTGTTTGATCGTGCCTCGGCCTCCAGTGGGTCCAGCAGATCATCCTTGACCCGGTGGTAGAAAGCGGGAATGGCCGTCTCCGGCCAGATGATCAGATCACTGCTCCAGTTGGCGCGTGTCAGGCTGGTGTAGAGCCTCATCGTTGGGCCAAATTGGCTGGGTTCCCATTTGAGCTCCTGCGGGATGTTGCCCTGGATCAGGGTGACCTTGATCGGCTCACCCGCAGGCTCTGTCCAGAGGTGATCATCAAGCAGGCCGGCGACTGACCAGATTATGATGATGCCACCGATGCCCAGCAGTGGCTTGAAGAGGGTCTTTGACCGGGCGGGGGCCATGAGCTGGCTGCAAATCAGTGTGATGAGGGCAGCTGTCAGCGCCACTAGCCAGCTTACGCCAAATATGCCCGCTATGGGGGCCATCCCCTGCAGCGGGCTATCCAGTTGGGAATACCCCATGCTGAGCCAGGGGAATCCGGTCAAAAACCAGCCGCGCACCCACTCGGTAAGTGTCCAGACCGCAGGGAGGGTGATGAGCAGGTGAACGCTGTCGCTGCTGCCGCGCAGCCGTGCCCCCAGCCAGCCGGCCACGCCAAAAAAGAGGGCGATGATGGCGACAAAGAGCAGGGTGATGATCATGGCCAGCGGGAGGCCAATGCCGCCAAACTGGTCAATGCTGATGTGTAGCCAGGAGACGCCAAACCCCATAAGCCCCAGGCCAAACCACCACCCCAGCATGAAGGCCTGTCTGGGTGTGGCTGATCGCCATAGCCCAAAAAGCAGCGCCAGGCTTGGCAGCGCCACACAGGAGAGGGAGAAGGGGGCAAAAGCCAGCACAGCCACTGCGCCAGCACAAAATGCCAGGCTTTTTTGAAACCGGAATAGATGCGGAAAAGGCAAGGTTGTGCTCAGCCTGCTACGGCCGCAGGCGCTCACTTTTCAGCGGGTTCGTCAGTAGATGTTGCCAGCAGCCGGATATTCAAAAGGTGGATCTTGCGGCTGTCGGCACGCACCACGCTGAATTGAAACTGGCCAATTTCCAGCTGCTCTCCACGTTTGGGGAGATGCCCCAGGGTGTTTGTGACCAGGCCGCCGATGGTGTCGTAGTCGTCGCTGTTGAGGTTGGCATTGAAGTATTCGTTAAAATCCTCAATGGAGGTACATGCCTTGGCGGTAAACTCCTGCTCATTGCGTTTGAGAATGGAGGTGCCTTTGTCAAAGTCGTGCTCATCTTCAATCTCGCCTACGATCTGCTCCAGCACATCCTCAATCGTGACCAGGCCTGCCGCAGCGCCATATTCATCGACAACAATGGCGATATGGTTGCGGTTGGCGCGAAAATCCTTGAGCAGGACATTGAGGCGTTTGCTTTCAGGGATAAACACAGCGGCACGCAGCACATCGCGCATATTGAACTGCTGGTTATCCCTGTTTCCGCAATGGTGCAGCAGATCCTTGGCCAGCATGATGCCGACCACCTCGCTGCGGTCATCGCCAATCACGGGGAACCGGGAGTGGGCGGATTCAATGGCGGTATTCAGTGCCTCGCTCAGGGTGTCGTCCCGTCCCACTACCTTCATCTGGGCGCGTGGAATCATGATATCCCGCACCCGGAGTTCGGCCACCTGTAGCACACCCTCGATCATGGTGAGAGCCTCTGAATCAATCAGGGCGCGTTTTTTTGCATCCTGCAACAGGTGGATTAGCTGCTCTTTATCTTTGGGTTCGTGTTTGAAGCGTCTCTGGAGTCGTGCAATCCAGCCCTTCAATCGCGAACCGTTGGTAGATTCTGCGTCGTTCATGATGTCTCGTTGTGTTGGTACGGGTCGGAAAAGCCCAGCTGGGCCAGTATTTCAATCTCCATATTTTCCATTTCAGCGGCTTCAGCCGACTGTTTGTGATCATACCCTAACAGGTGCAAAATGCCGTGCACCACCATGTGTGCCCAATGGGCCTGTGCGGTTTTTCCCTGCGCTGCCGCCTGTGCCGATACCACAGGTGCGCAGATGACCAGATCCCCCAGCAGGCTGCTCTCTGCCGGAGGGGGCGGCCGAAAGGGGAAGGAGAGTACATTGGTCGCCCCGGCTTTTCCCCGATATTGCTGGTTTAGCGCGGCACTCTCGGTTTCACCGACCAGCCGGATGACCAGCTCAGTCTGGACTCTCTTGTCGCCAATAGCCACTATAGCCCACTTCTGAAGGTCAGCCTCTGAGGGCAGTTCACCCTCTGGGGTGGCATATTGAACCTCCAGTGCCAGCCTGCTACTGCTTGTCGAATGCATCGTAGGCGGTAACAATGCGCTGCACCAGCGAGTGGCGCACCACATCACGGGCATTGAAGAGGGTAAAGCTGATGCCGTCCACCTTTTTCAGTAGCTCGGTGGCCTGCCGCAGGCCGGAGAGCTGCCCACGGGGGAGATCGACCTGGGTGATGTCGCCGGTGATGACGGCAGTGGAGCCAAAACCGATGCGGGTCAGAAACATCTTCATCTGTTCGGGGGTGGTGTTCTGCGCCTCATCCAGAATGATGAAGGCATCGTTCAGGGTGCGGCCACGCATGTAGGCGAGCGGCGCAACTTCGATGACGTTGCGTTCGATCAATTTGGCGACCCGCTCGAAGCCCAGCATCTCGTACAGGGCGTCATACAGCGGCCGCAGGTAGGGGTCGATCTTCTGCGCCAGATCGCCGGGCAGAAAGCCCAGCCGCTCACCGGCCTCAACGGCCGGGCGCACCAGCAGGATGCGGCGCACCCGGTCGCGCTCCAGGGCATCTACGGCGCAGGCTACGGCGAGATAGGTCTTGCCTGTGCCGGCTGGCCCTACGCCAAAGTTGATGTCGTGGGTGAGCACTTTATGCAGGTACTCTTTCTGGTTTGGTCCCCGGGGACGAATGATGCCGCGACGGGTTTTGATGATGGTTTCGGGGATCTCTGGCTGCGGGGCGTTCTCAATAAGCGCCTCTACCCCGGACTGCTGTAGAAAGAGGTGTATCTTTGATGGGTCCAGGGCCTCATCCCGGGCGGCGTTATAGAGCCCTTTCAGCACTTCATCAGCGGCGCGCACTGCGGTGGCATTGCCAATCAGCTGAAACTGGCTGCCCCGGTTGTTGATCTCGATGCCCAGCCTGAGCTCAATCTGGCGCAGGTGCTCATCGGCCTGGCCGCAGACGTTGGCCAGCCGTTCATTGTCTTCCGGCAGCAGCGCCAGGTTTATGGTTGAGAGCCGTTCAGACACAAAAGGGGTTATGCTGAGTGAGCCAGGTTATCAGGGAGCCACTCCCCCCGCAACGAGTTGGGCAGGGCTTCGGTGATCTGGATGTCGGCAAATTCACCGATCAACGCTGCCGGGCCATCAAAATTAACTACGCGGTTGTTCTCTGTACGACCTGCAAGCTGCGCCGGGTCTTTACGTGCCGGACGCTCTACCAGCACCCGCTGCACGGTGCCTACCATGCGACGGCTGATCTGCTGCGACATCTCGTTGATGCGGTGCTGTAGCCGGGCCAGCCGCTCCTGCTTTACCTGCATTGGAATCTCATCGGGCAGATCCACAGCTGGCGTGCCAGGGCGAGGGCTGAAGATGAAGCTGAAGGAGTGGTCAAAGCCGATCTGTTCGATCAGCCGCATGGTGGCCTCAAAATCCTTGTCGCTCTCGCCGGGGAAGCCGATGATAAAATCGGAAGAGAGGCAGATATCGGGGCGGACCTCGCGCAGGCGTCGAATCTTGCTGCGGTACTCCAGTGCCGAGTGCCCCCGCTTCATCTGCATCAGGATGCGGTCAGAGCCGCTTTGAACCGGCAGATGCAGGTGGCTGACCAGCTCCGGCACATCGGCGTAGACCTCGATCAGTGAATCGGAGAACTCCACCGGGTGCGAGGTGGTGAAGCGAATGCGGTCAATGCCGTCAATGGCGGCCACATAGCGGATCAACAGCGCCAGATCGGCGCTCTCACCATCATGCATCTGGCCACGGTAGGCGTTGACATTTTGCCCCAGCAGATTGATCTCGCGCACCCCTTGCCGGGCCAGCGAGGCCACTTCGGCAATCACATCATCAAAGGGGCGGCTGATCTCTTCACCCCGGGTGTAGGGCACCACGCAGTAGGTACAGTATTTGGAGCACCCCTCCATAATAGAGACGAAGGCAGATGGGCCATCGGCCACCGGCTCAGGCAGGCAGTCAAATTTCTCGATCTCGGGGAAGGAGATATCGATTACCGGATTGTGGGTTTTGCGGGCCTGATCCAACATCTCTGGCAGGCGGTGCAGGGTCTGCGGGCCAAAGACCAGATCGACATAAGGGGCGCGATCACGGATGGTATCCCCCTCCTGGCTGGCGACGCATCCGCCTACCCCGATGACCAGATCGGGGCGGCGCAGCTTCCACGGGCGCCAGCGACCCAGCTGGGAGAAGACCTTCTCCTGGGCTTTTTCGCGGATCGAACAGGTATTGAGCAGCAAAACATCCGCATCTTCTGCGATTTGCGTTAATTCGAGGTTGTGCGAGGCGTGCAGAAGATCCGCGATTTTAGCGGAATCATACTCGTTCATCTGACAGCCAAAGGTTTTAATAAAGAGTTTGCAGGGCATACATGGGTGTGAATTGTGACAAGGCCAACAAGTTTAATGCCTGGCGATACTTTTTTCCATGTATCGCAGGGATCTTTATCCAATTTGCAGGTTGCACAGTGCCCTTTGGTCTTCGGGCAGATGCCATCGGTATGGCCCATCAGCCACGCTGCAAGCAAAATCTGGTGGGCGCTATTCTTTACTGATCTCTATCTCATGGTAGTCGAAACAGTCAAAAATGGGGGTGGTTTCTATCATCTCGTCCGAAATGATGCGTTGAATAAAACCATTGTTATCCAGCACCAGCTCGCGTTGCTGCCTATACATACCCTGTGGTGTTATAAGGGCTTGTGGTGTTTTGGCCCCCCTGTCCACCAGTATGCCGTGCTGGAAATCAGCAGTGAGCTCGCGGTCGTAAAAATGGGGGCGAATGGAGATGGGTACTGTTTTACCGGGTAAAAACTGTATGCCAATCTCCAGGGTGTTGCTGTCCCGCTCGATCATTCGGCGAATGATTCCGGTTTTTAGCTCTTTTTCACCCCCGTCGGCATCCAGCTCAATCATGATCAACTGGCCAACTTGCACCTCTTTAGGGAATGGTGGCGGTACTATAATGCCAATGCCGCTTCTGCTTTTGTTAAATATGCGCCATGAATAGATCTGAAACTGCTTCTCTTCCCGGCAGAATGGCGCTGTCTCTCCAAGCGTTAGCGTATCCTCCTCCACCAGGGTTTCGGTGTGGGCACTCTCTTGTGTCAGCTTGCCCCTCTTAAGGAAGTGGTTGATGGCGCTCAGGCCGTAGGTGACGGGGCATGCCCCATACTTTTCATGTCGTTCACTGCGGCGGGTGGGGCGCACATGCCATGCCAGCAGCATGTGGCGGAACATCTGGCTCGCCTGCTCTTTTGATATGTTTTCAACCCCTTTTATCTCGCTGCTTTTGTCGGCCAGCAGCCGTTTTCGTTGCTGATGGATCATCAGGTTGAGCGAATTAACGTGCAGCAAGCGGTGATGTTCCGGGTGTAACGTGGCATTTGGCTCGGGTGGTTTTGGTGGCTGCATGGCTTGCAGATCCACCAGGAACAGCCCGGTGATATTGTCGGGCACCGTGGTTGATCTGTGCAGCTCGGACTTTACAGCCCAGTGTGTGAGGTAGTTGTAACAGAACCAGACCTCTCCTTTTAAAAGACGATAGGGGTCGATGATGGCAATGAGCAGGATGCGCTTGAACAGCAGGTTAATAGAGATGCCCTCCTCTATCGGCGTCTGCTCCAGGTTGTACTGTTCAGCCAGGGAGTAGAGTTGGAAAAGTTCACGCCATGCTTTTTTTGAATCGGGCATCAGGTTGGAATACTCCAGCATCAACTCCAGCATAATGGCTTTCATGGCGGAGTAGATGGCATGCCCAAACGGCTGTTGGTGTTTGCGTATATTGTTGAGTTGAAGATGCTCGTTGATGATGAACTTGTAGCTGTAGGCAAGTTCAACGGTGATCTTTATGGCTATTGGAATGATGTCGTTTTTCTTTAACCGGTTTTGAGTCCCTTTTTGCTGGGTGGCTTGCCGTGCAGCCTGATATACGACATCAAAGGGCGGTTGATAGCAGTTCACCAGCTCATGGCGGTGGCTCACCGTGCCTGGAAACCGATTAAACTGGTAGATCGACTCATACAGTGCAGCGGCCACCGATGGCGGGTTGGCATAGGGCAGATGATTGATCCACTCGACCAGTCTGGATGGATCTGTTTCAACGTTTGGACTCTCAATAACATCTTGGGCAGGCACGGTCAGCTGTAGAGGGGCTGGTGAGCCCTGCGATTTTGTCTGGTCTCTCATTACGGGATCCAAATGGTTGTCTGCAAACAGGTTTTATTTTATCCAATGCTTCGGGGCACATTAGGCGGTGTTGAATGTCATACTCTCGAATGGCCGATCTGAAACCAGGTGCTATTTGATGTAAACGATTGTATTTAGCGAATTATATACGCAAAATGCAGACTATACTTTATGCGTGCTTGTCGGAGGAGTAGTGAGATCTATTAAACCAGTGGCCTTGTGGATGGCGGTTTGCCTTTTGTGGTTACAGACGTTGGCTCAGGCAGAGCCGGTCAGATTCAGCGCCGTCGATATCGATGGAAAAGAGCTCCACCTGAGCGATTACCGTGGCAAGTGGGTGCTGGTGAACTATTGGGCAACCTGGTGTGCGCCCTGTGTAAAAGAGATCCCCGAGCTTGAGGCGTTTCATAATAAACATAAAGAGAATAAAGCGGTGGTGCTGGGCTTGAACATGGAGAGCATCAAGCTGGATAAGCTGCGCCGTTTTTTAGAGGATAAAAAGGTTACCTACCCCATTGCTCAAGTGGATATGGCTGTCAATACCCCTTTTGGCATGGTATTTGGAATGCCAACCTCCTTTTTGATCAACCCGAAAGGTGAGGTTGCTGCCCGGGAGGTCGGTATCCTTTCGGCTGAATCGATTGAGAATTTTATTGAGCGGTCAGAGAGAGAACAGCGTTGAATTGGAAACCTGCCTGCGTGCACAAATAAATGACAAAAGATAACCAATTCGTAGAAGGCGGTGACCGAAAGCTGGATGTCAAAGAGCTGCTGCCCGCTTTGGTTGAAAGCGGCCTGCTATCGCATGAGGAGGCGGATAATGTTCAGCGGCTGCATGAGAGCATCGGTGGCGACAAGGTTCAGATTCACCCGCTGATCTGGCTGGCCGGACGGCACCTTAAATCATCAGCGCCACCTCATGCAGAGCTGACGATAGAGCGGCTGACCGAGTGGCTGGCTGACCATGTCGGTCTGCCCTATCTGCGTATTGATCCGCTGAAGATTGATGTGGATGCTGTTGGCGCTGTCGTATCCAAGGCCTATGCGGCGCGCTTCAGGATTCTTCCCGTCCATGTGGACGAAGATAAGGCCGTGTTTGCAACGGCAGAACCCTACATACGCGAATGGGAGCAGGAGTTAAGCCATGTGCTGGGCCGGGGTATTGAGCGGATAGTCTCCAACCCGCTGGATATTGCCCGGTATATTGAGGAGTTTTTTGGCCTTAGCCAGTCCATGCGCAGAGCCAAGAAGATCGACACCGGCTTTGGCACCTCGATTGATGCGGTAGAGGCACTGGTTGAACTGGGCCGCTCCGGCAAGCTGGATGCCAATGACCGGCATATTGTCAGCATTGTTGACTGGCTGCTGCAATATGCGTTTGACCAGCGCGCCAGCGATATCCATTTAGAGCCACGCCGGGAGACGGCGAATATCCGGTTCCGCATCGATGGCGTGCTGCACACCGTCTATGAGATGCCGGCAACCATCATGATGGCGGTGGTCAGCCGCATCAAGGCGCTGGGGCGGATGGATGTAGTGGATAAACGCCGCCCACAAGATGGCCGGGTCAAGACCAAAACCCCAAGCGGCCAGGAGGTGGAGCTGCGTCTCTCCACCATGCCCACCGCCTTCGGTGAAAAGATGGTGATGCGCATCTTCGATCCGCAGGTATTGGTGCGCAGCCTCTCCGAGCTGGGCTTCTCCAAGTCGGATGCCAGACACTGGAAAGAGATGACGGGGCACACCCACGGTATCATCCTGGTGACCGGCCCCACCGGGTCGGGCAAGACCACCACCCTCTACTCCACGCTCAAACAGCTGGCTCAGCCCGAGATCAATCTCTGCACCATTGAAGACCCGATTGAGATGGTGGAACCCGCATTCAACCAGATGCAGGTGCTGCCCGCCATCGGCCTGGACTTTGCGGCAGGGGTGCGAACCCTGATGCGGCAGGACCCCGATATTGTCATGGTGGGTGAGATCCGGGATCTGGAGACTGCCCAGATGGCCATCCAGGCGGCGTTGACCGGGCATCTGGTGCTCTCGACACTGCACACCAATGATGCCTCATCCGCCGTTACGCGGCTGATGGATGTTGGCGTTGCCCCCTATCTGATTCGATCCACGGTTATTGGCGTGGTGGCACAGCGTCTGATACGCACCCTCTGTCCGCACTGCAAGGCAGAGGCGGAGGATGCTGAAGATGCATGGGCGGCATTGACCCGCCCCTGGAAGCTGGCGCTGCCGCCCAAGGTCTATCGTCCCGTGGGATGCGTTGAGTGCCGCAAGACAGGCTACATGGGGCGCATGGGTATCTATGAGATACTGCGTATGACGCATGAGGCGCGTGCGCTGATTGATGTGGACTGCACCATTGAAAAGATTCGCAAGCAGGGGCTAAAACAGGGTATGGAACCGTTGCGCATCAGTGGTGCGAGAAAGGTCTATGCCGGGCATACCTCTGTAGATGAGGTGATGCGGGTCGCCCCGCCGACGGATGAATTTTGACCATACATATTAGGCTACTGTAACAACAGTTGTGTCTGATGGCAGAGAGGGAGGCTCGATGTCGTTGCGATCCATTAACCGGCTGATCCAGCTTGGCTACCGTTTTGTCTACCGCTCAAAGGGGCGGTTTTACCTCTATCTGGCTTTTTTTTGCAGTATTCTGGTGGTGCTGGATGCCACCAGCTTCCATCTTGTTGCAGGCATGCAGCACCGCACCTTCGATATCATGATGAAAAACCGGATCATCTACCCCAAGGCGGACCCGGATATTGTCATCATAGATATCGATGAGGGCAGCCTGGAGGCGATGGCCGGGGATTACGGCCGCTGGCCCTGGCCCCGGCAGATATTTGCAGAGTTTGTAGAGAATCTGGAGGAGCAGCAGCCCAAGGCCATCATCTTCGATATTCTGTTCAGTGACCCCGATGTCTACAACCAGGAGTCAGATGACTATTTCAATGAGGTCGCTGAATCCACAACCAATACCTTCTTTCCGATGCTTCGGCTCAACCCCCAAAATGATAACCTCAGCCAGGTCACGCCAGCCATGATACCTGGCATGGGGCGTATCCCCGGCGAGCCACAGCAGGATCGAGGGCTGGCGGTTATTCTCCCCCATTTTCCGGCAGTGGTGGCAAGTGGGCGGATAGGCACCAACAACATCTACCCGGACAGCGATGGCATTGTGCGCCGGTACGCACTCTACCGGCCACACTTTGGGTGGCGTATCCCCTCACTTCCAGCCCGGACGGCAGAGGTGCTTGGCTGGGAGCTGCCGGATGAGCAGGATGTGCTGCTGAATTGGCGTGGCCGCCTGGGGGCATTCAACACTGTTTGCTTTAGCACCGTGTATGAAGATTTTCTCAGTCGGAAGCGGCAGCGCCCGCAAGACGAGTTCACGGGTAAAGTGGTCATCATCGGCTCCAGCGCGCCCAGCCTGTTCGATACCAAGCCCACCCCGATGGAGCGTATCCATCCAGGCGTGGAGGTGCTGGCCACAGCCGTGGATAACCTTAAAAATGGTGATTGGATCACCTCGCTCTCCAGCCCCTGGATTTACGCTACCGTGGCGCTCAGCCTGATCTGGCTGGTGGCGCTGGCCTTCCTGACCGGCATCAAGCGCACCCTGATTGATGGCGTATTTGCCGGTTCCCAGGTGGGGCTGGTGGCGGTTTCGTATGCCAGCCTGAACCTCTCCACCTATTTTATCGACCTGACAGCGCCGATAACGGCGGGCTTTGTCTACTTTACGCTGGCGCGGGTCTACGCCTACGCCGAGGTGGCGCTGGCTGAACGCCGTGTCTGGCTAACCCTGGAAAGCGATGCCAAAGGGTGGCAAAACACCCTGGTGGTCGTCTTGCTTGGAAAGGAGGGTGCGCTATCGGAAAGCAAGGTGATTACGGGGTTAAAGCGGCGACTCAACGCCAGAAAAGAGGGCTTTACCATTGAGGCATTTCCTGACAAGCCGGCAGGGATAGGGCGCGCCTATGGTGATCTGCTGCTGATCTATTATGTTGATAGTGAAGTCAGAGAAAAAACATCGCCAGAACAGATGGCTACAGAGCCGTTTCTGGAGATGATCAAGGAGGAGGCGACAGCAGTTTGCGGTGCCATGCCGCCGCTGGGGTATAGCCAGGGCGCCATGCCGTATGGTGATGAGCATGGGCGAATAGAGGTGTGGCGCAGGCTGGTGCATCAAGCCATTCACAGCCTGCATTGTGATGAAGGTGGGCGGGTGTTTGATGACAGGGGGGGTAGATAATGAGAGTGATTCAATGGTTGATCTGCATCTTTTTAATGGTTGCTGCCGCACCACTGCTTGCGGAACCGGGGCATATCATTCGCCCCAGTGACCTGATGGATGAACCCTACCGGGATGCGGCCCCGCTGGCTGAGCTAAAGGCGGGCGACCCTGTAGAGATCATCAAGCGCAAGGGTGGTTGGCTGAAGGTCAAAAGTGCAGGCCGGACGGGTTGGGTCAGGATGTCTAAAATCCGCAAAGGCAAAGCGACTGCGAAACCGGCCTCAGGCAGTGAGGCAAAGGGGGTGTTGGATCTGGCCAGTGGCCGTTCGGGCACCGGCAATGTGGTTTCAGCCACCGGGGTAAGAGGGCTGAGCGAAGCAGAGCTGAAAGAGGCAAAATTCAGCGCCAGCGAGGTGGACAAGCTGGAATCCTTTACCGTTTCCGGGCAGCAGGCAGCCCGCTTTGCGCAAGCAGAAAAGCTGGTTGCAAAAGAGCTTGAATTTATCCCGGCGGCAGAGAGATAGGAGAGAGGCCATGAGATTTAAACTGCTGTTAGCCCTGTTGCTGATAACAGGGACACCGCCTGCATACGCCTTTGATTTTGGCGGGTTGATCAAAGAGGCCACAAAGGAGCCTGAGCCGGTTTCGGGCAAAACCCCGCAGCAGGGCCAGCAGCCGGGTTTGATGGGGCTGTTGGGAGGAACTCCGGTAGAGGAGGAGATCGCCATTGGGCGTGAAATTGCAGGCCGGCTACTGGGCGCTGCCCCGCTGGTAGATGACAAGCAGCTGCAACGTTACATCAACCATGTCGGTGCCTGGGTGGCCAGACAGAGTGGCCGCAATGACCTCAAATGGTATTTTGGGGTGATTGAGTCTGATGACATCAACGCCTTTGCAGCGCCAGGCGGTTATATTCTGGTCACCAAAGGGCTGTATAAAAGGCTGCGTAACGAGGCGGAGCTGGCAGGTGTTCTGGCGCATGAGATCGGCCATGTTATCAAGCAACACCACCTGAAGATATTGAAGCAGGGGCAGTTGATTGATATGGGTGGCAGCCTTCTGAAACAGAAGGTGGGCGGTGGTGGAAAAGGCCAGGCGATTGGCAGGATGATCGGCAGTGGTGCTGAAATTCTGGCGCGGGGCCTGGATAAAAATGCCGAATATGAGGCGGATCGCATCGGTGTGGTACTGGCTGCAAGAGCAGGATATGACGCCTATGCCCTCCCCTCAGTGCTACAGGAGATCGGCCACCTGAGCGCGGATGACAACACGGTTTCGCTGCTGTTTAAAACGCATCCACACCCGGAAAAAAGGCTGCTGGAGCTGGGTGATGCCATGGATGCCCATGCCGACCGATTCGAAGATGGCAAAATAGTTGCAGACAGATTTTACCGATTGGGGAAGGAGAAAAACCCCAGTGATGCGCGGCTACCCGGCTTTTTGTTGAGCGATTTTTTTCAGGTGCCATACAGCGATAGCCATCCATGCGACATTGAGCATCAATGCACCCATTGCGCCCATGAACAGGGTGTTGATGCCAACCAGAAACGCCCCCGCCAGGTTGTATATATGGTAGGCAGCCGAGGTGTTGGTAAACCTCCCTTTTGAAATCATGGCGTAGGCATACAACAGTATTATAGCGCCAGCTATCCCGGCTATTTGCGAGGCAGACTCGATGGTAATCATGGCTTGCTCCCGCTACGGCTTCAACTGCTCTTTATCAGGTTGAAAGAGATTGCGCAGTGCAACGCCAATGCCGATGATCCCCGAGAAGATGGCAGAGTAGCCAATGGCCATCAGTGATAGATTAAAATTCCACTCCTCCAGCAGAAGCAGGCTGATAGTACTGACTTGCATCATCTTGCCCACAGCAACGCCTGCGGCTACAAATCCTGTTCCAAATGCCAGATAGACAAATGAGATGCCTGTAGAGGGTATGTCGTAGCGCACTATAAAGACGCCTGCCGATATAAGCGTCACCGCGATACCGAGTAGTTGATGAAGTAGATCGTTCATTTTTCACGATTCATGTCAGCGGATACAGACCTGTTCGCCCCTTGTGGAACTTGAGTGGGCTGCTCCAGAAATATTCCCGGTTTGGTGTAGTATACTGCGCGATTAACGGTTTGTATCCGCAGTAGGTACAACTGATTTTTTTTAGGTTCATCTGATTAGTGTCCCTGTGGAGGTTATATAGCGTGCGTTGGATCAATAGAGGCGTCGTGCTGCTGCTGGGGTTTGTCATCACCACAGCAAGCTGGGGCCTTGAGTGGAACCAGGAGGGTGGAGAAAAAGAGCGGGCATTGACACTAAAACCCAACTACAACCGCGGGCTGGAGTTCTACCGCATCTGTGCAAAATGCCACAACAAGCAAGGTTGGGGGCGGCGTGATGGGTCATTTCCACAGATATCGGGTCAGCACTACAATGTCCTGATCAAGCAGCTTGTGGATATGCGCGAAAACAACCGCGAAAATCCCTCCATGCAGCACTTTGTGATGCCTGAAGTGCTGGGCGATGCCCAGGCGCTGGCCGATCTCTCCTACTACATCTCCAAACTGCCCATGACCCCGGCAAACGGAAAGGGGCGGGGCAAGAACCTGGAGCGTGGTCAGGATATCTACATGGAGAAGTGCATTGGCTGTCATGGTGACAACGGTGAAGGTGATAATGAGAAATTTTTCCCGCGCATCCATGGGCAGCACTACCGCTATATGCTGCGCCAGTTTAAATGGATAAGGGCCGGGGAGCGGCTCAATGCACATCCGGATATGCAGATTCGGATCGAGGACTTTACGCTAGAGGACTCCAAGGCAGTGGTTGACTATATTTCACGTCTGAAACCGCCAAAAGAGATTGTGGCGCCCTCAAGAAAGTGGAGAAACCCTGATTTTGAATAGCGCGCCTGAAACGCTTGCCATGTATGGACAAAGGTAGTGGATGAGCGCAAAAGCGGACGGTTTTGTTTCAGCCATATTGCACTCCCCGGTTTTGGCATATAAACACTTATAAAGTTTAGGTTATACTTGCCAGCTCCCAAGACGAGACAAAAACCAGGTTGTGACGGGGCTGTAGTCCATGGGCAGGTTTGGATATTATACCAGCCGTGCAGGCGCCCTCTGAAATTTGCTGCGACGCTCTCTTAACCACCAAGAAGACAATGAAGACCCAGATTGCCAACTGTTTGAAAATGAGCCTGAAAGCGCTCTCTTTTGCGCTGTTTTTGCCTCTCAATGGTGCCGTGGCAGAGGAGGCTGCCTGGCCCATGTTCCTGCTCAACCCGCAGCACGATGCCCAGCCTGCCTCCACTCTTGCGCCGCCACTGGAGCTGCTGTGGGAGTTTGACGCAGGCGATCTGCTCTACGCCTCTCCCGCTGTCGCCTCTGGCAAGGTCTTTATCGGTTCGCTCTCCGGTGCATTCTATGCGGTGGATCAAGAGACAGGCGAGCCAGTGTGGAGTTTTGAAACCGCTGACGAGATCACATCCTCCGCTGCTGTTGACAATGGCAAGGTCTACTTTGGTGGCAAGGATGGCACCCTCTACTGTCTGGATGCCGCCACAGGTGAACTGATCTGGGAGTACAAGACCCAGGGCAAAATCGTCAACTCCCCTGCGCTGGTGGATGGCGTGGTCTACTTTGGCTCGAATGATATGAGCATCTACGCCATTAGCGCAGAAGATGGCGGCTTTATCTGGTCGACCCCTCTGGCTGAAAAACCCACCAGCTCACGAGGCATTTACGCCTCCCCCACCATTGGCCACGGGCTGGTCTATGTAACGCGCAAGGCCTTCAAGGTCTATGCGCTGGATATCAGGGATGGACATATCGTATGGGAGTTCAGAACCCGCTCAGCCAACTATGCCTCGCCTGTGCTCAGCGGTAACACCCTCTACATTGGTGGCTATGATCGCAACCTGTATGCGCTGGATGCCAAGAGCGGAAAAACGAAATGGCAGGCCACCGTAGATGAGTGGATCTATGCCTCGCCCATCCCCTTTCAGGATGGCGTACTGGTGAGCGCCAAAGATGGCGTGCTGACCTCATTCGATAGCGCCACGGGCAAGCTGCGCTGGTCGCAGGATCTGCGCGCCCCCATCAGCTCGACCCCGGCAGTAACCCGAAGCGGCATCGCCTTTGTGGCCAACGAATATGGTGAACTGACTGCAATTGACGTGAAAAATGGCCAGCCTGTTTGGCAGGAGACACTGCCCGATGACGGGTTCCACTCCTCCCCGGCCATCGTGGGCGACCGACTCTATATTGGCACCATGAATGGCTACCTGATGGCCTGGGAGCAGAGACAGATACCATGAACAGTAGCGTGTTGAGCTTTTTGCTGGGGCTGTTGCTCACCTTTGGTGCGGCGGCACAGGTAGTGGCCGAAGAGGATCTGAATATGAATCCTCACTGGTCCAAAACCAAAGACAAGTGCCTTGCATGCCACGAACATATTCCAGAGAGAGGCGGCCAGTTAAATCTCCGTTATGACGGCGATATAAACAGGCTCTGCAACCACTGCCACTCCGAGATATCCAAAGACAAGTATATCCATGCCAGTGGCATGATTGCCCCGCAGACGATGGTGGACAAGATGCCAGAGGAGTTTCGCTCCGGGCTGGATGATGAGGGCCGCATCACCTGTGCAGTCTGCCATGACATGACCTACCAGTGCCTCAGTGAAGAGTTCGGGCGCAAAAAAGAGAACATCCTGTTCCACCGGGGGGCACCCTTTGAAAAACGAACCGACCTCTGTTACAACTGCCATGAGCCCTCTGCATATAAAAAGATGAATCCGCATGACCAGATTAACGATGAGGGAGAGCTGGACACCGACATCTGCACCTACTGCCATGCCATCCTGCCTGACCGCCGAAAGGCTAAAAGCATTGCAGATGTTGAATTCAAATTTGATAATTTCGACATGCTCTGTCTACGCTGCCATACAGATGATGCCTATGCCGTGGGCTGTGTGATTGGCTATGAAAAAGATGGCAGCCCCAGATACCATGCAGGGCGGCCCGATGAAGGGATGTCGGGCCGGATTGAGGCAAACCAGGGGGGAGCCATCCTGCCGCTGGATCTTGTCACGGGCAAAATCTTCTGCGGCACCTGTCACAACCCGCATGAGCTTGGGGTGCAGCGGCGCAGCGAAGCTGATGCGGGCGCCGACTCCCACAAGCGTTTGAGAATCAGCCAGATAAACTCGGGGATCTGCCTTGGCTGCCATGATGCCAAAGAGATCAAACAGTTCCACCTGCCATAGACCGTCCATGATACAGCGTTTTACCGCCCCTCTCCGGCCCTGCTTCCAGCAGAGTGGATGGCTGCTTGTGCTGGCTGCCCTGCTGCTCCCTGCCCAGCCGATTGCCGCTGCCCCGGATCTGCTCCCTGTCGAGCAGATCCGGGTCATTGAGGGTGGCGACAAACTTGGCCTGCGCCAGCCGAGCAGCGTACGGATCACCTCAGACAACCGCACCCTGGTGCTGGACGGCGTCTCAAACCGGGTTGTCATCTACAACCACGAAGGAAAATTCCAGGGCAGCTTTGGCAAAGGTGGCAGCGCAAAAGCGGAGCTCAGCCGCCCGCTGGGGATGACCCTCGATGCCAGGGATCATGTTTATATCGCCGACTCCGGCAATGCCCGTATCCAGATCTACAGCCCAGATGGCAAACATCTCAACCAGATCAAACTTCCCCAAAGCAAGCAGCAAAAAAGGCCCGACCCCACCGACCTGGCCATCGACAACCAGCGCCAACTGCTCTACGTGGTCGATAATGAAAACCACCAGGTGCTCGTCTATAGCCTGAAAGAGCGAAAATTCATCCGCACTGTGGGGGGGATGAGCCATCAGGAAGACGGCTTCCGCTGGCCCTTCTCCCTCTACATCGACGCCACCGGCAGGCTCTACATCGTCGATGTCATCAACACCCGGGTGCGCACCATCCTGCCTGAAAAGGGGTTTGGGTTTGGCCATGATATTGGCCGCTGGGGGGTCGAGAAGGGTGAGCTGTTCCGCCCCAAAGGGGTGGCAGTCGATGCCAGTGGGCATATCTTTATTAGCGACTCCTACCTCGGCGTCATCCAGATGTTCGACAAAAAAGGGAGATTCCAGGCCGTGCTCAGCGATGGTCAGGGCAAGATAAAGCACTTTACCACCCCGGCCCGGCTCTATTTTGACAACAACGGCCTCCTCTATGTGGTGGAGATGTTCGCCAACCGTATCAGCGTCTACCGTATCAAATCATGAAGCAGTTGAGACTGGTTGGGCTTTTCCTGTTGCTGCCCCTGCTTTTGGCATCCACAGCAGCTGTTGCGGCCCCTTCAGGCCAGCAGCCCAATGCCTCGAAAGAGTGCGCCATGTGCCACCTGCGCTGGGTCGATGATTTTGATGGCAGCCATGCCGCAAACTACCTGCTCGATTTTACTGAAGAGAAGGTCGTAGCCACAGAGATGATGTGCTACAGCTGCCATGACGGCTCGATCGTGGACTCCCGCTTGCGGGTGTGGGAGACCAGCCGGCACAAGGCAGGGACAGACCCATCCAGCAAAATCACGATTCCCGAGACCTTTCCGCTTGATCCACAAGGGCGGCTGACCTGTGCAACCTGCCATAGCGCACACGGTGTCGACTCAACGACCGACATCGGATCGACCATCTTTTTGCGAGTGCCCAATGTCAACTCATCCATGTGCCGCCAGTGTCACAGTGACAAGGATGACGGCGTGGCAGCGGGCAAGCATCCGGTCGATATCGTTTTTGATGAATTCCCACAAAAGATCCTCGATTTTGGCGGCAAGGCGGGCAAAGACAAGAGCGGCAAAAAGAGGACGGTTATCTGTGAAAGTTGTCACAATCCGCATGGCAGCACCAACGACCACTTTCTGGTAATCCCGAACAGCCAGAAGGGGGTAACCCACTCCAGCCTGTGTGAAACCTGTCACGGCGTCTCGCCGGATATTAAAAGTGCGGATGAGCTGCGGCGGTTTTCGCACCCGGTGGATGTGGATATTATCAAAGAGGTCAAACTGCCAGAGAGGTGGGATAACGGCGAAAGACCACTGCTGGCCGAAGGCCGGGTGATTAACTGCCGCACCTGTCACTCACCGCACAACGGCACGCGGGATAACCACCTGCTGGTGTCGAGCAACAAACAGAGCAAACTCTGCCTGACCTGTCATACCTCGAAGAAAAAGCTGCTGAACACCAAACATGACCTGTCGACCAGCTTCCCCGATGAGAGGAACTCGGCAGGCCGGAGCGCAGCCGAGGCCGGCCCCTGCTTCTCCTGCCATTTTATGCACAAAGGAGAGGGGCCAAAGATGTGGGCGCGGGATATCGAGGGCGAAAGCATTGAGGATCTGTGCAAAAGCTGCCACGACAAAGAGAGGGTCGCAGAGCATGCCCTGACCGGCGCGCGCAGCCATCCGGTGGAGGTGCCCCCTTCCAGAAATATGGATGTGGGCAATCTGCCGCTCTATAGCGAACAGGGAGAGAGGCGCGCCGATGGTAACGTGACCTGCGCCTCCTGTCACGATCCTCATGTCTGGTCGGCATTGTCGGACGACCGGGGAGACAAAGGGGTAGAGGGCGACGGCACAAACAGCTTTCTGCGCCAGACGGCCGCACCACCCAGCGGTAGCCTCTGCCAAAGCTGTCACCGGGACAAAAAGCGCATCGCAAAAACCAAGCATGATCTGAATGTTACAGCGCCGAACGAAAAAAATGCCAGGCAGCAGACGCCAAAAGAGTCCGGGGTCTGTGGTGCATGCCATACAGCACATAACGCCAAGGCGGGCAAGCTCTGGAACAGGCCGCTGGGTGCAGGCGAGGATTATATCGAGCGCCTCTGCACCTCATGCCATGCCAAAGCGGGCATGGCCGCAGACAAGACAACGGGCAAGAGAAGCCACCCTGTTGGGGTCAAGCCAAAAGAGAGTGGCGACCTGCCGCTGTTTACGGCAGATGGGAGAAAGAGCGCCCGGGGCAATCTCTCTTGTGGCACCTGCCATGACCCTCATCGGTGGGCTGCGGGCAGTGATGAGCGTGGTGACAGCAAGGCAGAGGGTGATGGCAGCAACAGCTTCCTGAGAAAAACCAGCTCGGTCGAGAGCGAGCTCTGCCGCACCTGCCATGCCGAGAAATCGACCCTGCTGGGCAGCAAGCATGATATGCACGTCACCTTCCCCAAGGCCCGCAACAATCAGGCTCAAACCATTGGGCAGAGTGGCGTCTGCGGCATCTGCCATGTGCCACACAATGCAGATGGCAAACGGCTCTGGGCGCTGCGGCCACACAAGGTGGAAGACCCCTACGAAACATTGTGTCTCTCATGCCATGCAAAAGGCGGAATGGCTGAAAAGAAGACGACAGGCTCCATTACCCATCCGCTGGGCAAGCAGCCCAATATGCAGCCACAGTTCCGAGGCAAGCTGCCGCTGTTTGACAAAGAGGGCAAACGGGATGACGAGGCGGGCACGGTCTCTTGCCCCACCTGCCACAACGTACACCAATGGGACCCCCGGGTTACCGAAGAGCAGACATCTCGCGGCAAAGGGCGGGAAGGCGACCGTAACAACAGCTTCCTGCGGGTCCCCTATGATGAAGATGCCACCCTCTGTGCAGCCTGCCATAAAGATAATGCACTGGTTATTGATACAGACCATGATTTGCGTATCACCTCCCCGAACACTGTCAACCTGAGTCACGAAACAGTGGACGATGCAGGTGTCTGTAGCGCCTGCCACCTGGTGCACAATGCATGGGGTAACCTCCTGTGGGCACGAGGGGTTGGTGTGGGCAGCAGCCGGAATCAGGCGTTATGCACAGGCTGTCATGCCCGGCGTAAATCAGCGAGCAGAAAGGTGATCGGTGAGCCGACCCACCCCATGAAACGGATCGCAGATGCGCGGCCCACACTGCGCAAGGAGGCGCGCAGATTCTACAGAAAAAAACGTGGAGAAGAGGCAGCGCCAAAGGATGAAGCGGTGAAGCTGCCGCTCTTCACAAAAAATGGCGAGCAGTCAACAAATGGCGATATGGCCTGCTCAACCTGTCACAACGTACACCGTTGGGATCCTGAAAAGCCAGAGAGAGGGCCAGGCAAAAAAACAGAAGGTGATGCAGGCAACAGCTTTCTGCGCAAATCCAACCTGGATGGCCCAAAGCTGTGCGTGACCTGCCATGCCAGCAAGGGCTATGTTGTGGGCACAGATCATGACCTCTCCATAACCAACCCCGACGCCAAAAACGGCCTGAACAAGACTGTAGCAGAGAGTGGCGTCTGTAGTCCGTGCCATGTCCCGCATGGTGCGAAAGGTGAGGGCTATCTGCTATGGGCAAGAGAAGAGGGGGAGGGGAGCAATCTGCATCAGGAACGGATCTGCCTGAGTTGCCATGAAAAAGGCGGGCCGGGAGAGAAGAAGATCGTTGAGCACTTTTCTCATCCGCAATCAATAATAGTTCCAGAGCTGCACCGTCCGGGCAGCAGCAAATATGCGCCGGTTTACAATGTAGCGGGGCAAAAGGTAAATGCGGGGCTGATTGCATGCCCAACCTGCCACAACCCGCACCAATGGACCTCAAGCAGAAAGAGCACGGGCCCGGGGAAAGAGGTGGAAGGCAACAACAGAAACAGCTTTCTGCGGTTTAAAAGCTCAGGAAATATCTGTAGAAATTGCCACGGTATCGACAGCTTGCAGCGCTATAAATATTTTCACATGGATGATATCAGAGCCTCAGACCGAGCCGCCCGGGGCAGAGCGTCGGCAGGCGCGGCAACCAAACCGCCAGCAAAAGAGAGCCTGCCGGCAAGCAGGCCTGTGATGCAGGGGAGGGGCGAGCGCAGAGCCCCCAGCATGTCAGAGCGCCGTCGGGCGCTTATGGAGCGACGTTATCAAAAAGAGATGGGCACAGATCCTTAGGAGCCTGTCTTTTTGAAAAACCAGTTGCCGGGGTGGCTCCCTGTTGGTGTAAGATGGCTCAAATGGGAAACAGAGCGAATGGCAGAAGGGTAACTTCATACGATGCCTGATCATATCCCAGCCATTGAGGTGATCCAGGGGCCATCGGTTACCGCAGCCCCTCAGCGCAGCCTGCATGGGCGCAGGTCGCGGCGCCTCTGGGTATTCCTGATCGTATTTCTCCTGTGTGCCGCCGCCGGGCTGTTTTATACCTACTCCCGGCCTGCGGTCTATCGTACTACAGCCGCCCTGTTAACGGTCGCCATGCCAGCGGTGGACCAGCAGGGCGCAGCAGCAGACATCCAGCATGTCGCTATCCAGAGCCAGCTTTTGCTGGGCCAGCCCCTGTTGCAAGAGGTGCTGGAGAGGCTGGAGCAGGGAGGCGGCTTTCGATATATCAACAGCGTTGCCCAGCTACAGGGGATGCTCTCCGTTGAGCCGCTTAGCGATACCAATATTGTCAATTTGAGTGCCGAAGGGCCGATCCCGGAGGCGCTGCCCGCCGTGGTAAACACCTGGGTGAATGTCTATCTCGAAATGCGCGCCCGGAAGATCAAAGAGGCCACCGGCACAACGACCCAGGCCCTGAAGGAGCAGCATCAGGCCCTTGCGGCCAAGGTTGAGACCAAGCGCGCCGAACTGGACAGGTTCCGTCAGGAGCACGACATCCTAAGCATGGGGCGCGATGAAAACCAGGTTCTTGCCCGGCTGAAGGGGCTGACCCAGGCGCTCAACGCCGCCAGTGAAGAGGAGGTAAAGGCAAAGGCGGCGCTGGAGACCATTCATAAAGCCATCGCCAAGGGCAAACCTGTGGTTCCCAGAGATGAGCAGAGAAGCCTGGCGGCGCTGGAGTCCCGCGCCCAGTTGCTCAAAGAGAAGCTGACGGCGCTGCAACGCCGTTATACCGACGCCTTTATCGCTATCGACCCCAATCTCAAGACCATTCCCAAACAGCTGAAGGAGATTCAACAGGAGATCAAAACGAAGGTTGAATATGGCCGGAAGACGGTGCTGGCCGATGTGGAGCAGAAATGGGCGATTGCACGGCAATCGGTAGCAGAGTTGCAGGCCCAGCTGAAGGGGCATAAAAGCAAGGCAACCCTCTTTACCGCGCGTTTTGCCGAACATGAGGCGCTACAGGAGGATCTGGCCCGCCTGGAAGAGCTCTACCGCACCACCGAGGAGCGCTTGGTGGCGATCGAGGTGCAGAATCGGCAGAAGTTCCCGCAGGTCAATATACTGGAGTATGCCCAGCTGCCTGCTCACCCGGTGCGGCCGCAATATACGCGTGATGCTGCTATCGCCCTGGTGGCATCGCTGCTGACAGCGCTGTTTGCCGTCTGGCTGGTCGAGTTTCTTTTGCGCAAGGAGAGAAGGGATGAACCCCAGACCCTGGCAGGCCTGCACCTCTACACCGGGCAGCAGCGACCAGCCATAGACCCACCGGCTCCAGTCGCCGCCATCAATGGGCAAGCGCATACTGCACTGCCACAGCCGGCAGGCACAGAGCTGGATATGGAGGAGATCCGGCAGCTGTTCGAGCAATCAGACACCATTGGACAACAGCTGATTGCACTGCTGCTGAGCGGACTGACCCTGGAAGAGGTGGCCAGGATAGAGCGATGCTGTTTCGACTTCAAAGAGAGCAGGCTTCGGGTGCCTGGATATCAGGAGCGGGCCATCACCCTGGCGCCATCGGTTTTGAAGCTCTTTGCCGAAATTGAACCTGCCCCTGCCAATGAAGAGCTGGAAATCGCGACAACCTCCACAGCGGAGCTAGTGGCAAAAATCACACTGGTGGCGGTAGATGCCGGACTCAGCGAACCGGAACGGATAAATGCTCAATCCCTCCGGCACAGCTATCTCACCTATCTGGTGCGGCAGGGGATAAAGTTGTCTGAAGTGAACAAAGTTGTGGGTGGCATATCAGCAACGCAGCTTGCCGCCTATGCACAGCTGTCGCCGGATGGCCCCGGCAAACCCCTGGAAGAGATCGACCTCGTCTACCCGTTGTTCAGATGAAAGCGTATATAGAAAACCAGAAGCCACATCAATCCGGCCAAGCTGTTGACCGCCCTCTACAACCCATCTCCCCAGTGAGGAGGATGCGTGATCAGCGCTTCTGTCGCCCTCTCCCCGGTCTGCCTGCCGGTTTTTGTCTCCGGCCTTTGCTGGGTGCTGGCCTCTCCGTACGGTGCGCTCTCTTCTCGTCCTTTAAGCCTGCGGCCTGCAAGAGCTGCTTTAGCTCGTCGGGCTCCAGCGGGCGGGATCTCCCGGCAAACAGCCGGTTGCCCATGACAATGGGGCCAAACCTTACCCGGATTAGACGGCTGACAGTGGCCCCTGTTGCCTCCCACAGGCGTCGAACCTCGCGCTTGCGCCCCTCCATGATGACCACATGAAACCAGCGGTTGGCTCCAGTTCCGCCACTTTCGACAATATGCTCAAAGCGGGCCGGGCCATCCTCCAGTTCAATGCCGTTGACCATGCTTTTGAGCATATCTTCAGTCACCCTGCCCAGGATACGCACCGCATACTCCCGTTCAATGAGCTGTGATGGATGCATCAATCGGTTGGCCAGTTCGCCATCGGTGGTAAACAGCAGCAGCCCGGCACTGTTGATATCCAGACGCCCCACAGCGATCCAGCGTCCGCTTTTCAGCCGTGGCAGGCGTGAAAAGACGGTTGGCCTCCCCTCCGGGTCAGCGCGTGTCACCAGCTCACCTTCCGGCTTGTTATAGATGATGACCTGCCGCTCCGGGGCGCTCAGGCGGGCAGGCTTTAGCGGCTTGTCATCCAGCTTTATCTGTTCGTCACCACTGATGCGGCAACCCAGGCTGGCCAGCTGGCCATTGACCTTGATGCGCCCTGCTTTTATCCAGGTTTCAATCTCTCGGCGAGAGCCAAGGCCGGCGTTGGCCAGCACCTTTTGCAGCCGTTCACCTTGTGGCGGAGTGGGGTTTGTCACAGTATTTGAAGGCCTTATGGGGGTGGTTTTGATTCACTGTCCACTGCGGCAGGCTCGTGGCTGGCACCGGCAGTTATGCCTGGCAGCTCAAGATCAAGCTCCTGGTTGATAGTGTCGAGATCCCTGATCTCGGCAAGCGTTGGCAGTTCAGAGAGTGATTTCAGGTTGAAGTAGTCCAGGAACCCTTTGGTGGTTGCATAGAGTGAGGGTTTCCCCGGCACATCCCGGTGTCCCACCACGCGCACCCATTCGCGCTCCAGCAGGGTTTTGATGATATTGGTGCTTACGCTGACGCCGCGCACCTCTTCAATCTCGCCGCGGGTGATCGGCTGGCGATAGGCGATCAGCGCCAGGGTCTCCATCAGGGCGCGTGAATAGCGCGCCGGCCGCTCTGCCCAAAGGCGTGATATCCAGGGTGCGAACTCTGATCTGACCTGGATGCGAAAGCCGGAAGCGACCTCAAGCAGCTCAATCCCGCGCCCCTGATACTCCTCCGCCAGTGCCTGCAGCGCTGCTCTAACGGCCTGTCGCTCAGGCAGATCGGTCACATCAAACAGCGCCAGCAGCTCGTCCAGGGTCAGTGGTTTGCCTGCTGCCAGCAGTGCCGCCTCAATGATTGATTTTAACCGTTGCTCAGTAGGCATGGCCTGACTCAGGTGGAAGATGAGGCAGCTTTAACATGAATCGGGCCGTAGGGTTCTGTCTGAACCAGTTCGAGCAGTGCGCCTTTTATCAGCTCTAATATCGCCAGAAAGGTGACGACGACCCCGGCGCGCCCCTCTGTATAATCGAACAGCCGGGTGAACGCTGTGAAGGTGTCGCTGTTCACTCGATCCAGCACGATGGACATTCTTTCTCGTACCGAAAGTGGCTCCATTTTGATGTGCAGGTTACTAAACATATCTGCACGCTGAAGCACATCTTTAAAGGAGAGCAGCAGCTCCTGCATGGATAGATCGGGCTGCCGCTTTTCTATAATACGGTCTGGCGCCTCAATCTCCAATGGGAAGGTATCGCGCCCCTGCTGTGGCAGGGCATCAAGATCTTCAGCCGCCTGCTTGTAGCGCTCATACTCCTGCAACCGCCGGATCAGTTCGGCGCGCGGGTCGTGTTCGTCACTCTCATCACTGCTCACCCGTGGCAGCAGCATGCGGGATTTGATCTCGGCCAGCATGGCGGCCATAAGCAGGTACTCTCCAGCCAGCTCCAGGCGCAGCTCTTTCATCAGCTCCACATACTCCATGTATTGCGTGGTGATCTGGGCAACCGGGATATTGAGAATATCCAGGTTTTGACGCTTGATCAGGTAGAGCAGCAGATCCAGTGGCCCTTCGAAGGCGTCGAGAAAAACCTCCAGCGCGTCGGGCGGGATGTAGAGATCCCTGGGCATGGTCGAGAGAACCTCTCCCTGCACCATGGCAAAGGGCATCTCTGCCTGCTGTGGGTGAGGGGCGCCAATCCCGGTAATCTCTCGCTGCTCCATGAGCTGTATTATCCTACCGGTAGTAGTTCAGCGACATGGCGTGCCGCACCTCATCCAGCGTCTCTTTTGCCAGATCACGCGCCGCCTCGCAGCCCTCTGCAATGATGCTGCGCACCAGTTCAGGCTGTTCAATATACTCCTGCGCCCGCTCCTGAATTGGTTTAAGCTCGCGCAGAACGGCATCGATAACCGGCTGTTTGCATTCGACGCAGCCAATGCCCGCAGAGCGGCAGCCTGTCTGCACCCAGTTTTTGATATCGTCATCCGAATAGACCTCATGCCACTGCCAGACGGGGCATTTTGCAGGGTCGCCCGGATCATTCCGGCGTATCCGGTTGGTATCTGTGGGCATGGTTCGCAGGGTCTGCTCTATACCTTCGGGCGTCTCTCGCAGTGCAATGGTATTGCCGTAGGATTTGGACATCTTCTGGCCATCCAGCCCCGGCATTTTGGATGCCTTGGTCAGCAGCGGCTGAGGCTCTGGCAATATGATACGGCCACCGCCCTCCAGGTAGCCGAACAGGCGCTCGCGATCACCCATGTTGATGTTCTGCTGGTTCTCCAGCAGCGCCCGTGCGGCGGCCAGCGCCTCGTGGTCGCCCTGCTCCTGATAGGCCTTGCGATACTGTTCGTAGAGTTTGGCTGTCTTCTTTCCCATCTTTTTTATCGCCTGGGTCGCCTTCTCTTCAAACCCGGTTTCACGCCCGTAGAGGTGATTGAACCGCCGCGCCACTTCGCGGGTCAGCTCGACGTGCGCTACCTGATCTTCACCCACAGGAACCTGCCCTGCCTTGTAGATCAGGATGTCGGCGCTTTGCAGCAGCGGGTATCCCAGGAACCCGTAGGTGGCGAGATCCCGCTCCTTGAGCTTCTCCTGCTGGTCTTTGTAGCTTGGCACCCGCTCCAGCCAGCCCAGCGGGGTGATCATGGAGAGCAGCAGATGCAGCTCTGCATGCTCGGGAATGCGGGATTGAATAAACAGCCTCGCCTCACCGGGGTTGACGCCTGCGGCAAGCCAGTCGATCACCATGTCCCACACGCTCTCGGAGATGATGCCGGGGTCATCGTAGTGGGTGGTCAGCGCATGCCAGTCTGCTACGAAGAAGTAGCACTCGTATTCATGTTGAAGTTCAACCCAGTTTTCCAGCACCCCGTGGTAGTGTCCCAGATGGAGCTTGCCGGTAGGGCGCATGCCGGAGAGTACACGGGAGTGTTGCGCAGGAACAGGAGTCAATGGTGTTTCCTCTGAAGTTTGATAAACGGTGTGCAGGCGCTCTATTGTAAGCCAACCAGCGATACGATGATGTATTGAAAAGTAGAGAGCAGCGGGCCAATGATACTGCCAAGCATGCCCGTTGCCAGCAGGCCAACGATAATGAAGAGTCCCCAAGGCTCAAGGCGGGCGTAGGGCACTGCCAGCCTGGCAGGCAGCAGTGAGGCTACAATGCGCCCCCCATCGAGCGGCAGGATAGGCAGCAGGTTCAGTACCAGCAGTATGCTGTTGATCATGATGCCGGCTGTCCCCATGTAGATCAGGGGATAGGCTACCCAGGGCAGACTCTCCAGCAGCGAGACCCCTGCCTGCATGCCCACCCCCCATAGCAGCGCCATGATCAGGTTGGAGGCGGGGCCGGCAATCGCCACCAGCGCCATATCCCTGCGGGGGTTATTCAGATTGCGCCAATCTACCGGAACGGGTTTGGCCCAGCCAAACAGGAACCCGGTCAGCAGATACATCCCCAGTGGCACTATCACCGTACCCAGAGGGTCGATATGCTGGATGGGATTGAGCGTAACCCGCCCCTGCTGTTTGGCCGTCGGGTCACCCAGTTTGTTTGCAACCCAGCCGTGGGCGGCTTCGTGCACGGTAATGGCAAACAGCACGGGCAGTATCAAAACGACGATCTGCTGAATGGTATTTAATTCATTCATCACTTGAAGGTGCCCATTGATAAAATCTTCCTATGCTTCAAACAGGGTGGCATCACCCTTGCCTTTGCGCACAACCGTGGCTGAATCATCGCTCATGTCGACCACGGTTGTCGGCTCGAATCCGCAATAACCCCCATCAATCACCAGATCTACATCATGCCCGAGGGTGTCGCGCATGTCATACGGATCAGTGAGTGGCATCTCATCACCCGGCAGAATCAGGGTGGAGCTCATCAGCGGCTCTCCCAGCTCTCCCAGCAGTGCCTGGGCGATATGGTTGTCCGGTATACGCAGGCCAATGGTCTTGCGTTTGGCGTGCTGGAGGCGTTTTGGCACCTGTTTGGTGGCCTGGTGAATGAAGGTGTAGGGGCCTGGGGTCAGCCCCTTTAGCAGGCGGTACTGCTGGTTGCTGATCTTGGCATAGGTGGAGATCTCCGTCAGATCCCGGCATACCAGTGTGAAGTTATGTTTGTCATCAAGCTGGCGGATCTGCCGGATGCGCTCCATTGCCCGCTTGTCGCCGACATGGCAGCCCAGGGCATAACTGGAGTCAGTGGGGTAGATCACCAGGCCGCCCTGGCGAATGATCTCAACCGCGCTTCGAATCAGGCGCAGTTGGGGGTTATCCGGGTGAATTTGAAAAAATTGAGCCACTTGGGGGGAAACCGTTTGGAAAAGTCGTCCGCTATCAGGCGCTGATAGCACGGGTGGTTAAAGGCAAGCCCCAATCATGCCAGATCGGTGTGCAGATTTCAGGCAGCGCCTGAAAGCGACCCAATCTGCGCCAGGGATTTTCGGGGCCATGGTAGTCCGAGCCGGTCGATGCCAGCAGGGCAAAATCCTGCGCATGCCGAGCCATGGTAGATGTCTCATCGCGGTTATGGCTTCCTGAGACCACCTCCAATCCCACGCCGCCGGCCTCTGCAAACTCTGCCAGCAGCCGGCGCAGCCTGGTGCGGGTAAAGGGGTAGCGTGCGGGATGTGCAATCACCGCCTGCCCGCCTGCGGCCAAGATCCACGCCACGGCATCCTCCAGCTCTGCCCACTTTCCAGGCACATATCCCGGTTTGCCGTGTGTCAGAAAACGTTGAAAAACCTTTTTCTCACTCTCGGCATGACCATGTTTTACGAGAAAGCGGGCAAAATGGCAGCGGCCGATCAGCACCCCGCTTGAGAGTGCCCTGGCACCCTCAAATGCATCGCTGATGCCCACCTTTGCCAGCCTGCGCCCCATCTCTTCTGCCCGCCAGTTGCGAAACTGGCGCAGTGTTGCCAATCCATCCTGCAACAGCGTGCAATCAGGGGTGATGCCCAGGCCAACGATATGCACGACATGGCTGTTCCAGCTTGCAGAGATCTCCACCCCAGGTATGAAACCGATGCCCAGGCTTTGTGCTGTGGCGGCGGCTTCGGCCAGCCCCTCGGTGGTATCGTGATCGGTCAGGGCGATGGCATCTACCCCTTGCTCGGCGGCGTGCTGTATCAGCTCCTTTGGCGAGCTCGTTCCATCCGATGCGGTTGAGTGTGTGTGCAGGTCAAAAATTGTAGCCATGACCGCTATTGTAACCCATGCGAAAGGCAGATTCTTTTTTTCATCAGATGCAGATAGAATCTGCGCCTCCCAGGAACTGAAATCCAAAAAACAGGTCTCACTCATGCGCTGCGGGTGGATGGGACGGATAGCCCCGCTTGCGAAACCATAAAAGTGCACAGGATCTTGCAAACATCCTCCATTGATATACAGATACCAAGTAGATAGAACAGATGTCACATCAGAATGAAATCAGACAGCTACAAACCTATGTAAGCCAGCAGATCATTGGCCAGGAGGCCTTGGTCAACCGGCTTCTTATTGCGCTGCTTGCGGATGGCCATCTATTGGTAGAGGGTGCTCCCGGACTGGCAAAAACCCGAGCCATCAAGGTGCTGGGGGATGGCATCGATGGCAACTTTCATCGCGTCCAATTCACCCCCGATCTGCTGCCTGCCGATCTGACCGGAACCGAGATCTTCCGCCCCCAGGAGGGGAGCTTCAAATTCCAGCAGGGGCCGCTCTTTCATAACCTGATCCTGGCCGATGAGATCAACCGCGCACCCGCCAAGGTCCAATCTGCACTGCTGGAGGCGATGGCCGAGCGGCAGATTACCGTAGGCTCTGTCACCTACCCGCTGCCGCAGCTCTTTCTGGTGATGGCCACGCAGAACCCGATCGAGCAGGAGGGCACCTATCCACTGCCCGAGGCGCAGCTTGACCGTTTTCTGCTGCATGTCCGGATTGACTACCCGGATTACAGTGCCGAAAAGGCCATTCTGCAACTGGCGCGCAATGAGGCCCGGCAGGATGCAAAACCCGCCGCCCCTCCTGCCCGGCTTGCTCAGGAGGTGCTGTTTGAGGCCAGGGACGAGGTGCTGGATCTCCATCTGGCTGAGAATCTGGCGGAGTATCTGGTGCAGCTTGTGCTCGCCACCCGCAACCCTGGCGCCTATGGTGATGACCTTGCCCGCTGGGTTGAGTATGGTGCCAGCCCACGCGCCACCATCGCGCTTGACCGCTGTGCGCGGGCACATGCCTGGCTGGCCGGGCGGGACTATGTATCCCCTGAAGATATCCAGACGCTGGCCTACGATGTACTGCGCCACCGCATCCTCTTGAGCTATGAAGCTGAAGCCGAAGGGGTTACGCCAGACCACCTGATAGAGACGCTCATCACCCGCATTGCCGTGCCATAAGGCCTTTGCAGATACCAGAATGGCAGGCACAGATCGCGTCCAGGTTAACCAATCCACCCTGATCGGACTGCAAAAGGCAGGGGCTTCACTGCCGCTCAGGGCGGTAAAGGTTCTGGGGCGCATGACGGGCAGCTACCTCTCCAGATTTAAAGGCCGGGGGATGGAGTTCGATGAGGCCCGCCCCTATCAGCCCGGTGATGATGCACGCAATCTCGACTGGAAGGTGACAGCGCGCACTGGCAAACCCTTCACCAAACTCTTTAGAGAGGAGCGTGAGCGCTCCATTCTGCTCTGGGTGGACTACCGTGCGCCCATGCACTTTGCCACTCGTGGCCTCTTCAAATCGGTGCTGGCGGCCAGGACGGCGGCACTGCTGGCCTGGAGCGCCATCCAGCACGGTGACCGTTTGGGCGGGCTGATCTTCTCGGAGGGCAACCATCTGGAACTGCGGCCCCAGCAGGGCAAGCATGCGGTGCTGAACTTTATCCGCAAGCTCACGGATGCATCGCCACAGAGCGCCCCCAAAAATGGCAATGGCGCCCAGCAGCAGGTGGCTCAACGGGCGCTGGCCCGCCTGCGCCGGGTCACCCGTCCGGGCAGCCTGCTCTTTTTGCTGAGCGACTTCCGCTCGCTGGATGAGTCTGCAGAGGCGCACCTGATACACCTGGCGCGCCACAACGATGTTGTGCTGATCTTTATTCACGACCATCTGGAGAGGGCGCTGCCCCCGTCCGGCAACTACCGCCTCACGGATGGCCGGCGCACCATCACCATCGACACCGGCAGCCGCGCACTAAAAAAGCGGTATACCGAGCGCTTCCAGACCCATGAGGCCTGGCTGCGTGATCTCTGCCGGCGTGCAGGCATCCACCTGCTGAGCTGCGCCACGGACCAGGATCCGTACAGCATGCTGCAAGCAGGCCTTGGCCGGAGGCGCAGGTGAGCCCGGCCACACAGCAGCCTCTGCCGCTCAGGGATATCCACCTGCCAGAGCCGGTCTCCTGGTGGCCACTGGCACCGGGCTGGTGGGGGCTGGCTGTTTTGATCCTGCTGCTGGTTGGGCTGCTCTTTTTGGGTCGCGCCCTCTACCGCCGCGGCCAGCTGCGCCGGGAGGCGCGCCAGGCGCTACAGGCGATAGAGAGCCGATACAAAATCCACCAAAATGATCAGCAGCTGGCAGCCGACCTCTCCACACTGCTGCGGCGGGTGGCGCTCAGCTGTTCACCCCGGGCAGAGGTTGCCGGCCTGACCGGTGATGCCTGGCTGGATTTTCTGGATCGCGGCGTGGCAGGCAGCCGTTTCCACAAGGCATTCTCCACCGGCGTTGGCCGCGCACTGGTTGAGGCCCCCTACAGGGCTGCTGTAAAGATAGAGGGCGCTGCCCTGCTCAAGCTGTGTGCCGCATGGGTTGAGGCCCTGCCCCATAAACCGGAGGGCTCCCAGGCATGATGACGCTCTACTGGCCCTGGCTGCTCGCCCTGCTGCCGCTGCCGCTGCTGATCAGGTGGTTCATGCCTGCTGCCCCCCGGCAGCAGGATGCGGCCCTGCGTGTCCCTTTTCTGGAGGATTTTGAGGGTGGCGGCGAAACCACGGGCAGCAGACCCCGGCAGGATATACTGCTCTGGCTGGCCGCTGCTGCCTGGGTCATGCTGGTGCTGGCAGCGGCGCGCCCCCAGTGGCTGGGTGACCCGCTGGAGATACCGATGAGCGGGCGTGACCTGATGCTGGCAGTGGATCTCTCCAAGAGTATGGAAGAGGAGGATTTCAGGCTTGCCAATCAATGGGTCGACCGTCTGACCGCGACCAAGCAGGTTGCCGGTGATTTTATCAAGCGCCGCAAGGGTGACCGCATCGGCCTGATCCTGTTTGGCGAACAGGCCTACCTGCAAGCGCCGTTGACCTTTGACCGGGAGACGGTAAAAACCCTGCTGTACGAATCGGCTATCGGCCTGGCGGGCAGAAGTACCGCCATTGGTGATGCCATTGGTTTAGGGATAAAGCGGCTGCAAGACCGCCCGGCTGAAAATCGGGTGCTGATCCTGTTAACCGACGGCGCCAACACGGCAGGAGAGATTGAGCCTGTCCGCGCTGCTGAACTGGCGGCGCGGAAGCGGGTAAAGGTCTACACCATTGGCATCGGCGCCGATGAGCTGATTGTCCGCTCCTTTTTTGGCAGCCGGCGCATCAACCCCTCGCGTGATCTGGATGAGAAAAGCCTCAAGGCCATTGCCGATAAAACCGGCGGCCGCTACTTCAGAGCCAGGGATATCAATGAGCTGAAAGGGATCTACCGGCTGCTGGACGAGCTGGAGCCGATTGAGCAGGAGCAGCAGCTGTTCCGCCCCGTTCGAGCACTCTACCCCTGGCCACTGGGTGCTGCACTGATACTTGCCGGCCTGGTTATCGGCTGGCGCAGCGGATGGAGGCCAAACCGTGGATAACTTCCATTTTCTGCGCCCGCTCTGGTTTCTGGCGCTCATCCCGCTGCTGGCTATCCTGTGGAGGCTCTGGCACCAAACCACCAACAGCAAGGCCTGGCGCGCGGTCTGTGACCCCGAGCTGCTGCCCTATCTGCTGGCGGACGAGCAGGGCGTACGGCAGCGATGGCCGCTGCTGGCTATTGGCATTGCAGGGCTGCTTGGCATCATCGCCATTGCCGGCCCGGTTTGGGAGCAGCGTGAACAGCCGCTGTTTCGGGAGCAGTCTGCCCTGGTGCTGGCGCTGGATCTCTCCCGTTCGATGGATGCCGCAGATATCAAACCCAGCCGCCTGGCACGCGCCCGTTACAAGATCGCCGATATTCTGAAACAGCGACGAGAGGGTCAGACCGCGCTGATTGTCTATGCCGCCACCCCGTTTCTGGTTACGCCCCTCACCGATGATACAGCCACCATTGCTGCTCAGCTCAACAGCCTTGAAACGGCGCTGATGCCTTCACAGGGCACGCGCCCCGATCTTGCAGTAAAAAAGGCGGCTGAATTGTTACAGCAGGCAGGTCATAGCCAGGGGGATATTCTGCTGATTACAGATGGCATCGAGCCTCTCTCGATAGAGGAGGTTTTGGCGGCAAGGGATAACGGGGAGTACCGTATCAGCCTGTTGGGGGTTGGCACCCCTGAAGGGGCACCCATCACCCTGCCCGGGGGTGGTTTCCTGAAGAGTGCCGCAGGGGAGATTGTGCTGCCGCGTCTGGATAGCCCAACACTCAGTGAGCTCGCCCAGGCGGGTGGCGGCCGCTACCACAGGCTCTCTATCGGTGATGATGATATCAGATATCTATTGGCGCCCCTGCAGAACCGGCAGAGCCACGCTGCTGAAAAGGAGGCGGCGCTGACCACCGATCAGTGGCAGGAGGAGGGGCCTTGGCTGCTGCTGTTGATTCTGCCGCTTGCTGCGCTGGCCTTTCGCCGCGGCTATCTGCTGCTGGTGCTTTTTATACTGCTGCCCCACTCTCAGGATGCCGCAGCGCTTGAGTGGCAAGAGCTTTGGGCGCGCGCCGATCAGCAGGCCTCTCGAATGCTCCAGCAAGGTGATGCCAGTGCCGCCGCCCGGCAGTTTGAAAACCGGGAGTGGAAGGCGGCTGCCCACTACAGAGCGGGGGAATATGAGCAGGCCATTGCGGCGCTCGATGGCATTAACAGCCCCGATGCGCTCTACAACAAAGGCAATGCCCTGGCACAGATTGGAAAGCTGCCAGAGGCGCTCCAGGCCTATGATCAGGCGCTGGAGCTGAACCCGGCTGACCAGGATATTGCGTACAACCGGGAGCTGGTCGAAAAGCAGCTTGAGCAACAGCAGAGGCAGGATCAGCAACAAAACCAGGATGAGAGCCAGGAGTCGTCAGAACAGCAACAGCAGGATCAATCGCAGCAGGATCAATCACAGCAGCAGGATCAATCCGAACCTCAGCCGGGTGAGCAGCAGGAGCCACAGCAGGGAGAGTCCTCCGACAATGAGCAGCAGGAGCCACAGCAGGGAGAGTCCTCCGGCAATGAGCAGGAGCAGCAGAAAAGTGAGGCCCAGCAAGGTGAAGAGGGTGAGCAGCAAGAGGAGCCAGCCGCAGCAGAGGAGCAATCGGATAAAGGGGATGAGCAGGAGCAGAGTGAGTCAGAGATGGCCAAGCCTGAAGAGATGACGGAGGAGGAGAAGAGCATGGCGCAGGCAACAGAGCAGTGGTTGCGCCGCATCCCCGATGACCCTGGCGGGCTTTTACGGCGCAAGTTCCTGTATCAATACCAACGCCAACCTCAACCTGTACAAGAGGCACAACAATGGTAAAAAGAGATCTCATCAAACGTCTGTTTTTCACCCTGATCATACTGTTGCAGGCAGCCAATGCATGGGGTGCGACCATCACGGCAGAGGTTTCACCGAACCCGGTCTCCATTGATGAGGCCTTCGAGCTGATATTTGAGGCGGATGGCCCACCCGATGGCGAGCCTGATTTTTCACCGCTGGAGCATAATCTGGAGATCCTCTCTCGCAGCCAGAGCCAGAGCATCAGAATGATCAATGGCGACTACAGCCAAACCACTCGCTGGAGGCTCAGCGTGATGGCAAAGAGCGCCGGGCCGCTAACCATACCGGCCATATCCTTTGGCAGTGACCGCAGCCAGGCCATATCCATCCTGGTGCGGGAGGCAGCGCAGCCAGACCCGGCCAGCAGCGGTGAAGATCTGTTTATGGAGGTCTCGGTCGAGCCTGAAACTGCCTATGTGCAGCAGCAGCTGATCTTTCGTGTGCGCATCTACCGTGCGGTTAATATTGTGGATGCCAGCCTCTCTGCGCCCCAGTTCAACGACCCCGATATTATTGTCGAACAGCTGGGTGATGAGCAGAACTTTGAGACGCAACGCAATGGCAGGCGTTATCTGGTCTCTCAAATCGATTACCTTGCCTTCCCGCAGGCCAGCGGCACGCTGACGCTGGATCCAATCACATTCCAGACCCGGATCATGCAGCAGAGCCGCCATCCGTTCGACAGGTTTGGGCAGGCCGGGGCGATAAAACGTATCCGCTCAAAAGCGATAAGCATAGAGATCAAGCCCATCCCGAAAGGGGCGGCGCAACCCTGGCTGCCGTTAACCAACCTGCAACTTTCGGCCTCCTGGCCCAAGAGCAATCCCGAGTTCCGGGTGGGTGAGCCTGTTACCCGCACACTGGCCATCGTGGCCGATGGCATTACCGCCGCACAACTCCCGGAGATTCACCAGGATATGCCCGCTGGGTTCAAGCAGTACCCGGATCAACCCATGTTGCAGGACCACAAGGATGAAAATGGCGTCACAGCCATTCGCCAGGAGAAGATTGCCCTGGTGCCTACCAGGGTTGGGGAGTATGTTTTGCCCGCGATAAAGGTCAGCTGGTGGAATGTACAGACAAACCGGCAGGAGGTCGCCTGGATTGCCGAGGAGCATATTCAGGTGCTTCCAGCGCCAGATGCCCCTGCCGAGCCACCACCCACTGTCGCCAGCAGCCCAATTGCTCAAGAGGCCAAAGTGCTGCCCGAGCTGCCGCCCCGAGCCGAACCGAGCAACGGTATCTACCCCTGGCTAGCGCTCTTTTTTGCAGTGGGCTGGCTCTCTACCGCTGCTGCCTGGTGGTGGTTTAGCCACTATCGACAGCCAAAAAAGAGCGCCCCGGAAAACAGCCGCCCACCCAAAACAGAGCGTCGCAATAAGATCCTGGCGGAACTGAGAGCGGCCTGTCAGGCAGGTGACGGCTTTGCGGTATGCAGAGCCCTGCTTGCCTGGGGTAAGACGGTGTGGCCGGCTGATCCGCCCAAAGGTCTTGTTGAACTTGCCTCCCGTTTTGATGAGGCAGCCGCTGCAGATATTCTTGCCCTCAACCAATCTCTTTATGGCAGGCAGCGCGGCAGCTGGGATGGTGATGCAATATGGAGTGCCGTTAAAAACCATAGCGCGCAACAGCATGCGCAAAAGCACCCGGCAGAAGGGCTTGAGCCGCTCTATTTGCAGGCAGAGCGGTAACTACGGGTTGATTTGGCACCCTGCCAGCAGACACCTCAGCACCCCGTAATCGTACTGTTCATCCAGCGCCTCGTAGAGGGATTTCAAGGAGCCATCCTCTTCGGTACCCAGCAGTTCGATAGCGTTTACAATCTCGGCATACTGGGCATCATCCAGCGGCAGGGCATCACGGGCACTCAAGCAGCCAGCCGCTACTGCTTCGGCCAGATGGACGTAGATGGTGGCAGGTTTGAGTCCCCGCTGCTGGGCAATGGCCTCTGCATCTTTGCCCTGCTGGTGCAGCGCCAGGGTCTCATTGATGGTGTCGCTCAGGTGGTTGTCGAGCAGTTCAGGCAGGGGGTATTTGGCAATCTCCTGCAGAAACTGTCTACCGTAGTGTTTGAGTTTCTGCTCGCCCACGCCGGATATATAACGCATTGCATCCGGCGTTGCAGGGCGGGTTCGGGCCATCTCGGCCAGGGTGGTGTCATGAAAGATCACATAGGGCGGCACCCCCTGCTCCTGGGCAAGGCTGAGGCGCAGGGCGCGCAGGGCTTCAAACAGCGGCGTGTCAATGGTGCGCAGCTCCTGCTGCTTCTGCGCGCGCTTCTCTTTTTTGATCTTTTCCGGCCTGGCCATCTTGCGCAGCTCCAGCCGTTGTTCACCTCGCAGCAGGGGGCGGCATTTTTCGGTGAGCTTGAGTGCGCCATAGCCATCGACATCCACGCTGAGATAGCCCTGGGCAATCAGCTGACGAAAGATGCTGCGCCACTCCACCCCCGTATGCTCATCCCCGATGCCGTAGGTGCTGATCTGATCATGCCGGTTCTTGCGGATACGCTCATCATCCTTGCCCACCAGTACGTCGATGATGTAGTTGACCCCAAAGCGCTGGTTGGTGCGGTATACGGTTGACAGCGCCTTTTGTGCCGCAACAGAGCCATCCCAGGTCTGGGGTGGGCGGGTGCAGTTGTCGCAGTTGCCACAAGGCGCTGCCAGCGTCTCATCAAAGTAGGCCAGCAGGGCCTGACGGCGGCAGCTGATGAGCTCGCAAAGCCCCAGCATTGCCTCCAGTTTTTGTAGTGCAATGCGTTTAAACTGCTCATTGGCATCACCCTCCTGCATCATCTGGCGCAGGGTGATGACATCCTGCAATCCATAGGCCATCCAGGCATTGGCAGGCTCTCCATCTCGTCCGGCGCGGCCGGTCTCCTGATAGTAGGCCTCGATACTTTTGGGCAGATTGAGATGCGCCACAAAGCGCACATCCGGCTTGTCGATCCCCATGCCAAAGGCGATGGTGGCGACAATGATCACCCCCTCTTCACGCAGGAAACGCTCTTGGTGCCGCTGTCGCACCTCACTGGGCAACCCGGCATGATAGGGCAGCGCCAGCCGCCCCTTGCCGGCAAGCCAGCGGGCAATGCTCTCGGTCTTTTTACGCGACAGGCAGTAGATAATGCCGGCATCCTGCGGATGTTCGCGCTGAATAAATCGCCACAGCTGCTCTTTGGCATTCTGCCCTTCGCTGACGGCATAGTGAATATTGGGGCGATCAAAGCTGTTGAGGAACACCGTTGCCTGTTGCAGATTCAGCTGGGTGATGATCTCGGCACGGGTGCGCCGGTCTGCGGTTGCTGTCAGGGCAATGCGTGGCACATTGGGGTAGCGCTCATGCAGGATGGAGAGCTGCTGGTACTCTTTGCGGAAATCATGCCCCCACTGGGAGACGCAGTGGGCCTCGTCAATCGCGAACAGTGCGACCCGGGTCTGATCCAGCAGGCTGAGCATTCGCTCTGTCATCAGCCGTTCAGGAGCGATGTAGATGAGATCCAGTGCCCCATCCAGCAGGCTCTGCTCTATCTGCTGCTGGCTGGCCTGATCCAGGGTTGAGTTGAGGAAGGCCGTTTGAATCCCCAGCTGCCTGAGCGCATTCACCTGATCCTGCATCAGGGCGATCAGCGGAGAGATCACTACGCCCACCCCGTCGCGTACCAGGGCCGGGATCTGATAGCAGAGGGATTTGCCACCGCCGGTAGGCATCAGTGTAAAGGCATCCTGCCCATCCAGCAGTGACTGGATAATATCCGCCTGGTTATGCCGGAACTCGTTATAGCCGAAGGTGGTTTTCAGGATCTGGTAGGCAGGCTGCATAGTGTCCTATTTTACCACCAAAACCATGGGCAGATGTCAGGGCTGCTTAATGATTCTTGCTACGGTTCCAACTGCTCTTGGTGGGATAATCTGTTATCATACCGTCCCTTTTTTCGTCATATTCACCAATATGGCAGCTATTTTTGTTCCCCTGACTTGAGGTGCCTCCATGGATTCCGCTCCTGCATCCGTCGGCTTTGACCGATTCGGATTTCCTGCCACTGTTCTAAAAGCGGTTACAGACCTTGGCTATGAAACGCCAACCCCTATTCAGCAGCAGTGCATTCCCCATCTCATGGAGGGGAGGGATCTCTTGGGGCAGGCTCAGACCGGCACGGGCAAAACGGCTGCATTTGCGCTGCCTGTGATGAGTGATATAGATCTGAAACAGCGTGATCCACAGGCATTGGTACTGGCACCCACCCGAGAGCTGGCGCTTCAGGTTGCAGAGGCCTTCCAGAGCTATGCCCATGGCATGAAGGGGTTTCATGTTCTGCCACTGTATGGCGGGACAGGTATCGCCACCCAGTTACGACAGCTCAAACGTGGCGCCCATGTAATTGTGGGAACCCCCGGCCGGGTTATGGATCATCTGCGGCGTGGCACCCTTTCGCTGAAGGGGCTTAAAACCCTGGTGCTGGATGAGGCGGATGAGATGCTGAACATGGGATTCATCGATGATATTGAGTGGATCTTTGAGCAGACGCCAGCAGATCGGCGTGTCGCGCTCTTCTCGGCAACCATGCCAAAGGGTATCCGCAATGTGGCCCGGAAATATCTGGATAACCCGGTTGAGGTCAAGGTTGCCTGTAAAACAGAGACCGTCACCACCATTGAGCAGCTTCACTGTGTGGTTACACCCTTCCATAAAATGGATGCGCTGACGCGGGTGCTGGAGGTTGAAACGCTTGATGCCATGCTGGTCTTTGTGCGCACCAAAACAGCAACGGTTGAGGTGGCGGAAAAACTGGAAGCGCATGGATTCTCTGCTGAGGCGCTGCATGGCGACATGAATCAGGCCATGCGCGAGCGAACGGTGGGCCGCCTGAAAAGTGGCAAGCTGGATATTGTTGTGGCAACCGATGTAGCGGCTCGCGGGCTGGATGTCGAGCGGGTAAGCCACGTTGTCAACTACGACATCCCCTATGATCCAGAGGCCTATGTCCACCGTATTGGCCGTACCGGGCGGGCAGGGCGCAAAGGCAAGGCGCTGCTCTTTGTATCGCCCCGTGAGCGGCATCTGCTCAAATCCATTGAGCGGGCCATACGCCAAAAGATCCCCCCCATGTCACTGCCATCAGCAGATGATCTGGGTGAGCACCGTATTGAACAGTTTATGCAGCTGTTGCGTGATACAGCTGTCAACCAGGATCTGGATTTCTACTATCGTCTGGTCAGCCGGATCGAAAATGAACAGGAGATGAGCGTAACGGATATCGCTGCGGCGCTCACTTTTCTTAGTCAGCGCGAGCGCCCCTTCATAGTGAAAGAGATCAAAGTGCCCATGGCCAAAAAACGGCCAGATAGCCGGACTGAGCCAAGAGGGGACAGAGGGAGAAAGGGGCAGGGCAAGCCTGAGCAGGCCGGTGACGATCTGCCCCGAACCCGTTACCGGATAGAGGTTGGCCGCCAGCATGGGGCTACACCGCGTGAAATAGTGGGGGCGATTGCCAATGAAGCAGGGGTTGAAGGAAAGCATATCGGCTACATAGGCATTCACGATACCCACAGCACGGTGGATCTGCCTGAAGGGATGCCCAAAGAGATTGAGAAACATCTGCAAAAGGTGATTGTATGCGGCCAGCGGTTGCGCATCTCACCCACGGGTGAAAAGGCGGCCTCTCCGAGGGGACAGAAGCAGCCTAAAGGCAAAAAAACGGGGGAGCGAAAGCGCACTAAAAACAGGGGTTAAGCATACTCGCTCAGCTGATGTGCTGCGGGAGCAGTCGCCCTCTCTATTCGCTGATATTGGGCGGCGCCAGCGGTGGCATTGGGTGGTGCCGATGCCGTCTTCTGTTCCCGGCCCAGACGGGCAATCTCAATGCGGGTGATAAGGGCCATTTGAGTGGCCTGTTCCGCCACAGCACGACCAGTAGCAGAGGCGTTGCCAGTTGCCTCTGTAGCGATTTCAGAGGCATAGCCGAGTTTCTGCTTCCCGCTAAATGCCTGCTTGGCAAGAGGGGAGATCCGATAAGCTGGTGCAGAAAATATATCCATTGGTCTTGACGTTTCTAAATAAATTCAATTACCTAAGTCCGACAGGCTCCTAGCTGTAAGTATTGCCCTCCAAAACCAAAAGAGCCAGCAGATGAAGGAACAAAAGGCACTGAATTTTTATGGGTTTTTTGAGATAATTCACACTTTTAGAATCAGAGGTCTCAACATGAGACTCCTAGGGGCAAAGCATGAGCAAGGCAAAGATAGGCGATACCGTTAAGGTTCATTACACGGGAACCTTTGATGACGGCACTCAGTTTGACTCATCGGTGGGGCAGACCCCGCTTATTGTAAAGATTGGTGCTGGAGAGACCATTCCAGGCTTTGATAAAGGGTTGGAAGGGATGGCAGTTGGAGAGAAAAAGAGGATAAGCATCCCACCTGAAGAGGGCTATGGCGAGCATAATCCTGAGCTGATCCATGAGGTGCCGCGTGCAGACTTTCCAGAAGAGATTGACCTGAAGGTTGGCCTTGAACTTCAGGCCCAGGGGCCAGATGGGCACTCCTGTGTGTTATCCATAAAAGAGATAAATGAAGAGACCGTAACGGTAGATGCAAACCACCCGATGGTTGGAAAAAATCTCAACTTTGAATTAGAGATAGTTGATATTGCATAAATTGAAAAACCCCCTTGCCCTGATGCTAAATGCTAAAAGGCCCGCTTCAGCGGCATGCCGAAGCGGGCTTTTTGGGTTTGATAATAATTATGTTTACCTACTTAAAGCAGGGCTTACTTTTTAGCAATCGTTGCTTTTTCAATCAGCAGGGGGTAGAGATATCCAGAGCCAAAATCGACATTGACAGAGACTGTGCCTGTAACGATCACCTCATCACCAACCTGGGCGGTCTCCTGGCTTGTCACCGTAAGGTCATTGCTGCCTTGTGTGCCTGTTCCATCCTGCAGGTGCAGGAAATTGCGGTTCATGATGCCATTGTTTACCTTCACAACCTTGCCATGAATCTGAATCTGTTGGTCTTTTAGTTGCTCTTTTTCCTGGTAGACTGCTGCGACAGTTTTTGTAGCGGGGTCAGAGGCCAATGTTGCTGCTGAGCCAATGCAGAGAGCGGCTGCAAGCAGGCAGATACTAAGACGCTTCATGTATGATACTCCTGATGGATAATAGATATTCTTCGGTCTGCTGATCTTACAGATCAATGGTCCCGGTGTAAATTAGCATGCATGATGCCAGGGTCACCGCATTAAAATCAGCTTGAAAATACAACCTAAGCCCGACAGGCTTCTAGGCTCAAAGAGGGGTTAGGGTAAAGCGGGAAACTTTAGTTATATAACACTGTTTTTTATTTGGGCGGGAATGGCTGTTTTTGGGAAATCTGGCAACGATAGATGCCCTGCACATGCGCCCTGGCAAACATCAACAGAGCCTGTGGCAGAGGATCACTTTTTAGCAAGAGCGACTGCTTTAACAGCTGTTCTGCGCTGTGGAAATCATCCTCTTCGATGCAGCAGAGCGCTTTTTGGATTAGCTTTATGGCCTCGGTCTCGGCCTGTAAAGGCAGTGTCAGATCGGCTCCGCAGCGGCCACATTGGGCCTCTGGCACAATCCGGCCCCGGCAGATAGGGCAGCGTTCCATGAGGTTTATGATTCCAGATAAAATATCAGGTCGGCCAGCTGCTCTATGGCGCTCTGTATCTCTCTATCACTCCCTTTGGCCAGGGCATCGTTGAGCTGTTCCACCATGTCCACCAGGTCTTCTCTATCCTCCTCCCCGGCACTCTCCATAAGCCGCTCGGCTTTTTCAATGAGGGCGCGTGCCTGAGTCTGTTCGCGCTGTCGGATTTTGCCGCTCTCTTCTTCGGCATCCATCTCGCCTTCGAACAGTTGACCGATGCGTGTTTTTGCCTCTTCCATCTGCTGCCCTTCGAATTGGGCCATGGCATTGTCGATGGTGATGCTGACCTCCATTCCTGTATCTTTCTCTTTGGCACTAACCTGGAGGATGCCGTTGATATCGAGCGAAAAGGTGGCGGTGATTATGTTTCCCTGAGGGACTTTGCTGAGCCCTTCCATGTGGAAGCTGCCTATTTTGGTGTTATTGAGGGCATCTTTTTCTTCTCCCTGATAGACCATGACCTCAACGCACTCCTGGTTGTCAAAAGAGGTGCAGAATGCATCGCTTTTGGAGATGGGGATAGCGCTGTTTTTGCGAATCAGGGGGATGAATGTGTGGGGGTACAGCTCTCCATCCAGTTCGGCCAGGGCGCTGGTGCCGAAGGTGTAGGGGGTGACATCGACCAGTACACTGGAGATTTGCTGACCTGAAATTATGGCGCCCTGAATGGCGGCGCCGGTGGATACACAGAGGTCAGGGTCCACTTCACTGCGTGGTTGCAGCCCCAGTTCATTTTCCAGCCGTGCGCTGATTACGGGGGTGCGGGTTGCGCCACCCACCAGCAGGATTTCATCCAGCGCGGATACACTGAGGCCTGCGCCGTCGAGCGCAATATGTGCCGCTTCGAGGGTTTTGTCGACATATTCCTGGATCATATCTTCGTAGCTATGGCGTTCAAGCTCCAGGCTGAGGTGGATCATCTGCCCTTTCCACTCCAGCAGGTACTCCTCCTCCAGCGTGGCGAAGGGGTTGTTGGAGAGGGTGATTTTGGCCTGCTCTGCGGCGCGTTTTATACGAGCTTTGGCCTGGCTGGTGAGGTCATTGGCTTGCAGGTCATATCGCTCTTCCAGGTGCTCCTGGATGTAGTCGATTATCTTTTGATCAAAGTCGTCTCCTCCCAGGTGGTTGTCGCCATGGCTGGCCAGTACCTCGACCACGCCCTCCTCGAGCCTTACGATGGAGATATCGAAGGTGCCGCCTCCAAGGTCGAAAACCATGATCTGCTTCTGCCCTTTGTGGTTGCTCTCATAGGCGAGGGCAGCAGCGGTTGGTTCGTTGATGATGCGGGCCACTTGCAGTCCGGCAATTTCGCCTGCGTCGCGAGTGGCCTGGCGCTGGGCATCGGAGAAGTAGGCCGGAACAGTGATAACGGCTCTCTCTACCGTTTCGCCGAGGTGTTTTTCGGCAATCTCTTTGAGCCGCTTGAGGATTATGGCAGAGATCTCCTGGGGGGTATAAATATGGCCTCCCAGCTCTACCCGGGCCTCTCCGCCCATCTTCCGCTTGATGGATTTAACGGTATTTTCCGGGTGCAGTGCATACTGGTTGAGGGCTGATTCGCCTACCAGCAGGGTACCGTCATCCGCCAGCCCTACGACGGAGGGGAGCAGCCTGGAGCCGTTTTGGATTTCGAGTACCTCTGCCTGGCCGTTGCGCACCAGGGCCACTTCTGAGTTGGTGGTGCCCAGGTCGATGCCGATGATTGTTTCGCTCATGATTTCTCTCTTTTGTTGACTATCACTTCCGCTTCCCTCAGTAGGGTTCCCTGGTGCAGGTAGCCTTTGCGCTGTTCGGATAATATGGTGCCGTCTTCCTGATCCGGTTGGTTTCTGACCTCTGTTGCCTGCATGCAGTAGGGGTCGAAGGGGCGGCCCTGGGTCTCTATTTTGGTCACTTGGCAGCGGATCAGCAGGTTGTCCAGGCGGCGCAGGGTGATATCCATCCCCTCCCGAAGTGCGGCGATATGGCGCCTGCCTTGGCCACTCAGCCGCGCCAGCAGGCCGGGACGGAAGGCTGCGGCAGCTTCCACCCCTGCTTCCATCCGGTCACGCAGCTCCAGCAACGCCAGCAGCAGGGGGCGTTCGATGTTTTGTTGCTGTACCTTCTCATCCCGGCGGCGGTTTGCCAGTTCATTGCTGAGCTGCTGGTTGTTGTCGCGCAGATGATCTGTCAGCGATTTGAACTCTTCAATGGCGTTTTTAACCTGGCGTGATTCAATTTTTACTTCGGTCTTTAACGCCGCCAGCTCAGTGAAGAGGCGATAGAGATCCATATCCCGCGATGTTTGGTCAGGGGAGGGGGCCGAGGTGGACATTGAATCCAGGTAGGCGCTGAAGCGCGCCAGTAGCTGCTCTTTTCTATCAACACTCAACATAGGACTTTGTTTTGAACCACCTCTGTCAGGATCGGTTGGATCTGAAACCACTGCGTAGCACGCCTTGAAACTGAGCCACGGCTGGGCGGGCGGGGGTGGTTTCCGCCCTTTGCAGGGACTGAGCCAACAGGTCTGCTGGAGTAACGACAGCCGTGCTCAGCAGCCCGTTTTTCAGCCGTAACCGATGGTTTTTTATCTCTTCATAGGCCCGCTGTATCGCCTGAAAGTGCTCTGGATTCTTGTCTGGAGGGTTCTGGTGCAGCGCTTTGAGATAGGCGCTTCGCACCTCTTCATCTGTCGGGGCGGGGGATACGTTGAGTATGAGGTAGGGGTTATTCATTTAGAACAGATCCAGTTGTCTGTCATCATCTTGCTGCGGATTTTTCTTTGCTGTACGTCTTTTTGTGGACACTTTTTTCTTTTTTGCGCCAAAGAGGTTAGGTAAAGAGCCAATCTCATCAAAGGAAAAGTCACCCTCCTGCGCTATGATGAACCGTTTCAGCATCTCCCGCAGCTCTTTTTTCCCCACCATCTTTTCCAGCTTTGTAACTTCACCGGGGGGAAATGTGTCCATCATCATGTCAACCAGAAAATCTATATCCAGAGCGGCAGACAGGTCGTGGAAGTTGCCCGGACCATCTTCACCCAGTGCGGGAAAATCAAAGCTACCGGCGGCCATTTCACGCTCCAGCAGCTTGTCAATACGGTGCACAAGGCCCATCTCGTCATCGTGATGGGCCTTGTGCACCGCTTTGTCCAGGCGGGAGATATCTTTGCTACTGAGCTGATTGGTCAGTTCAAACTGAGCTTCCAGCTCATGGTAGACATATACCGGAGCCCGGCGCCAATGTTTCAGGGCTGCTTTGGCAAAGCTTTGACGCAGGCTCTGAATATTGAAGTGGTTGAGGGTTTCACAGATCTGCACCCCATCCGAAAAGGTAAAATCATTGTGAACACATTTTTTCAGTGGGCCTTTCAGGCTGTTGAATACTGCGCTTATCAACGCCTTATCTTCATTCTGAAGAGGACCTTTCAGATTTTGAAACAACCTCATGAGATCAGGCTGCTGGATTTTGTCGATGGTTTTACTTAATCCGCACCGTACCAGCAGGGTGGTGGTATTGCACTTTTGGCGGGTTGCCTCCAGCAGCAGATAGAAGCGTCCGTTTACCCCACCGCCCAGCTCCTGTTCTGCTGATTGCAGCGCTGTTCCTGCGGTTGCAGTTTCACCCTGCTTAAACAGCAGTACCCCTTTAACCAGTTTTACCAGCGCCTGGTCAGTAGTGCTTCTGGCCCATTCCATGGCCGTCTCAAGCTCTCTCTCCGCTAACGAGTATTTGCACTGGGCAATCTGCTTGCGAGCATGAAAGAGGTGGGCATTGATCAGGGCGCTGCGCACCCTTTGGTTTATGGGATCTTTCTCCAGAATCTTGGCAGCGAGCCGAGCCGCTTTTTTATAGGCATTCCCAGCCAGAGCAGTCTCTACCGCCTCGATCAGGATGGCAATATCTTCCGGAAAACGTTTGGTGGCCTGCTCTACCCAGAGACGGGCCGCTTTCAAATCATTCTCTCTGCGCAGGGCTGGGAGCAGTTGAAGATAGCCCTCTCTATCATCAGGGTCATAATCCAGAGACTCTAGCAGCAGAGGCAGGGTTACCCTGTCAGGGGCGCCCAGCGTTTTTTGCATCTCCAGCAAATGACGCAGCAGCATTGCCATGGTTAGCTTGATATCGGCATCATTGCCATCATCAATTTCCATCAGGTATTCAAGCCCATCCGACCAGGTCTGAATAATCTCCATAGGATGGGCGCCTTTAAGGGCCAGCCCCTGGGCTTTGACAGTGGCCTGCTCCAGAGGGCTCAACTTGCCGAAGGCACGCTTAAGCTTGGAGCTGCTTTTCGGGCTGTGAATCAGAAGCCGCATGCACGCCTGTTTTGCGAACTCATCTCCAAGCAGTTCCCGATTGCGGATCAACAGGCATATCAGGGCATCTGGCGAGGGGGATTGGCCCAACTGGATCAGCTCATTGATGAGCCGCATCTGCTGTTTGGGCCACCCTTTTGTGGTGGCTATGAAGCTGCGTGTTTCGCGATCCTCTCCGGGCAGCAGAGAGAAGAGCACAGCATCCGGTTGCAAGGTAAGTTCAACCGCATGGCCCAGAGAGAGAAAGGGGGAGTTATCCGTAATCTGCGCAAGCAGCCTGGATGCGGTCTCGCTTCCATCCTGCGACAGCAGCAGTGCCTTGAGGATCTGCCGCAGATCCCGATAGGGGGAGCGAAACGGAATGCCTTTGAGTTGCTCCCGCAACTGCCCATCGTTTCCCTGGCAATAGGCATTCAATGCACCCATCGCTGCGGGGTAGTCCTTGACCACCGGGTCATTGGCCGGCAGTGCGTTCAGCACCTGATCGAAACCTGCAACAGCCACAGCGGCGAACTGCGCTCTTATCGTGGATATCGTTCCCTGCCGCTCCAGTTCAGGCTGATTATCCGCAAACAGCTGCAGGGCCTCATCAACCTGCCCTGCCGCTGCCAGTAGCCGGAAAAAGAGCGGATCACAGAGGGAGACACCGCATAAATCCGCCCGGTTGCGCCAGATTGCAACAGCCTCCTTAAACATACCTTTATCTGCCAGGTTACTGGCCCGTTCCAGATAGGCCCTGGCAAGCATATCTACCCATTCCGGTCGCCGCTCCAGTTTAAGCAGCTCCTTGCAATGGGCAATAGCCTTCTTGTATTGACCCGCATCCAGCAACTGAACCGCCTGTTGTTCCCGGGCTTCGGGGGTTAGCTGCACAATGTTTTTTTTACAGCGCCGGGGCTGCCTTCGTGTTTTTTTCCGTTTGCGGAGCATAAGATTTGGGTGTTGCCGATTGATAAAACCCGGTACCAGCCGTACCTGCCAATATAACCTTAGTTTATCCTAATGCAAAAGGGGACTACAGCCTTTATTTGTGCCAGAAACAAACAACCAGAAGGTGCAGCAGCTACTTGCACCCAGCAGATAGCCCGCTAAACAAAAATCCGCCCACTTGCGTATGCACCAGTAAAGCGGCGCATCGCTTGGCGGATTTGGCTTGTTCACCACCCACCCCTGCTCCTCTCGGAAGCACCGGGCAGATTCAGCGCAGGTTGCAGGTCGATCCCCGCATGCGCGGGGGAGGCAAACAATACATCCGCGGCCAGTCCACACGTAGAGGTCGATCCCCGCATGCGCGGGGGAGGCTATAGGCGGCTGTGCATCTGGATCAAACTGAAAGGTCGATCCCCGCATGCGCGGGGGAGGCCATCCACTGTGCCTGTTGCTGTAATATCAACCGGGTCGATCCCCGCATGCGCGGGGGAGGCACATCTCCTGTGTCTGTAAGCGGCAGCAGAGCGGGTCGATCCCCGCATGCGCGGGGGAGGCAATATATAGACACGAGCGGCGTAGAACAGATAGGGTCGATCCCCGCATGCGCGGGGGAGGCTTCAACTTCCACAATCAGACTCGACCAGAAAAAGGTCGATCCCCGCATGCGCGGGGGAGGCTAATGGCGCTCTTTATAGCAAATCCCGTTGTAGGGTCGATCCCCGCATGCGCGGGGGAGGCGCGACAAGATAGAAGAAGGGACACTAAAGGAGAGGTCGATCCCCGCATGCGCGGGGGAGGCCAGCTTTGTAAGGACAGAGACATCGACAATGAGGGTCGATCCCCGCCTGCGCGGGGGAGGCCGTATGGATGTCCTGCCGTCTTAAGTGGGGTGCGGTCGATCCCCGCCTGCGCGGGGGAGGCTGTAGAATCTTTAGCGCTGTTGGTTTAATGACAGGTCGATCCCCGCCTGCGCGGGGGAGGCTTGAAGCTGAATGTTTTGCTGATAGTCTTCATAGGTCGATCCCCGCCTGCGCGGGGGAGGCCAAAAAAGTGTTACTGAGTGTCCTATCCATTCTGGTCGATCCCCGCCTGCGCGGGGGAGGCCACTGGCATTTTAACATCTTGGCCTGGGACGCAGGTCGATCCCCGCCTGCGCGGGGGAGGCGGATTAAACTCACACGCAAATTTAATCGATGAGGGTCGATCCCCGCCTGCGCGGGGGAGGCTAAGCCACAAAAAGGCAAATCCCAACTGGGGAAGGTCGATCCCCGCCTGCGCGGGGGAGGCATGACATTTCTAGATATGTCTCCGCCATCAACAGGTCGATCCCCGCCTGCGCGGGGGAGGCCAACTCTAAGCATCTCTTTAAACATCGCGGTATGGTCGATCCCCGCCTGCGCGGGGGAGGCTATAGAAGGCATGTGCAGGCCTAGAGGGCGCGAGGTCGATCCCCGCCTGCGCGGGGGAGGCGTGAAAAAGCAGGAGATAAAGCCAGAAAATCGAGGTCGATCCCCGCCTGCGCGGGGGAGGCCAAAAGGCTGGTAAAAGCGTGCTGTGTAGCATAGGTCGATCCCCGCCTGCGCGGGGGAGGCGCGTGTGGAGGA